>CAZISY010000019.1:0-39800 GCA_964542025.1 uncultured Verrucomicrobiota bacterium
GATTTTGATGGGGATGGGAAGGCCGGGTACGGGATTTATTACCCGCCGACGGGCTATTGGCAGATCAAACGGACGAAGGAAGGGCTTTGGGAGAATCACTTTGGGTATGACGGGACCGAGCCGATCACGGGGGATTTTGACGGCGATGACGTGATGGATTTCGGGTGTTATTTCCCGCCTACCGGGGCGTGGTACATCTTCAAGTCGCGCGACGGGTTTTGGACAACAAACTTCGGCTACGATGAAACGGACCCCATTCAGGGTGATTTTGACGGGGACGGGATAGATGATTTCGGGTGCTATTTCCCGCCCTCCGGCTCCTGGTATATCTATAAATCGCATGACGGATTCTGGGAAAACCACTTTGGGTACGGCGAGACGCAGCCGATCACGGGGGACTTTGATGGGGACGGAATCGATGATTTCGGGTGCTATTATCCGCCATCCGGCTCCTGGTACATCTATAAGTCGCACGACGGTTTTTGGGTAAATAGCTTTGGGTATGACGAAACCCTCCCGATCACGGGGGATTTTGACGGTGACGGGATTGATGATTTCGGGTGTTATTATCCGCCGGATGGTTCCTGGTACATCTACAAGTCCCGGGGAGGCTTTTGGACGACTCAGTTCGGTTATACGGGCACCCTGCCGGTGACGGGTGACTTCGATGGCGATGGTCTTTGCGACTTCGGGTGCTTCGATCCAAACGGCGGGTACTGGTTTATGTATTGCAGCCGGGCCGGCTTCCGAACCGACCAGTCCGTGGTTTACTAAACCAGCAAGCCTCCGCCCCGGTACGGATTTGGCAGACGGGGCCGCGAATCCCGGCGTTTCAGGGGAGCGACGGTGTGGGACGGGGTGCGCGAACGGGGGCGGCGAAATCGCGGGGTGGTTATGTGCCGTTTGCTGTAAATCCGTCTGCGTCCCTGAAAAAAATCAAAAAGTTGTTTGACAGCATAGCAGGAATCTGTAAATTCGGCGCGTTTAAATAGGCGCTGAACAACGCGGTGATGGTATATATAGAGAAAGATTGATTTCAAGCAAAACGCCTCCGGCTACTTCCTCTGATTAAAGGCAGAAGTGCGCGCAGGTGGGTCTTTGTCTTTATTGCCGGCGTCGTTGGCGTATGGAGTGCAGAAGGGCGCAGAGACTGTGACGGGCGTATGACGCAGAGTCAGGGTTCGATATGGGCGCCGTAGATTTTGACATTTGAGATATAGGTGCCCATGTAGCTCAGTTGGTAGAGCACATCCTTGGTAAGGATGAGGTCAGCGGTTCGATCCCGCTCATGGGCTCCAGAGATTTGCGTAAGTGCAAAAAAAAGAAAACTAGGGTAGAGAATAAAACAAGAGTGGCGAGGAGGAATAGTCCATGGCTAAGGATAAATTTGAGAGAACAAAACCTCACGTGAACGTGGGTACCATTGGTCACGTTGACCATGGCAAAACGACGTTGACCGCGGCGATTACCTGTGTGCAGGGTTCCAAGGGGTTGGCAAACTACATCAGCTACGATCAGGTGGCCAAGGCTTCGGAAAGCCAGGGACGCCGCGACCCCACCAAGATTCTGACGATTGCCACCTCGCATGTGGAATACCAGTCGGACAAGCGCCATTATGCGCATGTGGACTGCCCGGGCCATGCCGACTATGTGAAAAACATGATCACCGGCGCCGCTCAGATGGACGGTGCGATTCTGGTGGTCAGCGCTTCCGATGGTCCGATGCCCCAGACGCGTGAGCATATTCTGCTGGCCCGTCAGGTCGGTGTGCCGTCTATCGTCGTGTTCCTGAACAAGTGCGATACGGTGGATGACGAAGAACTGCTTGACCTGGTCGAGCTGGAAATTCGTGAACTGCTGAGCAAGTATGAATTCCCGGGCGATGACACCCCGATCATCCGCGGTTCAGCGCTGAACGCGATCAATGATCCGAAAGGCCCCGGCGCCGAGTGCATTCAGAAACTGATGGAAGCTCTGGACACGTTCGTGGAAGAGCCGGCCCGTCCGATCGACCAGCCGTTCCTGATGCCGATTGAAGACGTGTTCTCGATTGAAGGACGCGGCACGGTGGTGACGGGTCGTATCGAGCGCGGAATTGTCAAGGTCGGTGATGAAGTCGAAATCGTCGGTCTGCATGATACGGCGAAGACGACCTGCACGGGCGTTGAAATGTTCCGCAAACTGCTGGATCAGGGCCAGGCCGGTGACAACGTCGGCTGTCTGCTTCGCGGTACCAAGAAGGAGGAAGTGGAACGCGGCCAGGTGCTGGCGGCTCCGAAATCCATCAAGCCGCATACGAAGTTCAAGGCGGAAGTGTATGTGCTGAGCAAGGATGAGGGTGGACGTCATACCCCGTTCTTCAAGGGATACCGTCCGCAGTTCTACTTCCGTACGACCGACGTGACGGGCGATATCGAGCTGCCGGAAGGCGTCGAAATGGTGATGCCGGGCGACAACATTGCGATGAACATCGCCCTGATCACCCCGATCGCCATGGAACAATTCATGCGTTTCGCTATTCGCGAAGGCGGCCGTACCGTGGGCGCCGGACGCGTGACGGAAATCATTGCGTAAGGAAAACAACGTAAGCGGGTCCGCTTTCTGAAGAGCGGACCCGCTTTTCAATCCAAGTGACACGGTGAGAATCCGTGTCCGGACTGGCGGGGCTATGGCAGCTAGAGAAATTATTACATTGGCATGTACGGAGTGTAAACGCCGCAATTATACGACGACGAAAGACAAGCGGAAGACTCCGGATCGGCTTGAAAAAAAGAAATACTGCCGTTTTGAGCGGAAGCATACGCTGCACCGGGAAATCAAATAGGCAGGACATGTATTTATCGGGTAGGTCAGTAGCTCAATTTGGCAGAGCACCGGTCTCCAAAACCGGGGGTTGGGGGTTCGATCCCCTCCTGACCTGCCATGCTTTGCAAAGCAAAAGCACGGGTTGCGGGATTATGACCGGCTGGAAGGAATGTATCCATGAATAAGCTGATGGAAGCCTATGGGCATCTGAAGAATTTTATGGGCGAGGTTCATGCGGAGTTGCGCAAATGTTCGTGGCCGACGCGCGATGAGCTCATGGAGTCGACCGTCGTGGTGATTATTTCGGTGGTCTTGCTCGGCGTCTATGTGGGGCTGAGCGATCTGGTTTCCTCCGGAGTGCTGAACGTGGTGATTCGATAGGCGATGGCGTTGCCGTGCCTGGGCCGTCGTAAGTAGAGTCGGCAAAATCGTGGGCAACCTGTAGACAGAGAAACACTGAGTGCTGTTATGGAAAAAAAGTGGTACGTATTGCATGTGCTTTCCGGGCAGGAAAACAAGGTCCGGGAAAGCATTGAGCGACGCAAAAAAATTGAAGAAGTCGAGGAATACGTGGGTGATGTGCTGATTCCGACGGAAAAAGTGTCGGAAGTGAAGCAGGGTAAGAAGACCACGATTACGCGCAAATTTTTTCCGGGGTATGTGCTGGGCAATCTGGCCCTGTATGACGACAAGAAAAACATTCTGGAAAAGACCTGGTATTTCATACAGGAAACGCCGGGGATCATAGGATTTGTTGGTGGAGATATGCCGGTGCCTCTCCGGCAGGATGAAGTGGAAGTGATTCTCCATCAGATCGAAGACAAAAAACAGACCGTGCAGCCGAAGATACAATTCGAGCCGGGTGAAACCGTAAAGGTCAATGACGGGCCGTTCCTGAATTTCAACGGTGTCATTGAAGAGGTGGATCCGGAACGCGGAAAACTTAAAATTTCCGTTTCGATATTCGGCCGCTCAGCGCCTGTGGAACTGGAGTATTGGCAAGTGGAACGGGCGTAGAGGCCCAATTTAGGTGTAAACACTATGGCAAAAAAGGTAACAGGGTTAATTAAGCTGCAGATACCCGCCGGACAGGCCAATCCAGCACCCCCCGTCGGACCGGCACTCGGTCAGCAGGGTGTGAACATCATGGAATTCTGCAAGGCCTTCAATGCGGCCACGCAGAGCCAGGCTGGGATTGTAATTCCGGTGGTGATTACCGTTTATCAGGACAAGTCGTTCACCTTTGTGACGAAGAGTCCTCCGGCGGCCTCGCTGCTGAAAAAAGCGGCGAACATCGCGAAAGGTTCTCCAATGCCGAACCGTGACAAGGTGGGCACCGTGACGAAGAGTCAGGTGGAGGAAATCGCAAAAACGAAATTAAACGACTTGAATGCGACCGATCTGAGTCATGCCGTACGCATGATCGAAGGAACGGCCCGCAGCATGGGCATCAAGGTGGAGTAGAGTTCTATGGCAAAAAGTGGAAAAAAATATCGCGCTGTCTGCGAGAAAATAACGCCGAATGCAGAGTATGAATTGCAGGACGCGGCCGCGTTTTTGAAAGAAAACAGCACCACCAAGTTCGACCAGACTGCGGAAGTGGCCTTTCGGCTTGGCGTGGATCCTAAAAAATCGGACCAGATGGTGCGCGGAACCGTTTCGCTGCCGCACGGCTCCGGTAAGACGGTGCGCGTGATTGTGTTTGCAACCGGCCCGTCCGCCGATGCGGCGCGGGAAGCGGGGGCGATCTCCGTGGGCATGGATGATCTGATTGAACGGTGTAAAGGCGGCTGGACCGATTTTGATGTCGCCGTCGCCACACCGGATGCGATGAAGGAAGTGCGCAAGCTGGGAAAAGTGCTGGGACCGCGCGGCCTGATGCCGAACCCGAAAACGGGTACGGTGACGGACGATACGGCCACGGCGGTTAAGCAATTCCAGGCGGGACGTGTGGAATTCAAAATGGATCGTCACGGCAACGTCATGGTTCCGTTCGGGAAGTTATCCTTTCCGGTGCAATCCCTCGTTGAAAACTGCAGAACGGTGATCGACGCCTTGAACGCGGCGAAACCCAGCTCGGCGAAGGGCATTTACATTAAGCGGTGTACGCTGAGTTCCACCATGGGACCCGGCCTGCACATCAAGGCTAAAGAGTACACGGTATAAGGAACGGAACGATGAGACCGGAGAAAAAAGCTTTTGTGAATCAGGTGCGATCGGCCGTGGAAGCGTCCGAATTTGTTATCCTGGCGGATTTCAGTGGTTTGACCGTGGCGCAATCGGAAACGCTGCGCAAGCAGTTGTCAGGCGTAAATGCCCGGCTTCAGGTTGTGAAGAACACCGTGTTCAACGTCGTGGCAAAAGAGCTGAAATACACAGGCATCGACAAGGCATTAGGCGGTCCGACCGCCATGGTGACCGGGTCGGGCGATGTGGTCCAGACGGCGAAAGTCATTAAGGACTTCATCAAGGCCACCAGCAAGATGAACCTGAAATTGGGTACGCTTTCTGGGAAGACCATCAGTGCGGATGAAATACAGGCACTGGCGGACCTGCCGTCCAGAGAAATTCTGTACGGTATGCTGGTTTCAACCCTTGCGGCACCGATGACGCAATTGGTTGGCGTATTCCAGCAGAAAGTGTCCAGCCTGGTCTACGTATTGAAGGCGGCGCAGGATAAAAAAGAAAAAGCATAACATTTCATAACAACAGAATCAGTTACTTAGGAGGAACATAACATGGCGGAAAATAATGCAGAAGTGGTAGAAAAAGAAGCCCCGAAACTGGAAGGCAAAATGGCAGAGTTTGTGGATTGGGTGGAGACGATTTCCGTGTTGGAACTGTCGAAACTGGTCAAGGCGCTGGAAGTCCGTCTGGGCGTTTCGGCGGCGGCTCCGATGGCGATGGCGATGCCCATGGCCGGTGGCGCCGGCGCTGCGGCTGCCGCGGAAGAGAAGACCGAATTCACCGTGGTTCTGGCCGGTGCCGGTGCCCAGAAAATTCAGGTCATTAAGGAAATCCGCGCTATCACCGGTCTGGGGCTGAAGGAAGCCAAAGACCTTGTCGATGGCGCTCCGAAAACTGTCAAGGAAGGCGCCAGCAAGGAAGAAGCAGCTCAGATGAAGGAAAAGCTGGAAGCAGCCGGTGCAACGGTTGAAATTAAGTAAGAAACATTATTCCACGTACAAACAATACGGACAGGGCGCTTCTGCGGAAGCGCCGTGTTCCGTATTGTTTTGCGCTTTTGTCGGACGGCGGGATCATCACTACGCGAAAGCAGACTTCATCAGGGCGGCCCCCTGATCAACAATGCACGTTAACCATTAACACCTGAGGTTCTAGCATGGGTGGCAGAACAAATTTCGGAAAGTTGAAGGATATAATCGATTTGCCGGATCTCATTGAGATTCAGACATCTTCCTACAAGGATTTCTTGCAGCAGGAAGTGCCGGCAAGCCGTCGCAAAGCGGTCGGTTTGCAATCGGTTTTTAAGGAAGTTTTTCCCATCGAGAGTTACGATGGGCAATGTGTGCTGGATTTTGTGAAATATGAAATCGGCGAAATCAAGCAGGCGCCGGTGGAGTGTTTGCGCGAAGGCACCTCGTATGCGGCCACGATGTATGTCACGTTCCGATTGAAAGAGGGTAAGGACGTCCGCGAGGAAGATGTATACATGGGCGAAATCCCGCTGATCACTGAACAGGGTACGTTTGTGATCAACGGCGCAGAGCGGGTGATTGTCAGCCAGCTGCACCGTTCGCCGGGTATCTGCTTTGAGCAGGGACAGCACGCCAACGGTTCCATTCTCTATTCATTCCGAATTATTCCTGACCGTGGATCCTGGGTTGAAGTGCAGTTCGATACCTCCGACCTCATGTACATTTACCTGGACCGCAAGCGCCGTCGCCGAAAGTTTTTAATGACCACGTTCCTGCGTGCGCTGGGTTACGGGACCGACGAGGAATTGCTGAAACTGTACTACACCTTTGAAAAGGTTTCGCTGAAAAGCAAGATTGAGCCTGAGCGGTTTGTCTGCCGGGTTATCGCCCAGGATGTGATTGATGCAGATTCGCAGACGATTCTGGCGCGAAAGTACGATCCGTTCACCAAGGAATTGGCCGAACAGATGAAGGCCGCCGGGGAAAAAGAAGCCCATGTGGTGGATGTTTCCTGGGATGAAGGTATCTTCCTGAAGAGCGTGATGAAGGATCCCACCAGCAGCGTGGACGATGCGTTGAAAGATATTTATCACCGCCTGCGTCCGGGCGATCCGCCGACCCCTTCCAATGCCCGTCAGCTGATCAAGCGCATTTTCTTCGATGAGCGCCGGTACGATCTGGGGCGCGTTGGACGCTACAAGATTCAGCAGAAGCTGGGTTTGGAAAAGGGCAACGAATGCCGCGTTTTGCAGAAAGAAGATTTGATTGCCGCCGTTCGTTATTTGATCAACCTGCGCCGCGGTGTTGGAACGATTGATGATATTGACCACCTGGGCAGCCGCCGTGTTCGTACAGTGGGTGAACTCCTGGAGGCACAATGCCGAGTGGGATTGGCCCGTACGGAACGGCTGGTGAAAGAGCGCATGACGCTTTTCGACACCACGGAAGACAAGCTGACCCCTCAGAAACTGATCAATCCCAAGGCGCTGGCCGCAGTGATCAAGGACTTCTTTGGACGCAGCCAGCTCAGTCAGTTCATGGACCAAACCAATCCGTTGGCGGAACTGACGCACAAGCGCCGGTTAAGCGCCCTCGGACCGGGAGGCCTGAGCCGCGAACGCGCCGGGTTCGAAGTGCGCGACGTTCACAGCAGCCATTACGGACGTATCTGCCCGGTGGAAACGCCGGAAGGTCCGAACATCGGTCTGATCTCGTCGCTGAGCACCTACGCGCATGTCAATGAGTTCGGCTTTATTGAAAGTCCGTATCGCAAGGTAGACAAGGGTCGCGTCACTGCCGATGTGCATTATCTGACCGCTGATGAAGAGGAAAAATTCATCATTGCGCAGGCCAATGCGCCCATTGACGAAAAAGGCCGATTCATCAACGAAAAGGTTTCCGTTCGTTCGCGCGGCGACTTCCTGGAAGTGCCGGCTGATCGCGTGGACTACATGGATGTTTCTCCCAAACAGCTCGTCAGCGTGGCGGCCAGTCTTATTCCGTTTTTGGAACACGACGACGCCAACCGGGCATTGATGGGATCCAACATGCAGCGCCAGGCGGTTCCTCTGCTGGTCACCGAGCGGCCCTATGTGGCCACCGGGATGGAAAGCCGCGTGGCTCGCGATTCGCGCGTGATGACGATCTGTCTGGACGCCGGGGTGGTCGCGTATGTATCTGCGGATCGCGTAATCGTCTCCAAGGATGGTTCGCTGCCGCCGATGAAGAGCGGCAAGCCGGTGGACGCCGGATCAACGGAAGCCGGATACCGGGTCTATGAACTGCGCAAGTTCATGCGCTCGAACGCCGGAACCTGCATGAACCAGAAGCCTATCGTCCAGAAGGGCCAGAAAGTGGCCAAAGGAACGGTCTTGGCGGATGGTCCGGGAACGAGCGAAGGCGAGCTTTCCCTGGGGCGTAACGTGCTGGCGGCGTTCATGCCGTGGTGCGGATACAACTTTGAAGACGCCATCATCATCAGCGAAAAACTGGTGAAAGAGGACGTGTATACCTCCATTCACATTGAAGAATTCGAATGCGGCGCGCGTGATACCAAGCTGGGTCCCGAGGAAATTACACGGGATATTCCGAACGTGGGCGAGGAAGCGCTGAAGAATCTGGATCACGGCGGCGTGGTGCGGATCGGAGCGGAAGTGCATCCGGGCGACATTCTGGTGGGGAAAATCACCCCCAAGAGTGAAACCGAACTGGCTCCCGAAGAGCGATTGCTCCGGGCCATTTTCGGGGAGAAGGCTGCGGACGTGCGTGATACATCGCTGACGGTTCCGAGCGGAACAGAAGGCATCGTGATGGACGTCAAGGTGTCGGCACGCAATCCGGTGAAGCGGAACAAAATGACGTCATCGGAACGCCGCAAGCAGATCAAAACGGTGGACGAGGATTACAAGACCCGCAAGAATCAGCTGACGGAGGATTTGACCGAAGCCCTGAGCAATGTGCTGCTCGGCGAGAAGATTCCGCTGGATGTGGTGAATGTGGAGACCGGCGAAATTATTATTCCGGCCAATCGCAAAATCACCAAAACGCTGCTGCGGAAATTGGCGGCGGCGCACGATCACATCGAAATTGATCCCAGCCCGATCCAGATCAAGATTCAGGGAATCATCCGCGACTTCGAAGCCCGCTTTGCGGAGCTGGAAGAAGACCGTGATCGTTCCATGGATCGGCTGGAAAGCGGCGATGAAGTGGATGCCGGAATCATTAAGCAGGTTAAGGTGTACATCGCCAGCAAGAAAAAGCTGTCCGTCGGTGACAAGATGGCCGGTCGTCACGGTAACAAGGGTGTTATCGCCACGATTGTTCCGGAAGGCGATATGCCGTTTCTGCCGGATGGAACGCCCGTGGATATCGTGTTGAATCCGCTGGGTGTGCCGTCCCGTATGAATGTGGGGCAGGTGTTGGAAATACATCTGGGTCTTGCCTGTAAGTTGCTGGGGCTTTATGCGGACACGCCGGTGTTTGATGGTATCTCGGAAGAGGAAGTGTTTGCCAAGATGAAAGAAGCCGGGCTGTCCACGAACGAAAAAGGACAGGTGGACGGAAAGACCGTTCTGTACGACGGACGGACGGGTGAGCCGTTCGATCAGCGCGTGACGGTGGGCATGATGTATATGCTGAAGCTGCACCATTTGGTGAGCGACAAGATTCATGCGCGCGCCGTAGGTCCGTATTCGCTGGTTACGCAGCAGCCGCTGGGCGGAAAGGCTCAGTACGGCGGACAGCGTTTCGGCGAAATGGAAGTCTGGGCGATGGAAGCCTATGGCGCGGCCTATGCGCTGCAGGAACTGTTGACGGTGAAGAGCGATGACTTGCAGGGACGTACCCGCATTTACGAATCGATCGTCAAAGGGCAGAACTCGCTGGAAGCCGGCATGCCGGAATCATTCAATGTATTGATGAAGGAAATGCAGAGTCTGGCTCTCGATATCCGAGTGAATAAATAAGCAACGAATATTCAATCTCTTTGTTTAAAGGGAGGACAACCGTGGACAGCAGCAACGCAGAAGATATTTTGGGTATTGAGAAGAAGAACAACTTCGAGACGGCAAACATCACCCTGGCCTCGCCGGAGACGATCCGCTCCTGGAGTTTCGGCGAAGTGAAGAATCCGGAAACGATCAACTACCGGACCTTCAAACCGGAAAAGGGCGGACTGTTCTGTGAGCGCATTTTCGGTCCGACGAAGGACTGGGAGTGCAGTTGCGGAAAGTATAAGCGCATCAAGCACAAGAACGTGATCTGTGATCGGTGTGGTGTGGAAGTGACCAAGGCCAGTGTGCGCCGCGAGCGCATGGGGCATATTGAATTGGCCGTTCCGGTTTCGCACATCTGGTTCTTCAAATGCACTCCGAGCCGCATGGGGTTGGTTCTTGATATGACCGCCCGGGCCCTGGAGCGGGTGCTGTATTATGAAGATTACGTCGTGACCGATCCCGGCGACACGCCGCTCAAAGTCAAACAGCTGCTCAGCGAGATGGAGTTTCGCGAAGCGCAGGAAACCTATGGGGAAACCAGCTTTGTCGCCAAAATGGGCGCCGAAGGGGTTCGCGATTTGATGCGCCTAATCAATTACGAGGAAGAACTCGCTGATTTGGAAACGCAGATGGAGGCGACACGCAGCAAGCAAAACCGGAAAAAAATCGCCAAGCGGATGAAAGTGTTTGATGGTCTGCGCATGAGCAATGCCCGTCCGGAATGGATGATTTTGGAAGTGCTTCCCGTGATTCCGCCCGATCTGCGTCCGCTCGTACCGCTGGAAGGCGGCCGTTTTGCGACGTCGGACCTGAACGATTTGTACCGCCGTGTGATTAACCGGAACAACCGGTTGAAAAACCTGCTTCAGCTTAAGACGCCGGACGTCATTATCCGCAATGAAAAGCGCATGCTGCAGGAGGCCGTGGATGCTCTGTTTGACAATGGACGTCACGGGCGCGCGGTGACCGGAGCGGGCAATCGGCCGCTGAAGTCGCTGAGCGATATGCTGAAGGGCAAACAGGGACGCTTCCGCCAGAACCTGCTTGGAAAGCGCGTGGACTACTCCGGGCGTTCCGTCATTGTGGTGGGGCCGGACCTGGAACTGAAGCAATGCGGTCTTCCGAAAAAAATGGCCCTGGTGCTGTTCGAGCCGTTCATCATTCGCCGCCTGAAAGAGATGGGTGTCGTACATACGGTGCGCAGCGCCAAGAAGATGATTGAGCGCGAGGCCGATGAGGTGTGGGATATTCTCGAAGAAGTGACTCGCGGGCATACGGTGATGCTGAACCGTGCGCCGACGCTGCACCGCTTGAGTATTCAGTCGTTCGAACCGGTGCTCATTGAAGGCGAAGCGATTCGCCTGCATCCGCTGGTTTGTACGGCGTACAACGCGGACTTTGACGGTGACCAGATGGCCGTACACGTTCCGCTTTCCATTGAAGCGCAGCTGGAGTCCCGCCTGCTCATGCTGGCGCCGAACAATATCTTTGCCCCGTCCAGCGGAAAGCCGGTGACCACGCCGACGCAGGACATCGCACTGGGATGCTATTACCTGACCATGGAAACG
This sequence comes from uncultured Verrucomicrobiota bacterium, assembly GCA_964542025.1. Classification (GTDB taxonomy): domain Bacteria; phylum Verrucomicrobiota; class Kiritimatiellia; order RZYC01; family RZYC01; genus JAQVYB01. The sequence goes on from CAZISY010000019.1 coordinate 11,527, forward strand.
CCCCAGGAAGCGAAGGTTCGTCTCCAGGCAGAAGTCCTGCGCAAAGATCCCGCCAGTTTGAAAGAGAGTGAAATTATCCATGTGCCGCTGCTCGGCGACGCCGAGGAAGTGCATACGGCCTTTGATGAAGGCGCGGTTTCCGTTCATACGGTGATCCGCTTCAAAAATCCGGATTACCAGCGTGACACGCACTTCGGCTTGAAAGACCGCTCGGTCATTGTGACGACGGTGGGCCGCGTGTTTTTCAGCGAGATCTGGCCGGACGTTCTGGGGTTCATGAATAAAACGGTCACCAAGAAAATTCTGGGCGACATGATTTGGGAATGCTATCAGCACTCCGGTCATGATGTGACCGTGAAGGTGCTGGATTTACTTAAAAATCTGGGCTTCTTCCATGCCACGCGCGGCGGAATTTCCATCGGCATGGTGGATATGATCATTCCGCAGGAAAAACAGCGTTGCATTAACGATGCCAAAAACCAGATCGCCGAAGTGGAAGCGCAATACCACAAGGGTGTGATTACCGATGGGGAACGCTACAACAAGATTATTGATATCTGGACGCACGCCACGGAAGAAATTTCACGCGTGATGTTCGATGTCATGCGCCAAAACGAAGGCCGTTCATCACCGAATCCCGTGTTTATGATGGTGGATTCCGGCGCCCGCGGCAGTCGGCAGCAGATTCGTCAGCTGGCCGGTATGCGCGGATTGATGGCCAAACCGTCAGGCGAAATTATTGAAAGCCCGATTCTTTCCAACTTCCGTGAAGGGCTGAGTGTGCTGGAATACTTCATCAGTACGCACGGAGCCCGCAAGGGTTTGGCCGATACCGCGCTGAAAACCGCAGACTCGGGATATCTGACCCGCAAGCTGGTGGACGTGTCACAGGATATCATTGTGATTGAGCAGGATTGCAATACCCTGAACGGCATTGAAGTCAAGCCCATCATTGAAGGCGATGAAGAATTGGTGCCGCTCAAGACGCGCATTGTAGGGCGTACAGCGCTGGACGATATCCGTGATCCGGGCACCCGGGAAATCATTGTGGCCGCCGGTCAGGAAATTGACGAGCGGGCGGCTGATCGCATCGCGCATGTCGGTATCGAGCGCGTACGTATCCGCAGCGTGCTGACCTGTGAATCAAGGCGGGGCATCTGCGCGAAGTGCTATGGACGCAACATGGCCAACGGGCAGGACGTGGAGCTGGGATCCGCCGTTGGTATCATCGCGGCGCAGTCCATCGGTGAGCCCGGTACGCAGCTGACGATGCGTACCTTCCATATCGGCGGTACGGCGAGCTCCGTGTTCAAGAAGCCGCAGATCATGGCCAAGAACAACGGGTTTGTGAAATACATGGATCTCCGTACGGTACAGGCGCGCGACGGTAGTTTCGTCGTGCTGAATAAAAACGGTGCGATTACCGTCGTGAACGAAGAAGGCCGTGAGTTGGAACACTACACGACCGTCATCGGCGCCGTAATTTCTGTGGCCGATGGCGAAAAGGTTAAAAAAGGCACGGCGTTCGTGAAATGGGACCCGCACAATCTGCCCATTCTTTCGGAGCAGAAGGGTATTATCGAATTCCGCGACTTCATCGAAGACGTGACCATTCGGCGCGAAATAGACGAAGCCACCGGCCTGCATGCCACCGTGGTTATGGAGCACAAGGAAGATTTGCAGCCGCAGATCGTACTGGTCAATGCGCAGACAAAGGCACCGGAAGCCTATTATTCGATTCCGGCAGGCGCCCATGTGGTCGTGATGGATGGGACGGAAGTGTCGGCCGGTGAAATGCTGGCCAAGACACCGCGAAAAGCCGCACAGACGAAGGACATCACCGGCGGTCTGCCGCGTGTGGCCGAATTGTTTGAAGCGCGCCGCCCGAAGGATGCCGCCGAGATTGCCAAGATTGATGGATTGGTGGAATTCGCCGGAAGCTCGCGCGGTAAGCGCCGCCTGCTGGTGCGCGATTCTGTCACCGGAGAGGCCGAGGAACATCTGATTCCCATGGGCAAACATGTGGTGGTGTTCCAGGGCGACCATGTGCGCAAGGGCGATCAGCTGACCGAAGGTCCGGTGGTTCCGCAGGAAATTCTGGAGGTTTGCGGACCTCAGGAATTGCAGGAATACCTGGTGAACGAAGTGCAGGAAGTGTATCGCCTCCAGGGTGTGGAAATTAACGACAAGCACATCGAGGTGATTGTGCGCCAGATGCTGCGCAAGGTGCGTATTACCGATCCGGGCGACACGGAGTTTCTGTGGAACGAACAGGCGGAGCGCTATCACTTCCAGGAAGTGAACCAGAAGGCAATGCAGGAAGGAAAACGTCCTGCGGAGGCTTCGCCGGTGCTGCTGGGTATTACCAAGGCTTCTCTGGAAACAGAAAGCTTCATATCGGCGGCGTCCTTCCAGGATACCACGCGCATTCTGACGGACGCGGCCACGCTGGGTCGCGTGGATTATCTGCGCGGGTTCAAGGAAAATGTCATTATGGGGCATTTGATCCCGGCGGGTACCGGATTCCACATTTACCGGAATATCAAACTGGTTCCTCTGGCCGAACCGCTGACTGCGGACGAGCTCATGGGCGATGAAATTCTGGGTGAAATGACGGAACCCAGCCTGTAAACGGACTGGAGCCGTAAGAAATATCGGGCGCGCGGCATTTGCCGCGCGCCTTTTTTATTATCCGCGGCGGCGTAAATTGCACCGGCCCTGCAGCCGGCATTCGCGTTGACAGCGAAAGGCAGCAAACGTATCGTGACGGCTCTATATAAAAAGGAAAGACGACATGGAAGCGGCCTTATACATTGTGGGAACGCCGATCGGCAACTTGGGCGATATGACGTATCGGGCCGTGGAAACGCTCCGGCAGGCGGATGTGATTTTTGCAGAGGACACGCGGCACTCGCGCACGCTGTTGAATCATTATCAAATCACTGCGCCGATGATCAGCTGCCATAAATTCAACGAAGCCGGGCGGACGTCGATGATTTTGGATCGTCTTTCGCAGGGGCAGGCGGTAGCGCTGATTACGGACGCGGGGATGCCCTGCATATCCGATCCCGGCTCACGGGTTGTTGCAGCCTGCCGGGAAGCAGGACACCCGATAACGGTGATTCCGGGTCCGTCGGCAGTACTCTCCGCCTTTGCGCTTTCCGGGTTTGCGGATGCCCGGTTTTACTTCGAAGGGTTCCTCCCGCATAAGAGCGGCAAACGGGCCAAACGATTGGAATTCACGGCGGCGCTGGGTTGTCCGGTGATCTTTTATGAATCGCCCTATCGCCTTCTGAAGCTCCTGGAGGAATTGGAGGCGGTTTGGGGGGCGGACTGCGATGTGGCGGTATGTCGGGAACTCACGAAAAAATTTGAACAAACGGTTGCCGGAAAACCGCGGCTCATCATGGAGTATTATTCGGGCCGGTCCGTGAAGGGCGAGGTGGCTGTGGTGGCTTATCGTTCGGAAGGAGCTTTGAAGGATGACGATGACAAACTATAATCTCGGCACTCAGCCGCTGGATGAGCTCTTAACCAGGCTGAACCTTCAGAACCACGATTTGGTTAATGGTTCCACGGAGCAACTCACTCATAAAATGGTCCAGAAAGGGCGGAAGGGCCGACGCCTGACTCCGAATGTGCAGCGAAAAATTCTTAACGCCCTGAATGCCTGCCTCACGGAACAGGCACCCCGCTTAACAATGAGCGATCTGTTCAATTATTGACGGGCAGAGTCAGCCGGCGGCTCTCTATTCCTGTTCGCCGTGATCGGATTTCTGAGGCCATGCGGCTGCGGCTGCGCTTAGGAATCCGGCGATGGCGCGTCCTCCCGGCATGCGCAACACCATCATGCGCGCAGATAGGTTGTCGACGGGGCGCACTTCTTTAAACCGGAAGGTCAGCAAAACCGCGGCCGCCAGGCGCAGTACGGCGGAAAGAAGGAACAAAAACGGCAGCGACGAAAGAAAACGAATCTGAAAGACTCCCACATCGACGGCCGCCGGGAGATGATTGGCGAGGTATGCGCCGATGACCATACCGCCCAGGAGCGTGTATGTGCCATTCAGTATAGTCATGTAGGACGTGATGCGGGCGCGTTTGGGCGAAGATACGGCATCCATGGTGAAATTCTGTGTGGCGATGGTATAGCCCGACCAGGCGACCCCGGACATCATTTGCCCGAGCAGCAGGAGGTAATAGTTGGAGGTGAACACCCAGGGCAATGGAACAAGCGGAAGCAGGTAGGAGGCGCACAGTACCACGCGCCGATTCCCATAGCGGTCGCCCATCCGGCCCCACCAGCGAATGACCAAAAATTGCGTCAGCATGAATACCGCATTGGAAAGGGTGAAGAGCGTGTAGGACCATTTCAGATCGCGGAGCATGTAGACGGAAAAGAAGGGGCTGGCCACATTGATGGCCCCCAGCATGAAGGCGTTTTGCATTGCGAAGCGCGCGAAATTCGAGCGGCGCACCTGCCGTATGAAGTCCAGAAATGTAAAAAAAGATTCACGGGGCGGCGCGTAACGCGGATCGAAATGTGACATCAGCAGGCGCAGGGAAACCAGACGGGCGGCGAAGGCCACAAAAAACAGAATGCCGTATCCCCACCAGAGGTGCTGCCCGCGCTCTGTGATGGCCAAAATGCCGCCCGCGGCCAGGGATGCGCTCATCACAATCAGCACAGAAGTGCGGCTTCGTTTGCCGAAATAATCGCCCCGGCGGTTCGCCGGAACCACATCGCCCATCATGCTGATCCAGGGCGGAGTTACCGCATGCGCACAGACCAGCATCAAGCACCAGCACACCAATACGGACCCCACGGCCATGGACGGAAAGAGGCGGGGCAGGAAAAACAGGGGTAGAAAAAGCAGGGCCTGCACAAAAACAAAACGCAGTATGATCGGTTTGCGGACCTGCTGTTTGTCGGTCAGGAACGCGCCCAAAAATTGAGCCAGCGCTCCCACGAGAAACGGACTGGTTCCGATGAAGGCCACCGCGCTGTTTCCGGCATGCAGGAAAATGGCAAATGGTGCGATATACAAATCGCCAAATCCATTCATAATCGACCAGGCTACGACATCCCAGACCGACATGCGCAGGGTGCGTTCACGGAGTGCCGGGATGTCTTCCGGACGGGCCGTATCCGGCAGGCTGGTTTGTATGATTCGTTTCAAGCGCATGGCGGAATAGTACCCCAATAGGCTGCTCCATAAAGTGCAAATCCGCGCAGGGGGGAAAGAAAAGCGCCTGCCCAACCCTTTGAGGCGAAAGGGATCCCCGACTCATTTTTTCATATGGCATTATGCCTGCTCTCTACTTGCTGTGAACTTGGAAAAAGAAAGCGGACGAGGTGTTTTATGAAGCGGATCAACCCGGTAATGGTCGGAGCTGTTCTAAGCTTGCTGTTTGTTACATCTTCTTTGGCAACAAGAGGATGGGATATGGCTGCCGACTTCTACGGGCACAAAAAAGCCCGTAAGATCGGGGATCTGTTAACCGTCCGCATCACGGAAATCTCCAATGTAGAAAAAGATGCCTCCCGGAGTGATAAAAAAAGCTACGACCTGGGCGGATCGGCCAGTTTCGGCCATCCCACCGTGGATAGTCGCGACCTGGAGTGGACAAACGCCACGTTACCGAAATTCTCGGTGGCGGGAACCAGGGATTTTTCGGGGCAGGGAGCGGTATCGGACAAGGACAAGTTCGAAAGTTACATTACGGTTCGGGTGATGGACGTCCTTCCAAACGGCGACCTGCTGATCGAGGGGAAGCGGACGCTGATTTTAAAAGACGACACGGTGCAGATGATTTTGACCGGTGCCGTACGGGTTCGCGACATCAACAATGAAAACGTCATCGAATCCACCAAAATTGCCGACGCGGTGATTGAATACCGGACCAACGGCTCCTTGCAACGAACGACCCAAAAAGGACTGATTCCCCGCTTTGTAGATTGGGTGAACCCGTTCTGAGGATACGCACATGAAACGACAACAAGCCATTTTCCGCAAAAGACAAATGACAGGCAGACGATGGATCGCTGCGCTGACGATCTTCGCCTGTTTGCCCGTGTGGTTCCCGGTATGGGCCATTACGGCGCGCATCAAGGATATTGCCCGCATCGAGGGCGTTGATGATGTCGAATTGGTGGGATACGGCATTGTGGTTGGACTGAGCGGCTCCGGAGATAAGGACCTGGAACTCACCAAGCAGACCGTGGCCAATCTGCTGGACCAGTTTCGCATCACCATTCCGTCCACGGACATCAAAAGCAAAAACACCGCTGCCGTGATGGTGACGGCCACCGCTCCGGCCTTTCATCGGGAAGGGGATCGTATAAGCATTCAGGTTTCCACCATGGGTGATGCCACGTCCCTTGAAGGCGGCATTCTGCTGATGACGCCCATGCTGGCAGCCGATGGAACGCTTTATGCACTGGCTCAGGGAGCACTGACTGTCTCCGGGTTTTCCGCCGGTGCGGGCGGGCGCGGCGGCCAAATGGACATGGTCAACTATACCGCCGTGGGTTACGTTCCCGGCGGCGCGGTACTCCGATACAGTCAAACCGAATCGTTTTTGCAGGATGGCATCATTCGTCTGGCGCTGAATCATGCGGACTTTACCACGGCCAACCGGTTGGCGGATGCCATCAACAAGATCTATGAAGGTTCGGCGTCCGCCCGTGATGCGGGTTCTGTTTTTGTGCGGGTTCCGGCTGATATCATCGATATTGGCCAGACGGCCCGTTTCATGGCCAGCCTGGAAGTGCTCACGGTGGAGCCGGATTCGCAGTCGCGTGTGATCATCAATGAACGGACCGGCACGATCGTGATGGGCGGGAATGTGCATATTGCCGAAGCCGTGGTGGCGCACGGCAATCTGACGGTCCGCATCACCTCGAATCTGGCGGCATACATGCCTGAACCGTTTACTGCGGCGGAAGAAGTGGTGTTGGAAGAAACGCGGACCCAGGTGCATGAGGAGGACGCCAAGGTCATGCTGCTGCCCGGCACAACCACCGTTCAGGAATTGGCGGCACTGCTTAACGAAGTGGGAACCACGCCCCGCGACATCATTTCCATTCTGGAGGCGCTGCAGAATCTGGGCGCCCTGCAAATGGAAGTGCAAACGATGTAATCAGGAGTTCGATGATGAACGAAATTTCTTCGTACGACACACGGCCCCCGACCTTCTCCATGCAGGGATTCCAGGCCGGCGCAAAACCGGATCAGCTGCGCGAAGCCTGCGAAGATGCGGAAGGTCTTTTCGCCGGAATTTTGCTCAAGGAAGGCCTGAAGCCGATGCTGGATGAAGTCGGCGAGAGTGAATCGCACGCCGGCGGTTTGATGGAGTATTCCATTGAAGAGATGGCCCGGGAGATTGGTCGCGAAGGGATGCTGGGCATTGCCGATCAGTTTTACTCGCAACTGTCGGGCGGTGCCGGCGCCTCGGCGGTGAAGGACGAAGGTAAAGGAGCGTTATGAAGACGAATGTCGTATCCGCGGAACTGAAGGAATATCTGAAACTGGTGGAATCCGAGGCGGCCAATCTCCAGAAGGCTCTGCTTTCGCGCGACAGCGAACGCATCATGGATGCCGTGAGCCGCCAGCGCATGGCCCTGGACCAGGTGCAGGCCTACATCAGCGAAAATAAAACGGCGTTTCAATTTTCCGCCTCCGAAAAAAAGCATGTGCTTCAGCCGATCATGCACCGAATCCGTCGTATTCTGACGATGAATGAACGCATGGCGCGCACATTTCTCGGCGTGATCGACAAGACCATTTCGAATCTGGCCATCGGTACGAAAAACACCGCCCACGTCTATAACGGATACGGGCGCATTTCCGGTATGTCGGCACCCATTCTCATTAACGCACAGGGGTAGTCCTATGTCCTCATTAAGCGATATTACGACGGTGGCGCGAAGTGGCATTCTGACGCAGCAGGAGCGGCTGAATGTGATCGCCCACAATATCACGAATGTGGATACCGCCGGGTATCACCGGCAGGTGGCCTCGCTGACCACCAATCCGTGCAAGCTGCCCAATATCAGCACCACGAGAGACTATGCGCAGGGCACCGGCGTCACCGTGGCGGATATCACCCGGGAGTACGACCTGCTGCGTGAACGCGCCGTGCTCGGCGAACTTTCGGATTATGCCCTGAATGATTTCATGGCCAATCAACTGCCCGATATCGAAAGCATTATGCAGACGGATACGCAGAACGGGCTCGCCGAGACGCTGACGGCGTTCTGGACGGCCTGGCAGGATGTGGCCAGTTATCCGGACAATGAGAGTATGCGGGCGGTGGCTCTCGAGGCAGGCGTCCAATTGGCGGCCGTGCTGAATAAAACCTCATCCTCACTGGCTTCGTATGCGGATGGCATTGCAACAGGCGTATCGCCGAACATCAATGGGTCTGTCACTTCCGAGGTGGACCGACTGAACATCATCACGCAGGAGTTACAGACGCTGAACCACAAAATCACGCTGTACGAAAATACACGCGTTTCTGCCGGCGATTTGGAAGACCGGCGCGATGTGCTGGTTTCGGAGTTGGCTCAGTTGGCGGATGTTTCCGTGGATGCCGGATACCACATCACGCTGGATGGGCAGACGCTGGTGAGCAGCGATGGTCTGACCCGCAACGAATTGACGATTTCCTCTTCTGATCCATTGAGTTTTGAGGTGGCTGGCACACCCGTGACCATCGAATCCGGCACGCTTGGCGGGTGGGGAAGGTTGGTGGAATATATCGACTCACTGAGCGGCGGGCTGGACACCCTGGCCTCGGAACTGATCACGCAAATCAATGCCCTGCACACCACCGGCTATGATCTGGACGGCAACCCCGGGATGGCCTTTTTCACCGGAAGCACCGCATCGGATATGGCGGTCAATTCCGCGCTGTATAATGCGGATAATCCCATGCTGAACAAGCCGCGCCTGATTGCCGCCGCCAAGTCGCTGTTTGATCCGGGCGGCCCCAACGAAAGTGCGCTGACCGGCGATGGATCCAATGCACTGGCCATAGCCGACCTTTCCGGCGCCACGTTTGCCGCGCTGGATGATCAGTCGTTCAATGATTATTACTCGCAACTTACCAGTGCGCTCGGAGCCCAGATTGAAAGTTACGAAGCGCTCGCGGAGGATGGCGAAACCATTGTAACGGCACTGCGCGCCGCCATACAATCGGAATCCGGGGTGAGCCTGGATGAAGAACTGGTTTCCATGATCACCGCCCAGCGCGCCTATCAGGCGGCAGCGAACCTGCTAACACAAACCAATACGATGTTTGATGTCATTATGAGTATTACCCGATAAGCGCCGGAGGAACTGGATGAAAAAGAAAGCAATGTCTTCAAAAAACGCCCTGCCCGCCATCACCCTGAATCGAAGTTTGAATCTTCTCGCGCAACAACTCGGATACTATGTGGAAGTATTGCGCACGGCGGAAGCCAAGCAGCAGACTCTTTCCGTGGATTAATGAAGCATCGTGGATGGAGGTGCGGCGATGAAACGGAGCAAACCAATAATTCCTTCCAATCTCCCAGAGAATGCCGAAGGCATGTCTTATCCGCGCGGGGTAGTGGTGATCGGCGCGGGAACTCCGTTGCCGGATCTGGTTCGACTACTCAACGAGCAGGAAGGATTCCTGGGGCTCGGCATTTTAGATCCCGACCCGTCACTGAAAGGGGAAGTGGTCGAAGGATTGGTGGTGCTGGGGTGGTTGGGCGATATGCCGCGGCATGCCGCCTGTGCGCTGATCGGTTGTCCGAACCGCGCCAATGGTTTTGACCGTAAATCCGTTTATCATATTTTGCGGCGGCAGGGTTTGAGCCTGCCCGTGTTTAAAAGTATTTCGGCCAGAACAGCACCGGATGTGAATCTGCTTTCCGGGACTGTGCTGCTGAATGACTGCGTTGTGGAGTCCGGTGCTTCGCTGGGGGTCAATGGTCTGGTGGAGTCCGGCGCGGTTGTCAGGCGCTGTGCCTCGCTGGAAGAACACGGTGTGCTGCGCCGCGGAAAAATCCTTCGCGCGGACGCGGCGCCGGCCTCAGGGCCGCAGGCCCCGCAACGGATGCTGGAGGCCGTGTTGGCCGGTGAACAGGAGCCGATGCAGCGGATCATGGAGCGCATCAATTGGGCCAACATGGAGATCATTCTTGTGGTGGATGCTGATGGGCGTTTGATTGGCACCATCACGGACGGAGATATCCGCCGCGGCTTATTGGCGGGCGTGGATATGAATCAGCCGGCGGGGCTGATCATGAACCGCAATCCGATCGCCGTCACGCAGGGACTTCCCCGCCAGGATATGCTGCGCCTCATGCGGGAAAAATCCATTCGCCATTTGCCGGTGGTGGATGCCGGCGGCCGTCCGGTCCGCCTGGAACGCCTGGAACAAATTCTGGATGTGCTGAGCGGGCACGATGCTGTGGTTATGGCCGGCGGGTTGGGATCCCGATTGCGTCCGCTGACCGATGATACACCGAAGCCTCTGCTGCCGGTGGGTAACCGCCCGATCCTGGATCATATTTTGGGGGGTCTCAAAGCCGCGGGGATTGAAGATGTGGTGCTTTCGCTGAATTACCGGGGCGACCAGATCCGGAATCATGTGGGGGATGGCGGCCAGTTGGGCATGCGGGTGAATTATGTCACGGAAAAACAGCGGCTTGGAACAGCGGGCGCGCTGTCACTGCTTTCGCCGCGCCCGACCCGCCCGTTTCTGGTGATGAATGGCGATTTGCTGACCAATCTCAATTATGCCAAGCTGCTTCGCTTTCAGCAGGAAAACGACTATTCCCTGGTGATGTGCGTTCGGCAGTACAAGATTCAAGTGCCGTACGGCGTGGTTCAAATCCGTGGAGATGGGCGGATCAGCGGTTTGCAGGAGAAGCCCGTGCATGAACACTTCATCAATGCCGGCATCTACGTCATAAAGCCGGAATGCCTGGATTACATTCCGGAGAATGGATGCTTCGACATGACCGATCTGACCAACCGATTGATTGAACGCGGAGAAAGCGTTGGGGCTTTTCCGCTGGTGGAATACTGGCGTGACATCGGGCGGCCCGAGGATTTGCGGATGGCCGCGGAAGAACAGGCCTGCCGTCCCGGAAACAAAACGTGCGGCACTTCGCTGTTTCATGCGGCGCATGTCCCGATGGAGGCACTGGCATGAAGGGGACAACAGCGGTTGTTACCGGGGCGTGCGGATTCATCGGGAGCCATCTGGCTGAAACGCTGGTCCGTCGCGGGGCGCGGGTCAAAGCCCTGGCGTTCTACGATGCACGCGGTTCGCGCGGATGGCTTGACCAGATTGATCCGGCACTGGCCGGGGGGATGGAGATCATTTCCGGCGATATCCGCGATGCCGAACAGATGCGTAGGCTGATCGGCAAAGACGACGTGGTTTTTCATCTGGCCGCGCTGATCGGTATTCCCTATTCCTACGTCGCGCCCCGATCCTATGTTCAAACCAATATCGAAGGCACGCTTAATATCCTGGAAGCCGCCCGCGCCGCCGGAGCCGCGCGCGTCATCAATATGTCCACCAGCGAGGTATACGGTACGGCCCTGCGGGTGCCGATCGACGAGGATCATCCGCTTCAGGGGCAGAGTCCGTATTCCGCATCTAAAATCGGCGCAGAAAAAATGACCGAGAGTTATGTGAAGTCGTTTGGTCTGCCCGCCGTCACAGTACGGGCCTTCAATACCTTTGGTCCGCGGCAGTCGCCGCGCGCCGTCATTCCGACCATTCTGATGCAGTTGCTCAGCGGCGCCGGGGAATTGCAGCTCGGGAATCTGTACAGCACCCGGGATTTCAATTTTGTGGAGGATACGGTCGAGGGATTGATTCGGCTCGCCTCCTGCGATGGTGCGATCGGCGGGGTCGTCAATATCGGCACCGGTTCGGAAATTACCATTCAGGCTCTGGCCGAGACGGCCCAGCGGGCCACCGGATGTTCCGCTCGAATCGTGGAAAGGCAGGACCGCATGAGACCGGGGCCCAGCGAGGTGCAGCGACTTTGCGCCGATTCCTCGCGTCTCCGCGCCCTGACCGGCTGGACACCGCCGCCGCGCCTGGAGGAGGGGCTTCATCTGACGGCGGAGTGGATGAAACGGGAATTGAAGCGGTATGAGCCTCAACGATACTATGTTTAAACAGCCGCTGGCGCTGTCGCCCCGCGCAGTCCTTTTTGATCTGGATGATACGCTCTATCCGGAACGGCAGTACGTTTTCAGCGGATTCCAGGCGGTTTCAAATTATGTGCAGCGCATCTATGGCGTGCTGGTGTTCAATGATTTGATGCAGACCTATCTGGCGGGCGAACGCAGCAATGTGTTCGGGGCCGTGTTGACCAAACATTTCGGCCGGGTGGAAGACCATATGCTGAAAAAGGTGCTGCATGTGTTTTGGTCACACACGCCAAAAATTGAACTCTACGAGGATGCCCGAATCTGTTTGGCGCTGCTTTTTTCGCGCGGCATTAAAGTCGGTGTGATCACGACGGGACGCGGAGGGATTCAGCAGAAAAAAATTGCCGCGCTGGAGCTGGAGCCGCTGCTTGACGGCATTATATATACCGATGATCTGCTGGGGGATAATGAACCCGGCCAGCCCAACGAGGATGCCTTTCATATTCTTGCTCTGCAGCTAGATGTTGAATTGAATGAAATTTGTTATGTCGGCGACAACCCTCTGACGGATTTTGCCATACCACGCCGCCTCGGCGTGAAAACCGTGCGCATTTGCCGGCCCGATGGCGAGTACAGCAAGGCGCAGCCGCCGGCGCTCGGATATCAGGCTGATCGCGTGATTGAATCGCTCTCCGATCTTCCCCGGCTTTTTGTTCCTGAAAACAGCTCTCCCCGTTAGCAGGAAAGCTCTTTCCGCACGTATTCAGCATGAAAACAGACGCCGAAAAAACCGGTATATATTAGTTGTCTTTGCGCGGAGAAGGGGATAGATACGAACCGTTATTCCGAACAGGGCGACTACGGAGGGATGGCGATGGCGGCTGATTTAAACATTCTGATCGTTGATGATGAATTCAGCGCCAGAAAATTGCTTGAAGTCATGCTTTCCCCCTATGGCCACTGCGTGCTTGCCGTGAATGGTGAGGAAGCCGTCAAGTCTGTTCAGCAGGCGCTCAGCCGGGATGAATACTTCGATCTGATTTGTCTGGATATCATGATGCCGGATATGGACGGGCAGGAAGCCCTGAAAACCATCCGCCAGCTGGAAAACAAAAAAGGCATTTGGCCGGGCAATGGCGCCAAGGTGATCATGACCACGGCCTTGCAGGACGCCTCCAACATCATGACCGCGTTCATGGAGCAGTGCGAATCCTACCTCGTCAAGCCCATCGAAAAAGAGGCGCTTGTCGCTGAAATGCGAAAACTGATGCTTATTCCGTGAGCGTCCGTCCGGTTGGGAGTGCCTTGAAATCCTATCTGTTAAAATGGCGGGCGATGAACCCGCAGCTGAAGCTGTTTCTGATCGGCATTTTGCTTTTCGGCGTGGCCACCGGAATTTTTGACATCAGTTTCAACAACTTTCTCAGCGACGAATTCCAGATCAGCGCCAAGACCCGCGGGTGGCTTGAGTTCCCGCGCGAAACGCCCGGATTTTTAACCGCCCTTTTTGTGGGCATGCTGTTTTTTGTGTCGGAAACCCGGATTGCGGCCATCGCCGCATTGCTGACGGGGCTGGCTCTGATCAGTGTGGCCCTGTGGGGTCATCACTGGGTGCCCATGGTGGTGTTGATGACTCTTTGCAGCACAGGCGTTCATCTTTTCCTTCCCGTACGGGGTTCCATCAGCATGCTGCTGGCGCAGCGCGGGCAGCACGGACGACGGCTCGGCCAGGTTGGCGCGGTGCAGTTCGCTTCGGGGATTATTGGAAGCGGAATGATATGGATGGTCTTCCGAATGACGACCGGCAGCTACACGCTGCTGTTTATTCTGGGCGGTTTAATAGCTCTGGCGGCGTCCGTGCTGTTTTTTATGATGCGTGTGCCGGATGCTCATCTTCAGCGTCCCAAGTGGGTCTGGAATCGCCGGTACTGGCTGTTTTATGTGATGGCCATTCTGTTCGGCGGCCGGAAGCAAATCTTTCTGACTTTCGGGCCCTGGGTACTGATTCGGGAGTTTCACCAATCCGCGGCCGTCTTTGCCCAGCTGTGGGTGATCGGCGCTGTTGGCGGGCTGTTCTTTCAGCCGCTGCTCGGCACGCTCATTGACCGATGGGGCGAACGGAAGGTGCTGATTATTGATTCCATCAGCGTGATGATTGTGTGTATGGGGTATGCCTATTCGCACTGGATTCCCAATCAACGGGTGGTTTTGGCGACGCTTTTTGTCTGTTACATAGCCGATCAGCTGCTGTTCGGAATGAATATTGCCCGGTCCACGTATATGTCTAAAATCGCCATTAATCCCACACATATTGCGCCCTCGCTTTCCATGGGGAGCAGTCTGGATCATGTGGTTTCCATGACGATTCCGGTGGCGGGCGGCCTGCTCTGGGCTTCATGCGGGTACCAGGCGGTATTTTTGGCGGCAGCGGGCATTGCCGTGCTGATGCTTATTTTCAGCGCCATGATCCGCCTGCCTGAATCCCGAACGTGATTGATCTTCCCGGGCGGAAGACGCCGGTCGATCATTCATTCAGCAGTGTGCGCAGGAGCAGGGCGAGGTGATCATCCAGAAACGGCTTGGCGATAAACGCATACTTCTCCGGCAGCAGCCCCTGTCGGGCCAGTTTTTCATCAGGATAGCCTGAGGAAAGAATCACGCGCAGGTGCGGACAGCGGATACGCAGCGCATCGGCCAGCTGAACGCCATCCATGTCCGGCATCATGATGTCGCTGAAAAGCAGGTCGATGTTCTGCAGCAGTGCATCGCCCAGCTCCAGAGCCTCGCGTCCGTTTTCCGCTTCGATGATTTCATAGCCCAGCGACTCAAGCAGCCTTCGGGTGGTTTGGCGTACTCCGGGATCGTCTTCAACGAGCAGGATGATTTCACCGGAAGAGGAAGTCGTTGTTTGGGCGACGGCGGATTCCACCGGCGAGTCGGTCGGAGGATCGCAATGGAGCGGAAAGAAAAGGCGAAACTCCGATCCTTTTCCTGTGGTGCTGTAGACACTGATGGCGCCCTGATGCTGCTGAACGGCGCTGTAGACCTGATACAGCCCGATACCGGTTCCCCGGTCCGTCTTTTTGGTCGTGAAAAACGGTTCAAAAATATGAGGAAGAATGTCGTCGGAAATTCCGGAGCCGGTGTCGGCGACGGAAATATAAGCCGCAGTTTGCTCCTGATTTCCGGGTTCGGCAAAGTAGAGGTGATCTTTTTCGTTCAACAGGTTTCCGATGCCGACCGTAATGGTCAGCGTCCCCTCATACCACATGGCGTCGCAGGCGTTGATGACCAAATTCAGCAGAGCCTGTTCCACCTGGAGGGAATTGGCCTGAATCAGTACCGGTTTTTCATCAAGGCTCAGTTGCAGGCGTATGCGGTCGCCGGTAACGTGGCGAAACATTTTTTTCATGCCTGCGACCAGCGAACACACATCCACCTGTTCCAAAACCGGCGGCTTGCTTCGCGACATCACCAGGAGCCGGCGGGTGAGCGCGGCCGCCTGTTTGATCACGCGAATCTGCTCGTCCAAATCGGCGCGGGCAGGCATATCCGGCGATAGCGTATCGCGGGCCAGAATCGCATTGTTCATGATGACGGTCAGCAGATTGTTGTAATCATGCGCCACGCCGCCCGCCATCCGCCCGACGGCTTCCATTTTCTGCGACTGCTCAAGCGCCTCATGGAGATGCCTGTCGCGCCGGTGTCTGAGGGGAGCCATGTGTATGGCGCGGCTGCATTCTGCGGCGGTCAGCCCGGCCGCAGGCAAAACATCCTGCGCCCCGGCCATTAAAAACTCCTCCGTCAGGTTTTCATGCGGATGAACCAGCAGAACCATCGCAGGAATGCGTCCGGCATGGCGCCGGATGAACGGAAGCAACTCGAGTTGACCGGTGGCATCAGAATCGGTCAGAATTAAATCCGGGCAGTGTTCAGCCAGGAATAGAGTCGCCTCATCGGTGTTTGGCCGGGTATTCAGGCAAAGATCGGGAACATGACCCAGCAGTGGGGCGATTCGGTCCGTTGAGTGGGAACAGCCGGTAATGCGCAAGATATTCATGACTGGGCAATGTAGGCTCCCGGCCCCTGAATTACAAGACGAACTCTTGGGTTCGAGTGGGCTTCAGGAACCGGCCAGGCAGGCCCGGATGGCCGCCTCGACGTCGGCAAGTTCCATGGGCTTCGGCAGAATGATGCGGGCGGATTCATACTCCTCCTGTTGAAGGCATTCCGGAGGATATCCGCTCATGACGATCACCGGCATATTTGGACGGCGCGCCTGGATACGCTGCAAACATTCCCGCCCGGAACAGTCGGGCATGTCATGATCCAGAATGATCAGATCCACGTCTTCCGGCCTGCCGTAAAAAACGGCCAGAGCCCGTTCCGCATTGGAGTCGGCAATGACCCGATAACCCCGGCTTTCAAAATAGCGGGACATGGATTTTAGAAACAGCTCTTCGTCATCAATCATCATCAGGGTGGTCATGAATTTCCGTCATCTCCATTATGCCGCATACAAGCCCGCACCATAATACCTTGCGCGATCTCCTGCAACGGCATTATTTCACAGGCGGCGTTGATTTTGGCGGCGGCCGCAGGCATCCCGTAGACGATGGACGTGGCTTCATCCTGAGCAATGGTCCAGGCGCCGTTTTGACGCATGGCCAGCAGGCCTTCGGCGCCATCGGCCCCCATGCCGGTCAGCAGGGCGCCGACCGCGTTGGGTCCGGCATTTCGGGCCACGGAGCGGAACAGGACTTCAACGGATGGGCGCTGGTGATGCACCGGCGGCCCGCCTGTAACTTCTACGTAATAGCGCGCCCCGCTGCGCCGGAGGATGAGATGATGATTGCCGGGGGCGATGAGGGCCACCCCGGGCAAAACAGGATCGTTGGTGACGGCTTCGCGCACTTCCATTTCGCACAGAGCGTCCAGCCGCTGGGCAAAGGACGTGGTAAAAACCGGGGGCATGTGCTGAACGATCAGAGTGCCGGGGGCATTGGCCGGGAAGCGGGTCAATACGGCTTCAATGGCCTGCGTTCCCCCGGTGGAGGCGCCGATGGCGATGACCTTGTTGGTGGTTTGAGTCAGATGCGGAATGGGACATTCGTGCTGCGGGGCAAGTGAACATGCGGCCGTTTTTTTTCGCATGTCCACAAAGGCGGCCGCTTTGATTCGTTCGATCAGGTGTTCGATCATAATATCGAGCGAATAGGCGGCATTCGGTTTGCACATGACGTCCACTGCGCCGTCATTGAGCGCTTCCAGCGCCAGCTTGCTTCCGCGGGGTGTCAGGGAAGAGACGATAATGACCGGCAACGGATAATAGTGCATCAGTTTGCGCAGGAAGGTGAGGCCATCCATGCGGGGCATTTCGATGTCCAGCAACACGACGTGCGGTTGGGTTTGCACAATCAAATCCCGCGCCACGTAGGGATCCGGCGCGGTGCCAGTCACGGTGATGGACGGATCCCGTTCCAGGCTCTCTTTTAGTTGTTTGCGGACGACGGCGGAATCGTCCACCACCACCACCCGGATGTTCATGACGCCGTCAGCCCGACCGAGAGAAAAAGCGGTTCATCATCAATCAACACCGACACGGTACCGGGCAGGGCCAGATCGCTCTTCATGGCGGCGGCATCAATTTTTTCGATGACTGGCACTGATAGATCGAAGACGTGTTTTTTCCCGGCGAGGGCGGCCAGCAGTTCGCCGCAGGTGATATTCGTCAACTCCTTCAGGGCATCGCGCGCATGCTCGGGGGATAGCTCATCCACTTCCATGCCGAGGACATTCGTGGCCAGCAGCATGCAGAACGGTCCGGAGGCGCACAGCGAAAGATGCCCGGAGAAGGGCCCGGCGAAATGAATTTCGGCCCGCCACATGGGAAGTGCGTGCAGTTTTACTCGGTCGGAGGTGATTGGTGAGGCGAAGATGAACGCGAATTGTTCCAGTACGTCTGAAATCACTTCATACAGCACCTCGTTCACATCAGCCGCGGCAACGGGGTGTTCCGCCGGCGAATTGTTCATAAAGTCCTCCTGGTCTGAATTACTGCCGGAACAGTTCGTCCACCACCTGTTTCAGTTTTTCAGGTGTAAAGGGTTTGGTGATGTAGGCTCGGACCCCATCCTGCTCCAGCTGCCGGATGCGTGTTTCACTGCGCTCCGTGGAAACGATGACCACCGGCAGATTTCGGAGCGTTTTGTGGTCGTGCATAACGTGTACCAGTTCAATGCCGTTCATCTCGGGCATGTTGATGTCGGCGAACACAATGTCTACCCAGTTATTTTCCATGATTTGAATGGCCTCGGCACCCTGTTTGGCCAACAGGATTTCTTTCACCGGCAGGCCGGAAAGGCGCAGGGCTTTTTCCATGAAGGTGCGGGCAAGCAGAGAATCATCCACTACCAAAATCGTATACGCCATAAATGAAACTCCCTGGGTTACAGATCGAAGGCGGTTCGGAACGCATTGACTTTTTCCAGCGTTTGGCCTGCAATATGTTCAATTTCCGTGTTGTGCAGCGGGACCCGTTTTCTGGCGGCCTCGCAGAAGTGGTAGCTGAAGCCGTCGATTCCCGCGCCGGGGCCCTGGCAATAGGAGAGGACGTCGGCATAATGAATGATGGCGCATTGCTGAAGGGATTCCCCGGGCGCCAGGTCGGGGCGGTGGTGAAATTCAGCGGCCTGTACGAGTATTTCCGGAAAATTCCAGCGCCGGAGAATCGCCGCACCCGT
This sequence comes from uncultured Verrucomicrobiota bacterium, assembly GCA_964542025.1. GTDB lineage: Bacteria > Verrucomicrobiota > Kiritimatiellia > RZYC01 > RZYC01 > JAQVYB01. The sequence goes on from CAZISY010000019.1 coordinate 30,419, forward strand.
CTCGCCGTGATCACATCCGAACAGTTTTTTTTCGGCTTCATCGAAAGCGTGTTTTTCTTCACGGACCAGCCGAAGGATAGCCGCCTGTTCCTGAAAGACGTACTCGCTCAGCAATACTTTACCGATGTCATGCAGCAGCGCCGCCGTGAACACATATTCGGGCGGAGGATGTCCCCCTACGCGCCGGCAAATTTCTTCGGAGGCCAGCGCCGCCCACAGAGAGTGCATGGTCAGTTCTCCGGCGCTCAATTCGTAGCCCTGAAGCGGTTTGGAGAGATGCCCGGCCACATGCAGCGCGATTAGAATGTCCACCGTACGCCGCATGCCCAGGCGAACAATTGCTTCGCGAACCGATGTAATTTCGCGCGGTGTTCCAAAGGCGGCGGAATTGGCGAGGCGAAGCAGGTTGGTGGTGATGCCCGGATCCGTGCGGATTTGCTCGCTCAGTACGCCGATGTCCGTTTCCTCCTTGTTGATAGCGCGCAGCAGTCCGGCGACAAAGGCAGGCATTCCGGGAAACTGTTCAATGGTCAGGCGTATCCGGCGGTTGTAGCAATCCGGAGTGCAGAGTTCCATGGTCGCCGGTTTTTGCTGCGGGTTCGTCATAGCACTTTCTCCTCGGATCCGCTGCGGATAAAGAAACGGCCGGTTTCCACCTCCAGCCGAACGGTACGCGAAAGGCCGCCGCCGACATCTTCGGCCTCGATCAGCATGCTGTTTTTCCAGAGAATTTTCCGAAAGACGGTATAATTCCTTTCGCCGATTCGGAAAAGGTCCTGACGGTCCAGCACCCGCGCGCCTCCGGCCACTTTGCTGACGATATTTTTCTTTGAGCAACCCTGGCGGATCATTTGTTCCAGCAGCGCGGTGGTTCCGGAATCCACGAACATCGCCGGATTCTGCTCGGCGCGTTTGGGGTCGTTGGCGGAAAGGGGAAGCATGCAGTGCAGCAGCCCGCCGATTCGGCGTTCACGGTCATAAAAGGCAATTCCCAGACAGGAACCGAGAGAATGGGTGATCAATTCATCGTTCCCGGCGGATGAGATCGCCATCTCCGATATGCCCACAATAATTTTAGCCATACATCACGCTGCCCCGGAGTCTTTCGCATACCGCCTTAACCTGCGCACAGCCTAGCAAAAGTTTCGGCCTCATCAAGCGAAAAGCCTGAACCCCCGCAGGCTTAAAAAGGGCGGGGCTACTGAGCCGGTGCCGGGGCGGGCTCTGCGACGTCATGGGAGCCCGTCGCGACAGGATGCTTTACCGGCATGTGAGGATAAAGCAGGGCCAGAGCGCCCCAGGCGATTAGGCAGGCCAGCAGGGAGGAAAGAAATCCGATTTTCAGCCAGTCCATAAAGCGCACGGAAAGATGGGCCTGTTTTTCCAGCATCCCCAACGCGACGATGTTGGCCGTACTCCCGATCAGTGTGATGTTTCCTCCGAAGCAGGCTCCGAAAAGCAGAGACCACCAGAGAGGCGTGGCATTTACCGTATTGCCCAGCTCGCGGATCACCGGCGCGAAGGCGGCCACGAAAACCACGTTGTCCACAAAGGCGGAGCCGAGTGCCGTGCTGCTGAGAATGACCGGAATCAGGATGCGGATATCCCTTCCGAAAATACCCACGAAGTGACCGGCCAGCACCTCGGTGACGCCGGTGTATTCCAGGGTGCCCGCGATGGCAAACAGCAGCATGAAAAACAACAGCGTCCACCAGTCCACCTCATGCTCCACGTAGTAGCGCGCCCGCTGCCGGCGTACGATCATGATGACGCCGGCACACACCAGCGGAGCGACCAGCAGCATGCTGTTCGGCCCGAGCTTGAACGCCGCTTCAACCTGGTGATGCGAGGCAATCATGGCCAGCGTCAGACCCAGCACAAACAGACTGCGCTTGTAGGGAACCTGCACCTTCGGAACCAGACTCAGATGGCGATCCATACGGTCTTTCAGGCGCTCCTGAAACTCGGCCATGTCTTTTCGGTACCAGAACATCGTCAGGCACACGGTCGCGGCCAGGCAGAGCAGCATGATGGGGAAGGCCCAGTAGATAAAGTCCTCAAAAGAAAAGCCCGCCTGCGTACCGATGAATATCCCCACGGGATTGCCCATCATGGTGCCGGCGCTGCCGATGTTGGTACACAATACGCAGATGATGATGTAAGGGGTCGGGCTCAGTTTCAGGCGCTGGCATACCTGAAATATCAGCGCGGAAATGAAAATGATGGAAGTCACTTCATCCACGGCGCAGGCCAGCAGGGCGGAGGCTACCGCCGTCACCATGACAAACTTGTGCCCCGTAATGTTTGGGATGGAAATGATTCCCTGTACGATCCAGGTGAAAAAGCCGAGATCACGCAGCGCGCCGACCACAATCATCATGCCGACCAGGAAGAGAATTACCGGCAGCGCCGCGGCTTCCACAAAATGGGGAATATTCAGAGAGTTGGTGACGATCAACACCCCGATGCCGAGAAAGGCAATGGCCAGACGGAACGCCCAAAAAAAGAGGGACCCGAGAATGATCGAGAAAAAAACGGCTGTGGCCACCTGTTGATGCAGCTCCATGCCGAGCAGGCGGACGGAAAAACCCACGCCGAGGCTCAGGCCCAGCAGCAGTAAAATACGCTTGATGAATGTGCGGGCGCTGATTTCTGTGTTTTCTTCTGTCTCTGCCATATCGTCATCCTGATGGGGCGGCCGCCGGCCGCCGGTTGCCGATTATTCATTATGCCCAGAAAAGCTGGGCAATGAAATCATGTACATTAACCACGCCGATCAGCCGATTATTCTCCGCGAGAATGATCTGGCGAACGTCGTTTTTCAAAAAATCCTTGGCCAGCTGGATGGCCGGCGTGTCTGGATTCATAGTGGCGTAGCGGTCGCGCATGAAGTCGGCCACCTTTGTTTCGTGATCTTTTTTGAGCAGTTCGGCGAAGGGTTGGAAGTTGACGATGGGAGTCAGGTCCTCCATCCACAGAAAGTGCTCGGGCAGGCTGAGGCGGAGAATGTCTTCCACGGCAAGCACGCCGCGGATGTCGCCGGTTTCATCCACCACCGGGATGTCCATCCGGCCTTTCGTGCAGAATGCGGCAATGGCGGTGGCCAGATCATCCTCTTCCCGGAGCGTCACGGGATGGGCATTCATCAGATCGCGTGCCGTTAAGTGAAGAGGCATGGTGTGGACGCCCTCGGAAAGCAGGGAATAGGCTTCGCCGGGCGTTTCACAGACGGCCAGGCGGGAGCGGACGGTATCATCCGCCAGTGACCGGGTGATTGTGGAGGCAAGCTTCAGGTAGCCGCCGGGATCTGTTTTCGGAGTCAGCACCAGAACGACCACGCGCACCATTTCATTGTTTTCCGGAAAATAAATGCCCTCCTGTGAAAGGCCGATCGCCACCATGGGGTGATGGAGACCATCCAGTCGTGCGTGCGGAAGAGCCAGTCCTTCGATGAGTACTGTGGACGCCAGCTGCTCACGTTCCATCACCGCGTCGATGGCGGACTGCCGGTCAAACCCGCCCACATGCATGAAGAGCAGGCTGACCAGGCGGTCCACGGCCTCATGAGCCGGAATGTTGCCCATGCGGCAGAGAATGTTTCCCTCGGCCAGATAGTCGGATATGTTGATGTCTCGCAGTGCCGGCGCCATAACGGATCCCTTTCATTTTCCTTTTCGCGGATTCTCTCCGGATTTTTGTTTGAGGGCCGCCGGCACGAGGTCACCGAGCCGAGCGCCGTTGAGATCGGTCCAGAAGGTGCCTTCGCCGGCGTGGATGATTTGTATGTTGAGATCATCCGGGAGGCTGTCGGCCAGTTGCCAGAGGGCATACGCCTCGGGATCGCCAAAAGCAGAAACCTTCAGGCGGAACCCTTTGGCGGTTTCTCCCTCCACCAATTGCCAGGCTTCGGCGCGGGCTTTCCCCATGCAGAGCGTTTGCTCGGCGCGGATGGCGGCTGTTTCCCGGGCGATTTGGGCCACCAGCTTAACAGTCCCCGCCTTGGTCTCGGCAACCTGTTTCTCCTGGTCGGCCTTGATTTCGGCTTTAATTTTTTCAGTCTCCTGAATGACCTGCTGACTGCGCTGTTCGATCAGGCTGATTTCCGTGTTGAGGTCGGCCTGTTTTCGGGCCGTGTTCTGTTTTTCCTTATTGGTCAAATCCTGTTCCTGCGCAATGCTGGCCTGCTGAATCGGATCCAGAATCTGCATCGGGACACTGACATGACGGATGAGCGCGCTGTAGACGATGATTGTCTTCTCGCCCAGCGTGGCGGCCAGCGCCTCGGTCAGATCTTTTTGAAACTTTTCACGTCCCTCGCCGATGATAAAGTCGCGGGCGCCATAGGCGGAGCCTTTCAGGCGCGAGACGGATAAAATCGTGGGCATGATGATTTTTTCCACGGCGGCCGGCAGATCGCCGTAATTTTTGTAGATCCAGGCGATGTGGCTGGGCAGCAGTTCGAACTCCACGGTCATGTCCAGGCTGATTTCAAATCCATCCCGCGAGGGGAAGCTGACGAACTGCGACAGCACAAAACCGATCGACGAGGAATCCGTTACGGTGCTCTCTTTTTGCTTGGCCAGCAGCTTGGCCTGCGTGGTATTGCCGGGCTTTACTTTCTTGTCCGACTGGGTCTCTGAAAAATAATCTGCGCGCCGTTCGCGCTGTTCGGACAGGATGTTTTTTTCCAGTTCCTGCATGGCCGTGTTTTGACTGGTCATTTGGCTTTTCGTAAGCACGGCGCTGCCCAGCCCGCCCAGCAGGGAGACCTGATTGACGCCGATTTCGAGAATGTTCACGCTGAACTCGCGCGGGTTCACATAGTACAGCCCCGGCTGAAGCACATCCTGCCATACGCCTTTTTCGCCGGTGCGGGCAAAGGCGCCTTCCGGAGCCTGCCGGCCGGACAGCGAGGTGACAACCCCGTCATACCCGATCGGAATGCTGACCGCGTCCACCACGTCAATCTGATAGCCCACGGGATTCATCCGGTACTTCCCGGGGCCCAGCACCTGGCGCCAAATGCCCTTTTGCCCGGGATTGGCCAGAAACTCGCCTTCGGGCAGATCGTCCCCGACTTTAGCAGTGACAATGCCGATTTTTCCGGCGGGTATCAGGATTACGCGGCGGATTTCATGTTCGTAGAAATAGGGATTGAGGAAGTGACGGCCTTCGCCGAGTACTGCTTCCTGCACGCCTTTTTCCCCGGCTTTGGCCAGAATCTGCCCGGATGGAAGCGTCTTTCCGCTTTTGGCAGTGATGATGGCCATCTCGTCGGGGCCCACATAAAAGCGGCAGAAGCCCCAGGTCCAGATGAACCAGATAAATCCAATCACAATGACAGCTGTGAAAATACCCCGATATGCGAATTTCATGGTGCGACCTCCTTGGCGGCGTCCGGCAGCAGCGGCATGAAGAGGGCGCCGAGGCCCCCGGGTTGATCTCCGCTGAGCATGGAATGAATGGTGGGGGCGACACGCCGGTAAAAGACGTAGCGCGCATAATTAAGGCCCTTGCCAAAGGCGGCCACCTGGTCGCGAATGACGGCGGCCTGTGCTTCGTTGTTCAGGCGTATGACTTCCTGATCGGCCCGGGCGGTGAGCAGAATGGCCTCGGCCTGGGCGGCGGCGGCTTCATTTTCAAGGCGGGCCACTTCCCGTTCCTGTTCGGCCGCAGTGACCAGTACGGACTGTTCCTGCCCCGCCAGAATGGTGGCGCGTATCCGAGCGGTGTCGGCTTCCACCTTTTCCTTGTTCTGAAGCGCGAGCATTTCCTGACGGGTCAGTTCCGCCTTGGACTTGGCCTGTTCAATCTGCTGTTCAAATTTCTTGGCATTTTGAACCGCCACTTCGCGTTCGCGGATGATTCCGGCGATGTCGTCGGGCGGGGTGATGTTGCGGATCAGGATGGACTTGATGTCCACGCCCCACTTGCCGCACTGTTTTTTCAGGTGGGTTTCGAGGTTGTCCTGAAACTGCTGGCGGGTGTCGCCCATGATGTAGTTTTTAGCCGGGTTTTTGCTGCCTTCGATGCGGCTGAATCCGCGCGCGGGAGGCAGGATGATTTTGAGCAGGATGTCGTCCATGTCGCCGACCTGATGGGTGAGTTGCGCGGCTTTATCCGGCATCAGGGAATACTCAATGGTGCCTTCCACCGTGACGGTGAATCCGTCGAGTGTTAAAAAGGTGATGGCATCATCGCCGCTCATTTCAAAGCGCTGGCTTTGCAGATTCACTTCGACGACGTTGAAGATGTAGGGATTCAGATAATAGGTGCCCGGGTCCAGCACTCCGGCCTGTACGCCCTTCAGTCCCTCGGGCACGAGGAAGGCGTTGCGCTGTTCGGGAGGCAGGTTGGTATTGAGAATGTCGCTGCCCACGAGGGACGTGACCACGCCCACGCGCCCCGGCAGAATGGTGATGGCATCAAAGAGCTGCACCGAATAGGCGTAGGGATTGATGCGGTATTTTCCCGGACGCAGCACCTCGCGGACGATGCCCTTGGAATGGTCGGTGGCGATGATGTGTCCGTGGGGCAGGTCATCGCCGAAGAGGCGCGTTTGCACCCCCAGCTTGCCGGCCGGAATATCCAAAATCGGCACTTTGCGCCAGGTCCAGGAATAGGGATTAAAGAAATAGCGGCCTTCGGAGAGGATGTCCTGCTGAATGCCTTTTTCTTTTTCGTCGGCAGCGAGAATTTGCCCCGTCGGTAAATCGCGTCCCGTTTTATGAATCAGGATGGCGACTTCGCCGGGGCCCACTTCGAGCCGCCAGAAATACCAAAACCAAATGGGGCCGGCGATCAGCAGGATCAGCACCAACCCAGCCGCGGCCGCCCCGCAGCCGATGGACGATCCTCCCTTATTTTTCGCGCGGGCCGACGCGGGCCGCCCCTGAAATTTCACTTCCGCCTCTTCAGTATCCTGCATAGCGACCTCCTCGCACTCGTGTAAACTATGTTGCAGCGTAGCCGGATTGCGGAAGGATGGCAAAGATTTATACGAGTTATGTGCGTTCGCGCCCTATTCCGATCCGCCAACTTTATTTGATCGTTCCATTGCATTTCAGGCGTTGAGCAGTTACATCTTATCCCCGCCGGAATAAGGCTTCAGGAGGTGGGTCATGGATGAGTTGCTAAAAATTTTACAGCAAAACGCACAGGAAACCCCGGAGAATATCGCCCGGATGCTGGATATTTCTGTCAGCGAGGTGCGTGCCCGCATCGCAGATTATGAACGCAAGGGCATCATTCGGGGGTATCGCGCCATCGTGGATGAGGAGCGCCTGGAGCTGAATACGGTAACGGCAGTGATTGAGGTGAAAGTCACGCCGGTTCGTGAGGATGGGTTCAATAAAATCGCCACGCGCATCAGCCGCTTTCCGGAAGTGCGCTCGGTATATCTGACCTCCGGCTCTTTTGACCTGCTGCTTTTCGTGGAAGGAAAGGATTTGCGCGAAGTGGCCAATTTCGTCAGCGCGCGGTTGTCGACCATTGATGGCGTTATTTCCACGGCGACTCACTTCATGCTGAAAGTCTACAAGGAACACGGAGTTTTGATGGAGAATCAAGATGAGTACGAACGCCTCAAAGTCAGTCCGTAACCGTATCGCACAAAAAGTGCAGGATCTGCCGCGCTCCGGAATCCGGGACTTCTTTGACATTGTCAGCTCGCGGCAGGATGTGATCAGTCTGGGCATCGGCGAGCCGGATTTCAATACGCCGTGGCACATTCGCGAGGCATCCATCTTTGCCATTGAACGCGGCGCCACCTGTTACACCTCCAATCTGGGCCTTCTGAAGCTGCGCCGGGCGCTGGCGGACTATGTGCAGTCCTTTTTTCATTTGGACTACCGGGCGGAGAACGAGATTCTGGTAACCGTGGGCGTCAGCGAGGCCCTGGATATTGCCATGCGGGCCCTGCTTGAGCCGGGCGATGAAGTGCTTTATCACGAACCCTGTTTTGTATCCTACGCGCCCGAAATCACGCTGGCCGGGGGTGTGCCCGTGCCCGTCGTTACGCGGGCTGAAGATGAATTCCGCCTTACCCGTGCCGCGCTGGAAGCCCGGGTGACGCCGAAAACGAAACTGCTGCTGCTGAACTTTCCCAATAATCCAACCGGCGCCGTGCTGGATGAAAAAACCGCACGCGACATCGCCGCGTTTGCCATCGAACGCGATTTGATTGTGATCACAGATGAAATTTACGCGGAGCTATCCTATGAAACCACGCATTTTTCCGTGGCGTCGGTGCCGGGGATGAAGGAGCGTACGGTGTTCATGCACGGATTTTCAAAGGCCTGGGCCATGACCGGTCTGCGCCTCGGCTACGCCTGTGCGCCGGCGGAATTGATCGAAGCCATGATGAAAATTCATTCGTATCTGGTGATGTGCGCCCCGACACCCAGCCAGGAAGCTGCCGTCGAGGCATTGCTGAATGGGGCCCCCGATGTCGAGGAGATGCGCGAAAGCTACAAAACCCGCCGTAACTTTATCCACAGTTCGTTTCTGGAAATGGGGCTGCCCTGTGTGCGCCCCATGGGTGCTTTCTACGCATTTCCCTGCATCCAGTCGTTCGGCCTTTCGTCGCGTGACTTCGCTATGCGCCTGCTGGATGAAGAATCCGTGGCCGCCGTACCCGGTTCGGCGTTCGGGCCGTGTGGCGAGGGCTTCCTCCGCTGCTCCTATGCCACCTCCATGGAGCATATTAAGGAAGCCATGATCCGCATGGAGCGGTTCGTCAACCGATTGAAATAGCCGGGTCAAGCCCTTTTACACCCCAAACGGCACCTTTTTTCGTCATTTCCCGGCCGCCTGTTAACAACCGCAATGCGTGTGGAAAATGTTGTAAACAGCCGGATTGTAAATATAAATCACTGATGATCAACGAAATGCGCTACTGTGCGCACAGGCCGTTAACCGGTTTTTCCACACTTATTCACACTTATTCACAGGCGCTGTTAGCAACCCGTTCCCGGCGATAAGTTGCGCAAAATCGGACGTATTCGCAGCTTGGCGGACATCGGCGGGCGCACTATAATTCCGCCTCACCGAAACCGGTTATCAGGAGGTGATCATGTCAGCTGTTCGACGCTCTGTAGTCTGCTTTCTGGGATTCTCGCTTCTCCTGCTGTTGCTTTCGGTGTCCAACGCCGCAGAAACCGCCGTGGTTCAGCTGCTGGCCACAACAGACGCGCACGGACGCTTCATGCCGTACGATTACTCCCGCAACCAGCCCAACGACGCCGGGAGTCTGGCGCAGGCCGCCACCCTGATCTACCGGTTGCGCGCCGAATACCTGCACAATACCATCGTTGTGGATGACGGCGATTTTGCGCAGGGCAATTTTCAGGATCTTTTCGTCAACGCCCCGAATCCCATGGCC
>CAZISY010000019.1:39900-50001 GCA_964542025.1 uncultured Verrucomicrobiota bacterium
TGGGGCGACGCCGTCGGGCGCATTCTCTTCACCCTCACCCGCGACGCCGGAGGCCCGTGGCGAATAGCCGACCGCGCACGCGATGTTCAGTCCACCAACCTGCTGATTAAAACCGAGACCCGCACGATAGCGGCCGACCCCGATTTGGTGGAGCGCCTCATGCCGTTTCATACCCAGGCCGTCGCCCGGGCCGAACGCGTTATCGGCGAGTTGTCCGGCGGTCCGCTCGTGCCGCCCGATGAAATCAATCTGCTCTACGCCGCGCGCCTGCGCCCGACCCCGCTGATCGCGCTGGTAAACGCCGTGCAGACCCACTACGGAAGCCGTCTGTTGAAAGACCGCCCCGTGGACGTCAGCATGACCACCGCCTTTGTTGAGCAGGCCAACATTCAGCCCGGGCCCATTCGCTATGCGGATATCGCACTGATTTATCCCTACGATAACAGCCTGTACCTCGTTGAAATGACAGGGCGGCAGCTCCGGCAATTCATGGAATGGAATGCCGACTATTACAACACCTGGCAACCCGGCGATTTGACGATTTCCTTCAATCCAGAACGATGGGGCTACACCTACAACATGCTCAGCGGCGTACGCTATGAAATCGACCTCTCGCAGCCGGTCGGATCGCGCATCCGTGAACTGCGGCGGGAACAGAACGGCACCCCGGTGAAGGACGATGACCGCCTGGTCGTTGCCGTGAACAATCATCTCGCCAACACCCTCCTGCTAACGCCCGGCCCTGTCTATGCTCCGGGCGATGCTCTCCCGGTCCTGCTGGCGCGCAGCGAAGAAAATGAGGCCATGAACGCATTCACCATTCGCGAGCTGATTGTGGAGTATATCGAGCAGGTGCGGCAGGGTAAACTCACGGCGGACTGCCCGGACAATTGGTCGATCACCGGCACCAACTGGGATCCCATGCAGCGCGCCACGGCCGTGGCGCTGATCAATGCCGGTCAGATCTCCGCCAAAGCGCCCGAGGCGTCATTCCCCTTCACCCAGCCGATCACCGTCACTCAACTGAAAGCCGTGGGCCTTTTTCCCGATCCAACGCCCATCCCGGAAGCCACTCCGACCCCGCCTCCCGCCGCGCCAACGAACGGAGAATGATCGCCGTGGAGCCGAGAGACAAGGCGTTGCTTTGAATGCGAGCAATGCGCCTCAGACGGTTTCGTCGACCACCAGGTTATCCATGATGTAGTTGCGGCGCTCGGGGGAGTTCTTGCCCATATAGAAATTCAAGAGGGCGGGGATCACATGATGGTGATGCACTTCAATGGGCGTCAGCCGGATGTTTTTTCCGATGAACTGTCCGAATTCGGAAGGAGAAATTTCACCGAGCCCTTTGAATCGGGTAATTTCCACGCCGCGTCCGAGCTGTTGATTGGCTTTGTCGCGCTCGGCTTCGGAATAACAGTAAATGGTTTTGGATTTGTTGCGGACGCGGAAGAGCGGCGTCTCCAGGATCATGACATGGCCACTGAACACCATTTCATCAAAAAACCGCAGAAAAAACGTGAGCATCAGGTTGCGGATATGAAGGCCGTCCACGTCGGCATCGGTGGCCAAAACAATACGGTTGTAGCGAAGCAGATCGGTCGAATCCTCGATGTTCAGCGCCCGCATCAGATTGTACAGCTCATCATTTTTATAAATGGCATCGCGATTCATGCCGCACACATTCATGGGTTTTCCGCGAAGAGTGTAAATGGCCTGCGTATTGACATCGCGGCAGCTGACCAGCGACCCCGCAGCGGATTGTCCCTCCGTGATAAAAATGGAGGACTCCAGCCCTTTTTCTTTTTCTTTGTTGAAGTGCTGTTTGCAGTCGCGGAGCTGCGGAATGCGGATGGAAATGGCACGCGCTTTCTCCCGCGCCATTTTTTTAACCGACATCAGTTCCTTGCGGAGCTTTTCGGTATCCTCGATTTTATGGATGGCCATTTCAGCGGCTTCGGGATGGCGGTGAAAAAGGTCAGTCACCACATCGCGCACCTGATTGACGAGATCGCTGCGGATTTCCGTGTTTCCGAGTTTGTTTTTGGTTTGGGATTCAAATACCGGATCTTTCAGCCGGATGGCAATGGCGCCCACCATACCCTCGCGCACATCTTCGCCGCTGAATTTCTTTTTGGAATATTCGTTTACGGCCTTGAGTACGCCTTCGCGAAACGCGCTCAGGTGAGTCCCGCCGTCGCTGGTGAACTGTCCGTTGACAAAGGAGAAATAGGTTTCGCTGAAACGGCCGGTGTGGGTCATCACCAGCTCCAGCGTTTTCGATTGATAATGCAGCGGGGTATAAAGGGCTTCGTCCTCGACGTCCTCGCGGAGCAGATCAAGCAACCCCTCCTCTGAGCAGAATTTTTCGTTGTTGAAATAGATGGTCAGGCCCGCATTCAGATAGGTGTAGAGGCGTATGCGGCGCATGACGTGGTCGGGATCGAAATACACTTTCGGGAAAATTTCCGGGTCGGGAATGAAGGAGATCAGCGTACCGTCGTGTTCTCCGGGCGCCTTCCCCTGCGATTCTTTTTGCAGCACACCCTGTTTGAACCAGGCTTCGGCATACTCCTTGTTGCGGCAGCTGCGTACGACGAACATCTCGGAAAGCGCATTGACGGCCTTGGTGCCAACGCCGTTCAGTCCGACGCTGAATTGAAATACATCATCGTTGTATTTCGCGCCGGTGTTGATGCGCGATACGCACTCCTGCAATTTGCCCAGCGGAATGCCGCGCCCAAAATCGCGCACGGTCACTTCGGAGCCGTCGATGGTCACTTCGATTTTTTTGCCGAACCCCATGATGAATTCGTCAATCGAGTTGTCGATCACCTCTTTCAGCAGAATGTAAATACCGTCATCGTAATGGGAGCCGTCGCCGATGCGCCCGATGTACATGCCGGTGCGCTTGCGGATGTGCTCCAGGGAGGAAAGGGTCTTGATTTTGCTCTCGTCGTAATTGTGCGATGCTTGCTGTGCCATAATGAGTTGATCCTTGCCCGTACGGTCCGGTTTTCCCCGCGCCGGCCCGGTTACAGGGACGTTCCGCGTAAAACAGCCGCTCATCAAAACGCGGAGCGGGCCGGGAGTCAAGAACCGCATAAAGAAAAATCAAAGAGTATTTACAACCGGCGGATACCTGACATAAGATGCGGTCCCGATGGCCGGTATATCCGGTTAATGAAAGGACTTTTATGGCTTCCGAAGGGTTGAAATTCAAACGGGTTCTACTCAAATTAAGTGGAGAAGTTTTTCACGCCCCGAACGGAGGGGACTGCATTGATCCGCATGCGCTGGACGCCACCGCACGCCAGATCAAGCAGGTGCATGAGCTGGGCGCGGACCTGGCCATGGTGGTTGGCGGAGGCAATATTTTTCGGGGCATGCCCGGCGAAACCTGCGGGATTGACCGGACGACCGGGGACAACATGGGCATGCTCGCCACCATGATCAACAGCCTGGCCCTGCAGGCTGCCATTGAAAATGTGGGCGTTCCCACGCGCCTCATGTCCGCCATCGATATGCCGAAAATATGCGAGCCGGCCATTCGGCGCCGGGCCATGCGGCATCTGGAAAAGCGCCGTGTCGTTATTTTCGGCGCAGGCACCGGGAATCCGTATTTCACCACCGACAGCGCCGCCGCCCTTCGCGCCACGGAAATCAAGGCCGATGTTCTGCTGAAGGGTACCAAGGTGGATGGCGTTTACACGGCCGATCCCAAAAAAAATCCGAACGCGGTGCGGTACGATGAGGTGTCCTATCAGGAGGCGCTGGAAAAACGCCTGCGCATAATGGATGCGGCCGCCTTTTCGCTGTGCCAGGAAAACAATATCCCGATTATCGTTTTTAATTTTTTCAAGGAAAACGAACTGATGCGCGTACTGCGCGGAGAGCCCGTGGGCACATTGGTGCATTGAGCGAAACTCGATTTTTTCAGCAAACGAACAAAGGAGAATCGTCATGGAATCATTGGATGAAGTGCTGTTGGATACCGAAGATAAAATGAGCAAAGCGGTGGAGTTTTTGCAGCAGAAATTCGCCGGACTGCGCACCGGAAAAGCATCGCCCAGTCTGGTGCAGAACGTGCAGGTGATGTATTACGGCACGCAGACCCGCCTGCGCGATCTGGCCGGCATTTCCACGCCCGAACCGCGCCTGATTGTGATCAATGCCTACGACCCCACGGCGCTCGGCGCCATCGAAAAGGGCATTCTGGCCGCCAATCTCGGACTGACGCCGATGAACGATGGACGCGTTATCCGCGTGCCCATTCCTGAACTCAGCCAGGAACGCCGCCAGGAAATCATCAAAGTGGCCAAACGGGAAACCGAAGAGCAGCGCGTGGCCGTCCGCAACCTGCGGCGCGATGCCAACGAACTGATCAAGGGCCTTCAGAAAAATCATACCATCACCGAGGATGAACGCGACAAAGCGCTTGATGATGTGCAGAAAAGCACCGACGCCTACATCAAAAAAATGGACGCGATGCTGACGGCCAAGGAAACGGAAATCCAGGCCGTTTAATCCGTGGTTGCTGTTGTTAATGGCGGGGCGGAGCAGTTCAGCTCTCCGCCCCGGTTTTTTTTACTGCTGGATCAATAAGGAAAACAGGATTGGTGTTTGATCACGGCAATCCTCAGGTATCCGTCAAAACCGAATCTGACTGCTCACGGAATCCACCCATCCCGGGTTGATGCCCCCGCCAAGGCCCTTCCCGGGAAGAAAAAGCCGGTTTTGCACTCGCCACCGTTGTTAAAACGGTTTAATAACCGGGCTGTTTAGGAAAAAAGGGCTTACGGAGACCTCCTTCATGATAAAACGCATGGCTCAAACGGTTTTTGCAGTATGGGCGCTGGGCGTCGCCGCGACGGCAGCGGACGTTCAGGTGACGTGGACCCCGGAGCATCCCACGCGGGATGATCGTGTGGTGATTCGGGTGAAGCCGGTCACACAACCCGCCTGGATCCATTGGGGAGTCAATGCCCGCGGTTCCAACTGGCAGCAACCCGTGGAAGCCTACCGTCCCGCCGGCTCGCGCGTGGATGGCGTGGCCTTGCAAACCGCCCTGATTCCTTTGGGAACCGATGATGTTTCCGAAGCCGTTTTGGGACCGTTTAATGCGTCAACGCAGACCATCGGCTCCGTGGATTTTGCCATTCTCTTTGAGGACAACACCTGGGAAAGCCGGGATGGAAAGGATTATCACATTCCTGTCACGCAGGACCGCATACGCACCCGCCCGGCGCATCCCGGACCCAACGACCGGATCACCGTCGAAGTGCGCCGTTCGGCCCCCGGCGGCCAACTGCGATGGGGCGTGAATGCCCGGCGCGGCGCCTGGACCCGCCCGGCGAAAGGTTACTGGCCCGCAGGCAGCATTCCGTCCGATGACGGCGTGGCGCTGGACAGTCCGTTGCCGCCTCCCGATGCGCAGGGAATCAGTCGCATTCAACTGGGCCCGTTCGATAACGGCGTGCAGGCCGTCACATCCATCCACATGGCCGTGCATTGGGACGCCGTGTGGGATACGGATTGCGGAAAAAACTATGAAGCACTGATCTCCCTGGATTCCGGCAGGCCGGTCTCGCCCCTGGATTTCGTCGCTCCGGAAAACGGCGATGTGGTCAGCCGGGAATTTGGCGTCCTGCTCAACAGCCGAAAACCGGTTCAACTCTGGCTGGATGGGACTGAAATGGCCCTGCTCCAAAAAGAGCCGTACCGTTTCACGGTCCCTGTTTCCAACCTGACCTTTGGACTGCACCGGCTTTCCGCCCGGCAGGGCGAACCGGGGAATTATGCGCTGGCCGGCACGGAATTTTGGTACGGGCCCGCCTTCACAGTCACCAATTATCCCGACGATGCGCCGCTCGGCGCCACCGAATCCGCCCCCGGACTGGTAACGTTTGCCCTGCATGCGCCGGAAAAACATTTCATTTCGCTGATCGGCGACTTCAACCGGTGGGATCCCTCCGCCGATCCGCTGCATTATTCCACGAACGGGACCTGGTGGCTCACGCGCCCGCTGCCGCCCGGCGAGCATCGCTATCAGTACCTTGTGGATGGAACCCGCCGCCTGGCCGACCCGTATTCCACTGATGTGGAATGGATCGACGCCAAGGGACGCGAAACGTATCAACCCGAGCTGGCCGCGTCCCGCCTGGTCATGGGCGGTTCCCCGTTTCCCTGGACCGGCGAGGCGAATTATCAGCGTCCGGCCATCTCCAACCTCATTATTTACGAACTCTCCATCCCCGACACCGCGCGCGGCGGCTACACCGGCCTCATTGAACGGCTGGATTACATCCGCGATCTCGGCGTGACCGCCATAGAACCCATGCCCTGGACCGAATTCGCGGGCGCACAAAGCTGGGGCTACAACCCCGCGTTTCATTTCGCCCCGGAAAGCGCATACGGAACGCCCGACCAGCTCCGCCTGCTGATCGACGAAGCACACCGCCGCGGCCTCGCCGTCATCATGGACATGGTGCTGAATCACATGGACGCACAATCGGCACTCTTTCAGCTGTACGGCGATGATTACGAAGCCTCCCCGTATTTCTACCTCTTCATGGGCGAAAATTGGGGCTTCCCCGATTTGGATCAGGAATCCCCCGCCGTGAAACGCTACGCGAACGATGCAATCGCTCACTGGAGCCGTGCGTACCATGTGGATGGCTTTCGCTATGACGCCACGCGATGGGTCGGCTGGGAAGGCTACAATGACTACGGCGCCAGCTGGTTCGCCTGGTGCGGCAGGCAGGTCGATCCCGATTCTTTCCAGATCGCCGAACACCTGCCCTCGGATACCAACCTCGTCAATCTGACCGAGATGGATAGCGGGTGGAGCGCCGAGTTTCGCTGGCGCATCTGCGAGGTCATCACACGCGGCACGTTCCAGTCCGGCGACCTGGTACGCCTGCTGTTCCCGCTCCGCACGGGATTTTCCAACAGCCTGCAAAACGTGATTTATACAGAAAGTCACGATGAAGACCGCCTATTCACCGCGCTGGCCGAACGCTACCCGCCGGAACAAGCCGCCCGCCGCGCCGTATCCGCATTGGCAATCACGCTGACGGCCCCGGGCCTTCCGATGCTCTATGCCGGGCAGGAGTGGGGCGAAGCCACTCCCAAAATTGTGGGTCCCAATCCGCTGCACTGGGAAAAACGGAACGATCCGAATGCAAAAATAATCCATCAGGCCACCCGCGATCTCTGCCGCCTGCGCACACGCAACCCCGCCCTGAAAGGT
Organism: uncultured Verrucomicrobiota bacterium; assembly: GCA_964542025.1. GTDB lineage: Bacteria > Verrucomicrobiota > Kiritimatiellia > RZYC01 > RZYC01 > JAQVYB01. The sequence continues at coordinate 47,153 of CAZISY010000019.1, forward strand.
GACGCGCTCCAGTGGGTATTGAACGATGAACAAAACGGACTCATCGTCTACCGCCGGCAAACCGGAAACCAGGAAGTGCTGATAGCGGTGAACGTCGGGCAGACCCTCGCGGAATTTTCCCTTCCCCTCAGCGCAGGAATCTGGCGCACCGTGCTGACCGGCGGCCTGCGCCGACTGAACGTCCCCGTCGAGCTGACATGCACCCTGCCCCCCGGCGCCTGCACGGTGCTGGAAAAAATTCCGATGGACGCAGCCGAACCATCAGCACCGCATTAACCGCGAATACATGGAACCGATGCAGGGCAGCGCTCTCCGAGCGCAGCCCCTTTGCGGTATGCAGGCCGTACCAACCTCTTTCTATGTGTGTTGTGTGGAGGGTGGCGGGCCTCCGCCGCCTCGTGATTTAAACTTGCGCGCCCCGGGACCGCCGACCGTCTGGTCGGCATGCACATTCCCGTGCGCCAACCCGCAAACTCATCGGACCAAAACAGCTCCTTCACATCCATCCCCAAACTTCAAAAGTAACACGCTTTAAAATGCCATATTTAATATTTAAGGGCAGACACGAATGCCCCGAAATATGCCAGTTTCCGCCATCGGTATTCACCCGTAGAAAATCAACGCAGATAAAACAGGAAACAGCCAAATGCAAGGCCGTTCGTGACGACCTGATTCAGCTCGGAATCAAGTATGGGCAGATTGATTCATACCCTTAAGTTTCGCGGCATTCGGACCGACCCCTTTCCCCCGTCTAGACGTGCCCCCCCCCCGATACCCCTTCGGGTATTCGTTATCTTCCAATAACGTAACGTATCGCCACATTTGTTATCATGTTAGACGGGGAATTGAAATGCTGATGATAATAGAGATCGATTCTTTCGGCCAACACTTTATTATCTGAATCAGCAATGGATATGTTTGTCATATACATAAAATGCTTTGCAATAATGTCCCGTATTGGAGCTGAATCATATGACATTGACCGTTTATATTTAGCCATAACATCATATTCGGCTGTGAATGTGTATGTTGCATTTCCATGTCTGCCATACACGTTATAAATTACATTACTAACATAGACATTCTCATATTTTACAAACTCTGTTTTCTTGTGTGTACAAGAATTTGTGAATGTAAATAATATTAATATTGATATAATGACAGGATCATGGATGAGGATATTCATAATATTGTGATTGTTATACTCAAAATGAGGAGTAGAAATTAATATACTCTTCAACTTGGTTATGCCTGCTTGTTTCTTCCTGCTCATATCGTTGATTGTCATCACGTTGCCTGTTTTGTATATCTAATAAATATGATTCCTTATTTTCTAGATTAATACTACATGCATTATTACAGGCGTCCTCTTTAGAATCACATGCATTGCCTGTTGATGTAAAACTATGGGATAACAAACCTGCGTAGTATTTGAAACGATTTATATGCCCTTGTTCATGCTGCATCATTTGTTCGTAAACATATAGATACGCGGTCTGAAATTTAGAATAGTATCCATAAGTTATATTATAACGAAAAGTTGCCGCCGAACTATCCTGATATGAATCCTTGACTTTACACTTGTATCGATAGCATGAGCTGCAAGATTTATCTTTATATTTCCATGACCTCACTACGTCACGACTTATTAGTTGCATAGATAGATATGTGGAAAATCAGCTTGATATACTTTCTGCAAGGCATTTCCAATATTTAATATTCCCATCACATTAAAATAAGATGGATTATAATCAATCGTATAGAACCCGAGAGCGTCAATGGATACAGTAACATTATTGTATAATGCTAAGAACAAATTGATTGCACTTCCTTCTCCTGTTGGGTCCCTGTTAATCCAGCGCCCGAGTTCGGGGGCATAGAATCTGTACCCGTAGTAATTCAACTTAATAACGGAATCGTACTCCTTGGTACTGAACTGGAAGCGGGTGGAAGCTGTGCCTGTGTGCAGCAGTACTTCCCCGAAGGGGGAGTATTCGTAGCGGGCGCCGGTGGTTCCATCGGAATCGGTCAGGCCTGTTACATTGCCGTTAAAGTCGTAGAGAAGATACTGAACGGACGCTGGGGACAGCGCCCCTCCCGTCGTTTGTGACAAAATCCCGCCGATCCCGCCGGCGCCGTCCAAGGAGCCGGAGAGATCGTTGCCGTGAGTATAGGTTTCCAGCCTGTTTGTGGTCCCGTCTGTTATCGCCATAACCAGCCAGCCTCGATACAGGTAACGGTTGGTCACCGTGCCGGTGGAATCGTATACCACTTTTTCGCGGCGGCGTCCAAGGCCGTCATAACTGTTTTTCTGAATCAGTGCGTTATCAGAGGCACGCCGGATTTCAGAAAGTCTGTTTTCATTGTCCCAGGTATAGGCGAATTCGCCGTCGTTGGTCAGGTTCCCGTTCAGGTCGTAGCCGTAGGTCCGGTCGGCGGCCGTCACGGTGCAGAGGTTGGTTGTACTGCGCCCGTAGGGATCGCTGTGGACGGCGGTCAGGGTGTTGGTGCCCTGAGCAAACGGGATATTCGTCACGGCAAACGTGCCGTCCGTAAACAGCCGTCCGTCCAAGCCGTTTACGGAAACCGTCCCGGACGGATAATTGGCCGTACCGAGGGCGGCCAGGGTTCCGGCCAGTTCGGTGGCGAGATTCTGATTGAGGCTGTTGAAGGTATTTGAGCGGATGAGTCCGTTTCTGTCCTGTTCGACGGGATTACCGGTTTCATCGAATTGGTAGCCGTATTGATAACCCGGCCAGGGATCGGAACTGGCGAGATATCCCTTGGCGGCGACCAGTTGTCCGATGGGGTCGTAGGTGTATTCGATGCGGCGTCCGTCTTCGCGCATG
>CAZISY010000020.1:0-47351 GCA_964542025.1 uncultured Verrucomicrobiota bacterium
CCGGGTTGGCGCAAGGCGGCGGAGGCCCGCCGCCCTCCACATAAACAAAAGACACGCTGGAAAAGGCCGGGACTTCTTGCTCGCCGCAAATGGGCTGCGCTCGGAGAGCGCTGCCCTACTTACAGCCGGATTGCAGCGCCGGACGTACTTCTCGCATGTCGGATTCATGGCGGACTTGCATTAGCTATTCGGAAGGGCCTAAGATGAACGCCATGAATCCGCTGCCTCCAGTAACCGCCGTCATGCTGACGTGTGACCGCCCGGAACGATGCCGGGAGTCGGCCGCTCATAACGCGCAGGCGCTGGCGGCACTTCCCGGCTCCGAGCTGTTGATTATCAACAATGGCAGGCTGCCGGTGGATTTGCCGGGTACCCTGGCGGGGGTCGCCGTACGCGTTATTCCCATGCCGCGCAACCTGGGCGCGGAGGCCCGCAATAGAGCGCTGGAGGAGGCGCGCAACGAGTGGCTGTTTTTTCTGGATGACGACGTCTACATTGAGGCAGAACATGTCCGGGCGCTGGCCGGCGTTGTTTCGGAGCACCCCGATACAGGCGCTGTCGGATTTCGAATCTTCAACCGCGATCAGGAAGAAGGGTCGCTGCTGCCGGGGGCCTTCCACGGGTGTGCGGTCGGCATCAGCCGCGAGGCGCTGCGCCGGGCGGGCGGGTACCCGCGGGGATACCGGTATTACGCGGAGGAATATCACGTATCATTCCGTCTGCGCCAACTGGGGCGAACGCTTCGTTATGCGGAGACCGGCGTCCCGGTTCAACATGTGCGGGATCCGGCCGGGCGCAGCAAGGATCACATTATTTATCGCCTGATGGTGAATAACACGCGGCTTTTCACGGCGTTTCTGCCGTTTCGCCATCTACCGGATGCCTGGCGCGACATGGCACAGCGGTACCGACTGGTGGCCATCAAGGAACGGGCGGAGCAGGGATATCGGCAGGGACTTCGGAGTTTGCCCTGGTCCGTGGCGCGGGGTCTGGCGGAACGAAAGCCGCTGAGCCCGGGGCTTTTTGCGGAGTTCTGTATGCTGTCCGCGCTGGATGAAACGCTAACCCTTATCCGGGAGTCGGCCCTTTCGGAGGTGGTTTTTTGCGGCGTTGGACGCTTTCCGACGCTTTGGGCCCATCGGCTTAAGCGGGTTGGCCTCACGGCGCGGGCATATTTGGACACCAATTCCTGCTGGAAGGGGCAAGCCATTCATGGGGTACCCGTTTTTCAGGACGCCGCCGCGCTGCTCCAACAGGCCGGGGAATTTCGGCTCGTCTTTATCAGTGGACTTTGCTCGCTGCCGGAAACGCGCCTTTGGAACGGGCTGCTGCGCTCCCGGGATTTCGCGCCGCTTTCATCAGGGGCAAATCCTGCGCCTTCCCCGGAAAAAGATACCTGCAAAACCAGTCTTTTTCTTCACCAGATCACGGGCATGACCGCCTGGCGAAAAACGCCTTCTCCATAGCAGCGCATTTTGCACACCCCGGCGCGACATAGCGTATCAAACTCGTTTTCAGCATGTTACGCTGCACGACACCATTTCGCCCACAGCAAGAAGCCGACTAATGCTGCCTGATTTCGCACGATTTTCGTTCTGCGGCATCGGAATTGCTAGGAAAGGAACGTCGCTGAAAAGTGATGGATAGAAAAAGAAAACATTGAGGTCTCCGATGAAAACACTGGCTAATCCGCATTTGAGTACTGTGAAAACCCCGGCGCAGGACGCCACGAGCATCCGCCCGTATTCCCGCCTGGTGGCGTTGCCGGTCCAGTCGGAGAATATTTTCCATTTTCCGGAAGGCATTCCGGCCTTTGAAAACATCAAGGAATTCATATTTCTCAGCAAGCCGGATTCGCGTCCGTTCATGTTTATGCAGGCGCTTCAGCCGAAGGATTTGAGTTTTGTGTGCATTGATCCGTTTTTGATCAATCCGGAGTATGCGCCGAAGATCAGCTCGGCGGATGTTCGGTTCCTGCATTTGAATGACATCACCGACGCGCTGGTGCTGAGCATCGTCACGGTGAATCGGGATATGCAGGAAACTACGGCCAACCTGCAGGGGCCCATCGTCATCAATATGCGGGCGTGCATCGGGAAACAAATTATTTGTGATGGACAAAACTACAGCGTCCGCTACAAAATCTGGGATGCCATCGAACGCATGGAACACCATCAAGAGGGGCGGCCGCAGACTGCCCGAGTCGCCGGAGTCGCGGGCTGAGCGTCCGTTCCGACGAGTGCCAAGGAGGGCCGAAACATGTTAGTTTTGACACGGAAGTCTGAAGAAAGCGTCATTATCGGTAATAACATCGAAGTGAAGGTGTTAGCGGTACGCGGGGAACAGGTCAGCATCGGGTTCAGCGCGCCGGATGATGTGAGCATTTACCGCAAGGAAGTGTACGACGCCATTCAGAAGGAAAATCTGGAAGCCGTGAAACACGCCAATCAGGATATCAGCTGGCTGCAGGATAAGCTCAGCAATGTTTTCGGGAAACAGAGCACCAACCAAAAACCTCAGGAAAGGGGGGATGTAAGCACGACCGCAAAATAGTTACAGGAGCCGCGGAACCCGGAGTGCCGGGAGGGTTTCGAGACTGAAAGTTCAACCGGCTAAGGCAAGGATGCCTGAGTTGAAGAAACAATAAACAACTGGATTCAAGGAGGAATCACATGCAAGTTTATAATAACGTAATGGCCTTTTCCGTTTGGAAAAACTACAACGCGAACGTCACCAGTTTGCGGGATTCCATGGGAAAACTTTCATCCGGTCTGCGTATCAACAACGCGGGCGATGATCCGTCCGGATTGGCAATGAGCGAACGCCTCCGCACGCAGTACCGCAATACGGCGGCCGCCTCGAACAACGTCGAAAACAAGATCAACTATCTGCAAACGGCTGATGCCTGGCTGCAGAAAATTCACGACATGCTCGGCCGTATGGCTGAACTGGCCGTGATGGCCAATGACGGCACCAAGAGCCAGGTCGACCGCGAAAACCTTCAAGAGGAATTCGCGCAGATGCAGAAGGAAATCAGCCGTATTACCAGCGGCGCAACGGCGGCGGGGAAATTCAATGGGTTGTATTTGTTCCGCGGCGCCAGCGGCGTGGCTACCATGACGGGAGACGGCGTGGTGGCCGGTACGGTTCGCCTGCAGGTCGGACCGGACAGCAACATGGTGTTTGCCGAAGATGAACTGAACCTGACGGCGACGAACTTCAACGTGGTCGGTTCGTACACGAATTACAGCTACGGGTCGGTCAATATGACCCTGCTGGGTTCGGGCGCCGGTCCGCTTACCGTGAAGTGGGCGAGCGTAATCTGCGGAGCCAACCTCAGCATTTCCACCCAGTCGCTGGCGCAGGCGGCCGTGGACAAGCTGAACATCGCGATCGACTATGTCAGCAGCAAGCGGGCCGTGCTCGGCGCGGAAATGAACCGCATGGAGCAGACGCTGTCGGGCCTGAAGAGCTACGAAGAAAATGCCCGGTCCACCGAAAGCCGCATTCGCGACGTGGACGTGGCGTATGAAACCACGCAGTACTCCAAGTACCAGATTCTGGTGCAGGTCGGTACCGCGATGCTGGCTCAGGCCAACTCGCTGCCGCAAGGCGTGCTGCAGATGCTCGGATAATATAGCCTTTAATGGCTGATTCGGGGCGCCCGGTTGGGAACAACCGGGCGCTTTTTTTTGTACTGATGCGGTTAGAATCACTCTCTTTTTTCCGCTCCGTCGGTGCATTTTTTGCCGAAACGGGTGTTTTTCCTGCGAGAAACGGCTTTTTGCGGGGGGCACCGGTTGTTCAGAAAACCGCAATCGGTGGTGTCCCCCGGTCCGGCCGGCCCCATATTCATGGGTTTGTCGATTCTTGCCGCACGTTTCGTTGATGGAACACGCCCCCTGAGTGGCACCCTGCCTGCTTTAGACGGCTTGCCCTGAAGAGAGCAAGGAACGCAGGGCGGGAAACAAAAACAGGGAGCGAACTATGCAAGTATATAACAATTCAACAGCATTCGCGGTGTGGAGGAACTACAACTCCAACGTAACCAGCATGCGCGAATCGATGAGTAAACTCTCGTCCGGACTCCGCATTAACACCGCCGGTGACGACCCCGCGGGATTGGCCATCAGCGAACGTCTGCGCATGCAGTACCGCAACACGGCCGCGGCAGCCGCCAACGTCGAAAACAAAATCAATTATCTGCAAACGGCCGATGCCTGGCTGCAGAAAATTCACGATATGCTCGGCCGTATGGCTGAGCTGGCCATCATGTCCAATGACGGCACCAAGAGCCAGATTGACCGCAACAACCTGCAGAAGGAATTCGCGCAGATGCAACAGGAAATTTCCCGCATTACCAGCGGCGCGACGGCATCCGGCAAGTTCAACGGCCTATATCTGTTCCGCGGCGGCAACGGCGTGGCGCTGATGACCGGTGACCAGGTGTATGGCGGCAACGATTCACGCAATTCGGTGTACCTCCAGGTCGGACCGGACAGCAACATGGTGTTTAAAGAAGATCCCATCAACCTGACTGCCACCAACTTTGCGGTTGTCGGCTCGTACGCGAAATACAGCTATGGGTCGGTCAACATGACGCTGCTCGGTTCCGGAAACGGCCCCATTGCCGTGCGCTGGGCCAGCGTGATTTGCCCGGCCAACCTCAGTATTTCGCTGCAATCCTGTGCGCAGGCGGCGGTGGACAAGCTGAATCTGGCGATCGACTATATCAGCTCCAAGCGGGCCGTGCTCGGCGCCGAAATGAATCGTATGGAAGAGACCCTGGATGGTCTGCGGGCCTACGAAGAAAACGCGCGCGCCACGGAAAGCCGTATCCGCGACGTGGATATTGCCTACGAAACCACGCAGTATTCCAAGTATCAGATTCTGGTTCAGATCGGCACCGCGATGATGGCGCAGGCCAACTCGATGCCGCAATCTGTCCTCCAGATGCTCGGATAATCCTGAACTTCCCGCCTTGCGCCCGGTCCAGTCTTCTGGACCGGGCTTTTTTTTGCTCCGAAATCGCGCGAATCGCCCCGGTTTGCGCCCCCACCTCCCGGCGCCCGGATGGTTTTTTCGCGAATCGCTTTTGGATGTCGGCATTTTCTGCGTTGTGGATGCCGACACGGCGATTCCAGCAATTTCTGCCTGTTTGGCTGGCGGAAAATCCAACAGCAAAGCCCGTCTTTCCCCTGTTTTTTGGAAATTCAGCCCATTCACCGCGCGCGTCCCGGGCAAAATCGGCCATTCGCGCTGGTGGGAATACGCTGTGGCACATTGCCTGCTTTAGCGGGGTTGCCCTGAATAAAAGAGAAAAAGCAGGGCGGGAAACAAAAACAGGGAGCGAACTATGCAAGTATATAACAATTCAACAGCATTCGCGGTGTGGAGGAACTACAACTCCAACGTAACCAGCATGCGCGAATCGATGAGTAAACTCTCGTCCGGACTCCGCATTAACACCGCCGGTGACGACCCCGCGGGATTGGCCATCAGCGAACGTCTGCGCATGCAGTACCGCAACACGGCCGCGGCAGCCGCCAACGTCGAAAACAAAATCAATTATCTGCAAACGGCCGATGCCTGGCTGCAGAAAATTCACGATATGCTCGGCCGTATGGCTGAGCTGGCCATCATGTCCAATGACGGCACCAAGAGCCAGATTGACCGCAACAACCTGCAGAAGGAATTCGAGCAGATGCAGGATGAAATTTCCCGCATCACCAGCGGTGCGACGGCATCCGGCAAGTTCAACGGCCTGTATCTGTTCCGCGGCGGTAACGGCGTGGCACTGATGACCGGCGACCAGGTGTACGGCGCCAACGATGGACGGAACTCTGTGTACCTCCAGGTCGGACCGGACAGCAACATGGTGTTTAAAGAAGACCCCATCAACCTGACCGCCACCAACTTTGCGGTTGTCGGCTCGTACGCAAAATACAGCTACGGGTCGGTCAACATGACCCTGCTTGGTTCAGGAAACGGCCCCATCGCCGTACACTGGGCCAGCGTGATCTGTCCGGCCAACCTCAGTATTTCCCTGCAATCCTGTGCGCAGTCGGCGGTGGACAAGCTGAATCTGGCGATCGACTATATCAGCTCCAAGCGTGCCGTGCTCGGCGCCGAAATGAATCGTATGGAAGAGACCCTGGATGGTCTGCGGGCCTACGAAGAAAACGCGCGCGCCACGGAAAGCCGTATCCGCGATGTGGATATCGCCTTCGAAACCACGCAGTACTCCAAGTATCAGATCCTGGTACAGATCGGCACCGCGATGATGGCTCAGGCCAACTCGATGCCGCAATCCGTCCTCCAGATGCTCGGATAATATAGAAATTCCCGCCTTGTGCCCGGTCCACCGCCCCTGGACCGGGCTTTTTTGTGCCCACCCCACCCCGTTTTTCACGCGCGCGGCGCGTCGCTGTCGTTTTTTCCGTCTGTTCGGCCGCGCCGCATCCACCGGGCCGCCGGGTGCCGCCGTATGGCACGCAGCCTGCTATTTTCTGGTCGTCCCGTCGGGATGGCCGAAAAGCGCCCGACCTGTAAACGCGCAACAGAACAGGAGTATTAAAGATGAATACACAGCAAGAGGTCATCGAGATCAACACATGGGAAGAATTTACCACGCATTGCCTGGACCGATCCCTGGAAGGACTGGAAGATCTCCGCCGCGACAGCATTCACTGTGGAGATATGCTGCTGACCAATCAGCCGAAGGGGCTCACTAAATTCGCCACGCTTTGCGAAACGCTGCGCGATTTTTACGTCTTTGAAGGCGAAGTGCGTTCCCTTTTCATGCTGGACACCGATCAGCTGCGTGATCGTCAGGGCTCGCTGAAGGAAACCGAGACGGAGTTTGAACATCTCTTGAATTCCATGCCGGGGATGCTGACAGAAGCGACGGTTCCCTCGCTGGCCCAACACCTGAAAACCACCCTGCCCGGCATTATCGACCGGTTTCAGGATCTGATTCCCACGCTGAAGAACTACATTGAAGACGAATACATCAACAGCGAAAAATAACCTGTGGCCGTCATGAATACGCTGCTTGCGCATAGACTGGAACAACTGCAACCGATGCTGCCCGGATTGGACGCGGACTGGGAAAACCTGTTGCGCGATTCCGCGGAATCCACCGGAGCGCTGACCCCCGACGATACGCAGATCGGGGCGGATGTTCTTGCCTGGCTGCAAACAGAGCGTCAAGGCGATAAGCCCTTTTTTGCCGTTGTGTTCGGGTGCCTTTCCATGGCCGAATTCACGGCGGTAAGCGCCCGCCTCAAAAAGTATGACCGTCTTTTAATGCTCGAGGCCGATCCCGCACGGGTGCTTCATTTTCTGCAGGCAAATCTGGCAGACCGCTGGATTCGGGATGGGCGCATCGGCCTGGCGGTCAGCCGGGAGAAGGCGATTATTAAACACCAGTTCTTTTCCATGTACTTCCCGAAATGGGAGCCGACCATGCACATTCTGGACACCGGCCGTTCCGCGCCCGGTGATCGAGCAATGTTTATGGAAACGCTGCGGGAAGTGCGCGAGGAAATCCGTCTGGATGTGTTTAATGCCGGAACGCTGATTTGCCGCGGGCCGCTCTGGCAGTTCAACACACTGAAAAATCTGCCGCTGCTGGTCAGTCATCCGGGCATTCGGGCGTTGGAAAATGCCTTCCCCGGCAAGCCGGCACTGGTTGTGGCGGCGGGCCCTTCCCTGAATGAAGCACTGCCCTTCATTCGGCAAAATGCCGACCGCTTCGTCATCATCACCACCGGGACGGCGCTGCGGCCGCTGCGCGAATGCGGAGTACGCCCCGATCTGGTTGTTGCCGTCGATGGCAGTCACCTCATCGGCCCCCAGTTTGAGACGGAATGCTCAGACCTGTATTTCGCGTGCTCCTCGCTGGTATATTCTGACATCACCAACCGTTTTCGGGGCCTGTTCAGCGGCGGCCTGGAGGCAAGCCCGCTGGACCACTGGATTGATTCAAAAATCACGCCGCGCGGCATGATATACGCGGGGGGAACCGTGACGTGCAGCGCCATGTATCTGGCCGCGCTGATGGGCTGCCCGACTGCCTGTACCGTGGGGCTGGATCTCTGCTTCCGGGACGACGGCACCACACACGCCAACCGAACCATGTACGACAACCACCGCGCCAATCCGCAATCGCTGGTGCAGGTGCCCGGCAACTACCGCCCCACCGTATCCACGACGCAGCAATTTCAGTGCTACATCGATTTGATTCGCGATTTCATCACGAAATTTCCGGGTGTCACGTTTGTCAACTTCAACAGCGACGGGGCGCGCATCGACGGCATGAAGGTCGCGCCGGTGCAGTCCATGAGCGAATGGGCGGCCTCTCCGTTTGATGCGTATGGCGTCATTTGCGTGCGGCATGGGGATTTCCATCCGGCAGGGCTCGACGCACTTCGCGAAGAATTGCTGGAGGTGCGCAACGGGCTTGACCGGGTTCTCCGGCGCGGCTGGGAAGGCGCGGAGCTCAGCAACCGAATCATTATGCACCTGAAAGCGCCCGCGCACGACTCCCTGGCCGATATACGCGTCTGCGTGGAACAGCTCTCCGTACTGGAAGATGAGCTGGAAGAAGCCAAGACCTCCAACGTCTTCACCCGAATGAGCCTCTGGCCCGCTTTCTATGAATTTTCCGCGCATCAGCGGGAGAGCGAAAGGCCCTCCATTGAGGATCAAACCGAAACTTTTCTGCGTTTTCGCAAACTGTATGAGCAAGTGGCCGGCGCTTCCAAATGGACGCGTGATGCGCTGGACCAGGTGTTGAAAGAATGGCCCACCGAACCCATCGCAGGGAGTCATGCGATTACCCAACCGTAACATGTCAGGAGGAAAATCATGCCGGCAGCCACCATGTACCAAACAAATACCTACCAGCAGACGGATGTCCTGACCGCCAGCCCCATGCAATTGGTGCTGATGCTGTACGACGAATGCCTGCGCACGCTTGAAAAAGCGGAAAAGGCTTTTCAGATCAACAGCCCGAACCGTATTGAGGCCGTCGGAAAAAATCTGCTGCACGCGCAGGATGTCATTACTGAGCTGGCCATCTCGCTGGACATGGAGCGCGGCGGTGAAATCGCCCAAAACCTGCACCGCCTGTATGATTTCTCCATCAGCCATATCAGCATGGCCAACGTCCAGCAGAAAGTTCAGCCTGTCCGTGATGTCATATCCATCATGACGGAACTGAAAGAGGCCTGGCAGGAAGTGGCCAAACAGGAACCGGTCGGTGAAGAACCCACCCGTCCGGTCGAACGCGGCACCTTCCGTATCACTGGTTAATACCCCCCGGGAGCAGCCCGTGCATAATGACATGCGCCAACAAATTCAGGAATGGACCCAAACCATCGATAACGCCCTGCGCGAGGGGCGAATCCGCGACTCCATCAAATTTTCAACCCTTCGCCACAACCTGATGATGGAATTTATGGCAAGCCCGGAGTTCTCTCCCGCCCGGGACAATACCTGGTTGCGCAGTCTCCGCGATAAAGACGCCGAATGGCTGGAGCATCTCCGCGTCGGCAAAGAGGATATCCGTGTCAAATTGCTCCGCACCCGCAAAAAGAGAACATCGCTGGGAATGCTGAGTAAAGCCTACGTTCAAAAAAGTGCGCACGGAAAGATGGTTCGCCGCAAGGGATAGCGGAATGGATGCCGCCCGCGACGTGACGCCGAGAAAGTCCTTTTCAAAAAAACCGGATTGGCGTATATTTCGCCCAATGGTTGCGGGTACGGACGGCACAACATGCCGAAGCCCGAGCCGTAGGGAATAATACTGCTGGAGACCTTATGAGCGATCACACAAAAGCGCAGATTCTGATAGTTGACGATTCATCCACCATGCGCCGCATTATGCGCCTCACCCTGAGCAAGTGCGGCTATGACAACACCGAAGAAGCCGAAAACGGAAGGCTTGGGCTCGAAGCCGCCAAAGCCAAACAGTACGACTGCATCATTTCCGACTGGAACATGCCCGAGATGACCGGCGTTGAAATGGTCGGCGAACTGCGCAAATTACCGAATTATTCCAGTATTCCAATCATGATGGTGACCACCGAAGGCGGAAAAGAAGCCGTGGTGGAGGCTCTTCAGGCCGGCGTCTCTTCATTCATCGTTAAACCCTTCACCGCGGATGTCCTGCGCAAGAAGATGGACACCCTTTGGGGAGAATGATCCCAATGGCCAACCTGGATTCGGATACCAACAAAGTTTATCGGAAAAAGTATTTCATGGACGCCGAGAAGGTCGTCTTTTCCGAGCTGCAGGAACAAACGGAAATCAAAGACGAAGTCAGCCCGCTCATTACCTCCGAATCCATCGCCATTGCTCACGATGACCCGCTAACCATTACCCACGGTTTGGATTCCCCCGCCGAGGCGATTCGCGTCGAAACGCTGAAGGAAGGGGATCGTATAACCAAGCTGCGCATTTCCTGCCCCTGCGGCAGACGAACCGAAATTGATCTTCAATACGCACCGGAACCTGCCGGGCGGAAATAACAATAATAAGGATGACCCATGACCAAAAGTATTCAGGAAATTTATCCGGCTTTTGTGGAGAGTGTTCAGGAAATCTTTGAAACCATGGTGTTTATGTCGACCACGGCCGGAGCCCCTCTGCCCGAAGGCCATGAATCGCCCAGGGGGGGCATCGCCGGGTCTCTGAGTATTACCAGCGATGAAATTACCATCAACGTTTCGCTTGTCTTCGGCACCGAACTTGCTTTTGCCGTGTTCAGAGCGATGATGGGTATGGAGAAATCCGACCCGGTTCAGATCGAGGAAGTCAGCGATATTGTCGGCGAATTGGCCAACATGACCTCCGGCGGCGCCAAGACGCGGATGCAGGATGAATATCCTCACCTGCAATTGGGATTGCCTTCCGTGGTGGTGGGACAGGATTTGTATGTGGATCCGCCGAAAAACGCTCAGACAGTGATCGTTCCTCTTTCTGCTGAATCCGGTGATTTCTTCCTCGAAATCTCGCTGTCCGCCTAATGGCGGCAGAACAGGAAGGACATGCTGACGGGATATAAACGGGCGTTGTTAAGGATTGGCTTTTTCATCAGCATCCTGCCGTGGTGGTGCGGGTGTGTGCTTCAGCGGGGCGTGGATTTCGGGAGCCGCGCCGGCCGCGCTGAGGATATTCCGATTATTCGGGTCTACAATGTCGAACCGGAATCCTGGCCTGCCCGGAATCAAACGATTTTACTCCTGCCTCCGCTGGGCGCCGTAACCCAAGAATACCGCGACAGCCTGCAACGCGATTTGCAGGAAGAGTTTCAGAAGTATTTTAACGCCCGGGTATCCGATATCAGCCCAAAAGGGAAAATGGAGGAATACGTATCCGGGAAAAACCTGGCGCCGGAGTCGGGATTCTTTGATTTTGAAGAAATCAAACGTCTCGGCACCCTTATGCAGGCGGACTACGTCGGATGCACCTGGGTGCAGGAAATCCGCCCCTATCCCCCGCAGATTCTCTCCCTTTATATCACCATTCTGGACGTTTCCCGCGGTGTTCTGCTGGCCGAGCTGGATGCCACATTCAATGCCTCCGAGCAAAAAGTGGTGGTGGCCCTGGAAGATTATCTGCAGCGCCGCCGCTCCCGTTCCTTTGACCTCAACAGCCTGAACTTTATGCTGCAATCCCCCTCCGAATTTCATCTTTTTGCCGTTTCCGAATGCTGCCGGGCGATGGCGATGGAGCTGGCACCGCAGGCAGACACAAAACTATGGCCTTGAATTTAAGCGGCGCCGAATATATGCCGATAACGTTTTCAGGAGGAAGAAATATGAACATCAATGAGATTACCGGTGGGAGTCCGCTTGGCTCGGCAGCGTCGCTTAAAGCGCTGACGGGTTCGTCCCAGGCAGCCACATCAGCTTCCTCACGCGGCGGGATCAGCAGCGACAGTGTGGATACTTCAGTATTCAGTAAACTGATGCAGCGAGGAGCACGCGAATTGCGGGAACATCTGCAACCGCGTCCTTCTGTAATCGCCGAGTGGACCGGCAAACTGAATGATTCGGTCGACATGTCCGACGCCGTCGTTCAGACGGTGATGAGGCATATGGTCGGAGCCGCCTGATTCGTTTTGCCCCGGCAACCTTTGCCCCTCTTCCCGAAAGAGGGGCTTTTTTTTGGCTTTCCGCATCATTTGGACATGGCATCCATCCTGCTTTTATCGGGGCATGAGTGCCGATTTCTACAGTTCAGAATTTCAGATGATCGCCCGGGAGCAGGATCGCCTGCAGGCCATCACCGAAAACCTCGCCAACTGCAATATGCCCGGTTACAAAAAACTGACGGTGGGCGACCAGGTTTTCGATACCCTGCTCAACCAATCCGTCGATTTTTATAAGGATCTGCGCGAAAAAGGAAAGTATGATCCGGTTTTCGTGGACTACACCGCCGGCGCCCTCAAGCAAACCGAACGCCCGCTGGATTTCGCCATTCAGGGCGATGGTTTTTTTGTCGTGAAGGATGAACAGCGCGGCGACCTCTATACCCGTAACGGCAACTTCAAGGTTGCGCCCGACGGTACCCTGCAGAATATGGACGGCATGCCCGTTCAGGGTACCAACGGCAACATCGTGATCCCTGCGGAAAGTGTTATTTCGGATCTGGTCGCCGGTGCCGACGGGTCCATTCGCGATGCGCAGAACAATCTGCTCGGCACGCTCAAGGTGGTACAGTTCTCCAACCTGTCGCAACTCGACCGGGCCGGAACCGCGCTGTACAGCGCCCCGGAGGACATGCCTCCCCGCGATGTGGAAACCGGCAGCATTGAAGTGGTACACAAAACGCTGGAGACCGGCAATACAACGATTTACGACGAAATGGCGGAGATGATCAGCTGCATGAGAGCCTATGAAGCCAACCAGCGAATGGTCAGAACCTTCGATGAAGACCAGACCAAAATGATCAGCATATTAGGAGCATAAGCCGCCTCCAACGGCAAAGGAGTTAGTCATGGAACGTTCTTTATGGGCAGGTGTTTCGGGCATGCGGGCACAGGAATTGGCGTTGGATACCATCGCCAACAACCTCGCCAACGTCAACACCACCGGCTATAAGCCCAGCCGCATTTCCTTTGAAGATATGCTCTACTCCACGCTGCTGACTCCGGGCGCGGAATCCGGAGAAACGGAAATCCCGAACGGCATTCAAATCGGGCACGGCACCAAGGTTTCTGAAATTTCCAAATTGTTTCGACAGGGCTCGCTCAAAGAAACCGGACGCGATCTTGATTTCGCCGTGGAAGGCGAGGGCTTTTTTGAAGTCACCCTCCCGGACGGCACTTCCGCCTACACGCGTGACGGATCGTTTCGCAGCACGTCCACCGGAGAAGTGGTCACCGTGGACGGCTATCGCGTTACTGGATTCGATAATATTCCGGAAGGCACCACGGAAGTGACGGTTGCCCCCAACGGCGCTTTCACCGTAATGGTCAACGGAGAAACGCAGCAGCTGGCTCAGGTTACGCTCGTCCGCTTTCAAAATCCGGAGGGCCTGCGCAGCATCGGCCGCAATCTTTTTACAGAAACAGAATCCAGCGGAACCCCGCAAACGGGCATGGTTCCCGGCGAAGAAGGCATGGGCACAGTGGCGCATAAATATACCGAGGCATCGGCCGTCAATGCCGCCGAGGAGCTGGTGCATATGATTCTTGCGCAGCGCGCTTATGAGGCCAATTCAAAAACCATTAAGGCCGCTGATGAAATGGAAAGCATCGCCAACTCGCTGCGCCGATAAGCCGCTGAGATGAGAAAGGAACTGCCATTATGAAAATCAATGTATGGAGCCGGAGGTACGGAATACCGGCGCTCTTTTTGATCTGCGCCCTGCTGCCCATCCATTCACCCGCACAAACACTGATGGTCAAATCATCCATCGTCTCCGCGGGCAACGAGGTTGTTCTCCGCGAACTGCTGCAGGATCTGACCGGTATTCCGGAAGCCTGGCTGGACCGAAAAGTGTTTGATGCCCCGCCCGATAATGAGCCGGTGGTTTATCCCCTCACCTCGGTCGCTTATGCGCTTCAACAGTACCCCGACATGAAGGCTGCCAGCGTCAGCGGAAGCATCAAAATCACCATCACCCGCTCCCAGCGCAGAGTTATGCCGCAGGAACTGACGCGGGCCATCGAACACTATCTGGGCGTGGAACCCGGACAGCAGGCTGATTTCAAACTCGAGTTCGCGCCGTTACAGCGAAACATCTGGATTCCCCGCGGAGAAACAGCCTTTCAGGTTTCCCCTTCGCGCACAGCCAAAAATTATAACCAGTTTGACACCTACCTCGTGGATATCTCGGTGAACAACGCATCCGTGTGCAGCGTTCCCGTTCGCGCCAAAAAATATCAGCTTCAGCAGGTGTGGGTAGCCGCGCGGGCCCTGGATTGCGGACAACTGCTTCAGCCCGAAGATCTGCGCAGCGAGCGGCTTCCTCTGGAGCGCAAAGGGGAAATGCGCATTCCGACCAGCGAAACGGTTGCCGGCCAGGAGATTGATCGCGCTGTTAAACCGGGAACCCCGATCCTGCGAAACTATGTCCGCACGCCTCTGTGTGCGAAAAAGGGCGACTACATTACCGTCACGGCAGGACAGGGCAGCCTGCAAATTTCACTGCGGGCGAAGGCGCTCAGCACGGGGCGGCTCGGTGAACGCATTCTCTGCATGAACGAGCGGTCCAAGCGCCAAATTCTTGTTCAGCTCACCGGAATTCAAAAAGCGCGCGTCGCCCGTCTGTGAGTGAAATTTCAGTGTTTCTGAGAATCTAAGACCTGCTGCTGCATGGCGGCGAAATAGCGATCCGCCTCCTCCACGCTCTCGAAGATGCTCACTTTCGGAAGCACCTGCGCGATTTCAAACACCTTGGCAATTTGCGGCTGCAGACGGGTCATCATCACGGAGCCGCCACCGGCCTCCACCTGCTTACGCACATTCAGAATCAGTCGAATCCCCATACTGCTGATGAAGGAAAGAGCAGCCATATCGAACAGCACAATCCGGGTGCCTGTACGCAGCATTTCGGCCAACGTCTCTGAACAGGCGTTTACCGTTTCGGAATCCAACCGGCCGCTGAGAGCCACTTCGCAGCCGTTTGCCCCGCGGTTTCGTAGTATTGTTTTCAACGTCATCGGATGACCTCCCCGGTTCCGCCGGTTAAATGCCCATGTTGCTCAGGGCGCTCAGCACCTGATTGATCCCATCCGTCACCCCGGGATGCGAAACCTCAAACCGCTCCGCAGCCTCCTGCAGTTCCTGCAACAGGGTATGGTGGGCCTCCTGTCCAATCCGCGATCCATCGCGCAAATAGGCGGACGCCTGCCCGTGCAACTCCGCCAGTTTCTCCGCCTGCGAATCGTCCTGCCTGGCCAGGTGCGTGATTTCGTCATTCAGTCGGCTCAGGGATCGCTTCAATTTTTCTTTGGGCATGCAGGTCTCCTTACTAATGGATGCCGACCTCATTTATTCAGCGGGCGGCTGATGAGGGGGCATAAAAAAGGCAACAAAAGCCGCATTTGTTTTCACGTTGTCAAATTCCGCAGCGTTAACCCACGAGTTCACAAAAGAATGTCCGAACAGAGTCGAGGCTTTTCGCAACCAGTTTAGGCAGCCCTCGGCATCGTTCATGGAGGCGTAACAGACCGCCAGCTTGTAATAAACCAGAGAATCCCGCTCATCCTCTGCCAGTTGATCGGACAGCAGCTTAATGGCCTTGTCATAATCGCCCTGCTTGCGATAGGCATCGCTCAGCATTTGCCGAGCCTCCCGGTTATCGCTATCCATTTCCATCACTTTTTTCAAGTGAAGGACGGCCTGCGATGTCCGGTCCAGGTTTAATCCGGCCGATGCCGCCGCGCAGCGGGCTTCCACGGAGTAGGGCTGCTCTTCCAGCATCCACTCGGATACCACCAGTGCCGCCTCGTATTCCTTCATGGCCAAAAGCGCGCGCGACAACCCCATCTTGTTGTCCCAGTTTTCCGGCATCATGCTCAGCGCGGCGATCAGTTCGCGCGCTGCCGGTTGATAGTCCTTTTTCCCCAAATAAATCAAAGCCTGCACCCGGTGTATCACCGGACCGTCGGGCGCGACCGATCGAAGCTGATTCATCAGTTCCTGCGCCCGATCCAAAGAGCCGTCATCCAAAAGGCCATAGATCATCGTAAGCTGGCGCTCAGTATTTTTTGCCTTTTCTTTCAGCGCGACCAGTTGCTCCAGCAGGGACCCGGCGGTATCGCCGGAGGGAGGTTTCACGGCTTCCACGGCGTTCGGCGCGGCATTCCGGTTGCCTGGAAAATTCTTTTTATTGTGAAGCACCCGAATAAACACGATTGCGCCAAGGATCAGCAGAAGCAGAAAAACCGCCGTCGCCACGTTGGATATCCATCGGGTTCGGGAACGGTGGTGGTGATGCCTTGCCCGCTCGGAAAACTCGGGATGTCCTTCCCGATGCGCTGAATCTGAATTATGGGAGTGGCTTCCTGATCCCGATCGTTTTTTCCGATCGGATGAGTGAACATGCCTTCGCGAAAAGGCCAAATGCTGATTTTTTTGGTAAATATCGTCCGTTCTACTCATCCGATTTTTTCCAAAAGATTCTGAAGCGGCCGGCGCGCCTATCAATAAACCCCGTTGGTGGGCGGATAGAGATCATCCACCACTTCCACCACACCCGGCGTACCGAGCGCCACGGAAACCGCTCTGGCACGAACCATGTTGCTCGTAGGTGCCTTACCCCGCAAATAAACGACACCATCCTGCACCACAACCATCAGCCGGCAGGCGGCCGTCACCGGGTCGTGATCCAGCCGGGTCATAACAGCATCCGCCAAATCATCATCAGCCGCTGAAACACCGTTCCCGGTTGTTGTGCATCCCGTGTTCATACCCGCGCCGATGACAAAACACACCGCGCACATCACCACATACCACCATTTTGTCATAATCCACCGTCTCCTCGCCGGACTCTCAAGCGTATCGCAGACCGCGGTCTGCCACCCGTAATCACTTGCGGTGAAATCTACACCAGCCCATTCTGTGCGTCACCTGTTTTCTTCCGTAAAGATCAGAGCGCAACAGGTGTTTTCGCTGCATCCGCGAAAGACGACGAGAGCTCCGGCGGCGGCATCCATGATTCTGTACATAAAAACATTTCAAGAAATCTGTTTGCATGTTTCAGGCCCATCCTTTAGCTTTTGCGCTAACGGTCGGCGGGAGAAACAGTAAACTATAAGCATGCAGGAGTATCTATGTATAGAAAAGCGATTATTGCCCTCACAGCGGCTCTTTTGTCGACCATTTCGGCACTGGCCGACGTTCCTGTGGGCCAAGTCACATCAAAATACGACATCACCCTTTATGGCTATGTCAAACTTGATGCCGTTTATGATTCCCATCGAACCCAGGTGGGCGATCTCGCCTTTTTCGTGCTCCCGAAAGTGGATGGCGAAAAAGATGCTGAAACGCGCCTTTCCGCACGGCAGTCGCGCCTGGGCCTGAAAGTCAATGGGCCGGACGTGGAAGGCGGGAAAGTCACCGCGCTGGTGGAAATGGATTTCTACGGCAAGGCTGACACGGAAAACGCCTATCATCCGCGCATGCGCCTCGGCTATCTGGACTGGGCCTTCTCGACATGGTCTCTGCGCGCCGGTCAGGATTGGGAAACCTTTATTGTCGTAGTGCCGAACACCATCAACTTCGCCACTCTGGCCGATCAGGGCGCGCTCGGTCTGCGGAGGCCGCAGGTCCGACTGACCAAAAACATTCCGGTCGGCAATGCCAAGCTGGTCACCAAAGGCGCCGTTGCCCGAACCATTGGACAGGATATTGATGGCGGCGGACAGGATGACGGTGTGGATTCGGATATTCCCACCCTGCAGGGAAGCGTTGAGCTGCACGGCAAGGTTCTGACGGAAAAAAATTCCATTCTCGGTATTTCCGGTCACTGGGGACGCGAAGTGGTGGACTGGGCCGTGACCAACAGCTCCGTCGCGGGCGTGAAGGATGAAGAGTACGACACCTGGTCGCTGAACGGCAGCGTGAGCTTCCCCATTATCAAGCAGGCCGCACTGGTCGGTTCGGTGTGGACTGGAGAAAACCTCGACACCTATTATGGCGGCATTGGGCAGGGCGTCAATCCGGCCACCAAGGACGGCATTCGTGCCGAGGGCGGATGGCTTCAACTTCAGGTGTTCCCCATGGATAAAATCAACGTCAACTTCACCTGCGGTGTGGATGATCCCAAAGACGGGGATCTCTCCAAAAACATGCGCAGCAAAAACGAGACGCTGATGAGCAACATTCATTACTCGTTTTCGCCGGACCTGATTCTCGGCCTCGAATATCAGTTTATTAAAACGGCCTATAAAGAGGGTGACAGCGCTGAAGACAACCGCATTCAGGCTTCGTTGACGTTCAAGTTTTAAAACGTAAATCTTGTCTTTCAAACCCGCCTGTTGCACCGTATTGCAGCTTGCGGGTTTTTTTATCCGCAGATGACCCGGACCATCCGGAAGGAATGAAGGAATCGTGCCATGATTTATGAAGAACACTATGAGTGCATGAACCGCGCGGAACTTCGCGCGCTGCAGGGGAAGCGCCTGCGCGACACCGTAAAACGCGCCTGCGAAAACGTCCCCTTCTACAAACAGAAACTCGCCGAGGCCGGAGTCACGCCGGACGACATCCGGAGCATTGACGACATTGTCCGCCTCCCGTTCACCCTCAAGGATGATTTTCGCAATCAGTATCCCTTCGGTCTCTTTGCGTGTCCCATGAAAGACGTTATCCGTATTCACGCGTCCTCGGGCACTACCGGGAAACCGACCGTCGTTGGTTATACCCGTGACGACATTGCGACCTGGGGGCGCTGCGCCGCACGCACGCTGGCCTGCGGCGGAGGAACCCCGGACGATGTTCTTCAGAATGCGTACGGCTACGGTCTCTTCACGGGCGGGCTCGGCCTGCATTACGGTGCCGAAACGCTGGGGGCCGCCGTCATTCCGATGTCCGGCGGAAACAGCAAAAAGCAGCTCATGATCATGAAGGATTTCGGCACCACCCTACTCTCCTGCACGCCCTCCTACGCGCTGCAGCTGGCCGAGGTGGCCGAAGAAGAAGGCATTGACTTCCGGGATTTCAAATTGAAGGCCGGCTACTTCGGCGCCGAACCCTGGACGGAAGAAATGCGCGTTCAGATTGAAAAGAAGCTGCATTTGAAGGCCATCGATATTTACGGGCTGAGTGAAGTGACGGGGCCCGGCGTGGCCAGTGAGTGTTTGGAACAAAACGGCCTGCATGTATTTGAAGACCATTTTTACCCTGAAGTGATTGATCCGGTCAGCGGCAAACCGGTGGCGCCCGGACAGAAAGGCGAGCTGGTGTTCACCGGCCTGACAAAACAGGCGATTCCGCTCATCCGTTATCGCACGCGCGACATTACCTCGCTCATCGAAGAGCCCTGTCCGTGCGGGCGTACCCTGCGGCGCATCCGCCGCCTGACCGGCCGTACCGACGACATGCTGATCATCAGGGGCGTCAATGTATTCCCCTCACAGATCGAAAGCGTATTGATGGGAATCGAAGGCACGGAACCCCACTACATGATCATCGTGGACCGTCAGGGCACCATGGATGACCTGGAAATCCGCGTGGAAGTCTGCCAGGAAAACTTTTCGGACGAAGTGCGCAAGCTGGAAGATTTGCGGCGGCGGATACGCCACGAAATCCACAGCGTCCTGGGCCTTCACGCCACCATTGTGCTGGCGGAACCCAAGAGCATCGAACGCAGCGCGGGCAAAGCGGTCCGCGTTATCGACAAACGGATTAAAAACACGTAACGGCAGAGGGAGGTTGTCATCATGAAAGTGAAACAGGTTTCCGTTTTTCTGGAAAACAGGGCCGGCCGCATGGCCGAGGTGGCCCGGCTGCTTGGAAAAAACCGCATTAATATTCGGGCGCTTTCCATCGCCGAAACGGCCGGATACGGTGTTCTCCGCCTGATCGTGAACGACGTGAAAAAGGCGGAATGCGTACTGCGCGACGCCGGATTCACGGTGGACCTGACCGATGTCATCGCGCTGGAAATTCCGGATACGCCAGGCGGACTGGCCGACGTACTGGACCGCTTAACGCAGGCCAACATCTCGATTGAATATCTTTATGCGTTCGTGGAAAAGTCGGCGGACAAGGCTGTCGTGGTTTTTCGCTTTGAAGATACCGCCGCCGTGCTGAAGATGATTGACTCCATCGGAATCACCGCGCTGACCGCCGAACAAGTCTATGCGATGTAAAGAGCGACACTCGTGGAGGCGGGACAGGCCCCGCGATTCCTCGTTTACGGGAATCGCGGCGTGGCCGGCTAATTGCGATCCTGCCGGGTCACATACACCAGGGGCAGGCTGAGCAGGGTGATTCCGTATTTCAGCAGCAGATTAAACACAAAGATCTGCCCCACGACGCTCCAGGGCAGCACCCAGCCGAATGCGCCAACGGTGAAGATGATGTTGTCCAGCGGAACACTGACCCCGTTGCTTACCAGTACACGCAGCCATTGATAGCGGCGGGTCACGCGCGAAACAAACCAGTGATACATTTCGGTATCGGCCAGTTCGCTCACCACCTCGGCCACAATGGACGCCAGCACAATACGCCACATCGGCGCCAGGATGGCGGAAAACTCGCGACTCAGCCCCCAGGCCGGATCGCCGGGCACGGAGGCCGCCCACATCAGATAGAGCGCCATCAGCAAATTGATCGCACCGGCCGAAACAACCAGCACCTGCGCGTTGCGTTTGCCCAGTTGCTTGTGAACGACGTCCCGCAGCGTAAAAGTTACCGGATAAATGAACGTCCCCATATCTACAGACAAACCCAGCACCACGCCGATTTTCAGGCTGGAAATGTCTGCCAGCATTTGCGCCGCGATGTAGAGGGCTACGGTAATCACGGCGGCGGCTGAAATTACGCAGGCGACGCCTCCTCCCGGTCCCGTCTGCTGAGTGTTTGAATCATTCATGCGCCTGTCCAGTTCCTTTCATCACCGAAAATTAAAATAAAGCTCCTTGGGCAGATTCACCGGGCGCCACTCCGGGTTTTCCAGTGTTCCGCTCAACCGGAATTCCAACAGCAGCTTGGTCAGCGGATAGGTGATCAGATTAACCAGCTTGGCCAGCAGACTCTTCCTCAACAGTTTGACCTGCACGCGAAAATCCAGCGACTCATCGGCCAATCCGTACTTTCCGGTGATGGCGATACTGATGATGTTTCCATACATCCTCGCGTTATCAAGCTGTAGAAAGCCATCCTTAATGGTGAAGTCCGAGTCGAATTCCGTCTGGGTCAGACAGCCGAGATTGGGCGTCATGCGCGAAAGCCATTCTGAGAGCGGACCAAACAAACGGATGCTGAGCAGGCAGCCCTGATCAATTTTGAGGTGTCCTTTGGCCATGAGCGTGTTGATCCAATTGGTGTCCGTCAGCCCGGAAAGAAGCACCTGTCCGGAGATATTCCCCTGCTGAACGCCGCTGTTGGGTTCATTGGTGTGGTTGCCCAGCTGACGCATCATTTCATCCAGGGAGACATTGGTGAAAAAGCCATCGAGGTTATAGCGGTAATCATCATTCGTGGTGATCGGGAAAAACACCATATTTCCGGCCACCCGGCCACCGCATAGTGTTCCATCGAACCCGTCGACGCGGTATTCATCGCCGGTTCCGGTCACACCGAAGCGGCATATGTCAAAGGGCAGCGAGTAGATCGTGATATTGGTGGCATTGACGCTCACGGAAAAATTCATCTGGGTTCGGCTGGAATAATCGATGCTGCCCTCGGCGCGCACATCCGTCGGGCCCCGGAATTCAAAGGGTTTCAGAATAGTTACCAGCGCAGGATGAATCATTTCCGCCACGACCTCGGGATTGATCTGACTGCTGATTGCAAAAACCGCCGCATCCTCATCCAGCGGCAGCGTGAGTTCTCCCGCGAGCTCGCCCTCTTCGCGCACGGCGCGAATGCCGCTGAGCTGAAGATACTCGTTGGTGATCAGAATTTCCGCATCGAAGGAGGAAAGCGGGGCGCCTTTCCACTGAAAATCCTGCATCCGGCAGCGCCCCTTGAATCGGAGGCTTTCATAGTCCGTCCAGCTTCCCGACAGCGCCCCGTCCACCCGGGGCATATGGTTTGAAAAAACCAGCTGCTGAATAAACGCCCCCACGGATTCGGATACCAGCGGAAGCAAAATCGCCGGATGAAAAGACAAGTCAAAATTATTCACGAAGGTCTGCTTGTCCAGGTACAGCATGCCATCCGAACTCAGCGAGCCCGAACCATATTCCTGCTCATCAATCACCGCATCGCACGCGCTCAGCCACAGCACATCATGATCCCATTCAAACGCCAGACGAAAATTCCGCAGGGGAATGCCGCGATACAGAATTGCATCCGCATGAATCCGCCCGTCCATCTTCTGCGTAAACTCATTCATTCCCGCAGGGCCGACCTGGACGCCGATATCCCCTCCTCCGCTGAAGGAAAACCCGCGCTCGGCCACGGCGGACTGCCATGCCTCCGGCAGCAGCGCCAGGTTTTCATTCATGGACATAGTGCTTCCCAGCGATGCCCACATGACATCCTTTCCGAAATCCATGGAGGCCGTGAGGGCACACCCGCCGCTTCGGCTGTGCAGCAGCGTATTGGAAACAGAGGCCACGCCATTGGTCATTTCCAGGCAAACCACCCAGTTGGTCAACGCAACCCCCCGCAAATCCGCTTCATCGCCCGAGGCGTAAAGAGAAACGTGGTTGCCGTTCAAATGAACCGGATCCAGCCGAAACGCCGCATTCACCCGACCGCCGGATTTGAATGCACAGCGATTTAATTCCGCGGTGATCTCCTGCACCCACTCCGGCGTAGGCCCACCCAAATCCTTAACGAAATGTCCCATCCACTGCTCATAGATTGTTTTTTCGGGATTAAGATCATCCGGCAGTGCGAAAAATCCGGTGGCGGAAAACGGCATATTGCAAATCAGGCCGTTCAGAGAAGAAAAGGTCAAGCCTTCTGCGGAGTAGACCAGTTCTCCGTCAATGTCGTGGAGGTAAAGATTATTTTCCGATTGATCCCGGGTGGGCCCTTCGTAGGTGGAAAGACGCACTACGCCGCCGGTCATCGTAAAGGTTTCGACCAGCAGGCCGCCGTTCATCCACTGCCGCCACAACAGTTTGGTTTCAATCTGTTTGGCCGAAACCATCGGAGCGCCGCGCTCCAATCCGGAGGAATAATAGGCCGTGTCCGTCAATATCACCTGATCCGGCCATTGGATGTGAATGCGCCCAAAGCGCAGGGAGTAATCCATGCGCTGAAGTGCCTGCTCCATGAGCACAAGAAAGGGACGCGGAACCCCCCGTGCCTGCACATACCACATGGCCGCCAACACAAGCGCCAGCATCACAAAGAGGAGCAGAAGGCCGCGGCGGAGAACCCGCAACAGCCTGTTTCCACGGCGTCCCGTGCCGGTTCCGGATGGATGTTCAGTTTGGCGCTTCATCGTCTGTGGTCGCTGCGGATTCAACCGTTGTCGTTTCAGTCAGGGGGGCGCAAAGCATGGCGGCCGCCACGCGGTTCAGTTCAAACACCACATCGCGCCCCTGAAGCATCGCGTAGACATTGCCGCCGACCGTCTCGCTGCCCAGCAGAAGCGTCTTGCCGATGCCATCAGCGCCCGTAAGCCCGATACGTATCACGGCGGACGGGGCGTTCAGCCCGAACGCGGAAAGATCTTCGGGGTTTTCGGCCACATAGCGTTCGATTGAAAGCCGGCCAATCAGCCGCAGGAAAATTTCCAGTGCCGCGGCATCAACCCCGGCCCCTTCCGGCTCGGTGGCAGCGAAGGATTGGGTGTCGGCGTCAAACGCCACCGAGTCCTGCACGCCGCCGCAGGTTTTGTCGATGCGCAGAATCTGCCCTCGCGGAATACGCAGTAATTCGCGATCCCGGTAATACAAAGGATTCATCTTCACGGTATCGGCCTGCTGTGCGGGCACGGCGTATACGCAGGCGCCATCTCCACACACCAGCAGCTCGCCGTTTTCCGGGGGCGTTGCAGAAGCCAGCAGCTCCACCCAGGTGTTTGGATCTGCGGCGCCGACGGATTCCGGGGCGGCGGTTGTAATAGCCGTGGTGGCGAGCGTGATGCTGAAGAGGGGCGGCTGAAAGCCGAAGGCCGCCCGATTAGTGATGTCATCCGCCACATACCGGAGGATTCCGGCATCGCACCAGTTTTCAACCATCAGTTCCACCAGGGCATCATCCGCTTTTTCCTGTGACGGACGAAGCATGTACCAGCGATCATCTTCTTTTTTTGTCAATTCAATGACTTGTTCCCCCTGCGTCAGGAGAACCTGCCGAACGGCCTGCGCGGTGAGTGAGGTCAGGCGGCGCGCGCGTAAATCATTCAGAGGAACCGAGAGCAGCTGGATCAGCTCATTGGTCACTGCACACACGGAATTTTTCGAGTTCCATTTCACAAACACGGTATTAGTCAGGGTCTCGGAAGGTCTTCCAATCAGCAGGGTGTCGGCATTTTTGCTGTTTTTCTGCCACAACGCCAACTCAATGGCCGGATGATCCAAGCCGTAGGCGGTTACATCTTTCACGGAATCGGCCACAAACTGTCCAACCTGAAGAGTGTGCAGTTTATCCAGCAGCTGCTGAATAGAGGCGGCGGCGGCGCGCGCCTTGATGGGTTGCTGAATCACCCACTGTCCGCTTTCCAGCTTGCCGGCCTGCAGAATACCGTCGGCCCGTCGAATGCTGAAGCGGGTTATGTCGCCGGCGTTTTCCTGAAACAGGGACCGGACACGCCAATCCGCCGGAGAGGCGGGTATCATTTGCAGCAGATGATTATCGACGGATACGATTGCGTCCCCGCTTTCCTCTTTGACGTAGACTCGCTTATCCAGCGTGGACATACGACCCACCAGATAATTTCTGGTTTTTGCCGAGCCGGAGAGCGTAATGACGGCCTGCGGCACATCCATTCCGTAATCGGAAAGCGTCAGGTTACGGGCCTCGCGGTCCTGGGCGGTAATGGCACTGTTCTTCCGCAACAAATCCAAATAGTACAGAAAGCGGTTGATCATGGCATCATCAGCGGGATCATTCACCGGCTCCAGCACCATCCAGCGGTCCTCCTGTTTGGCGCAGATCAACCGCATAGCGCCCCGCTGAATCTCAATCCGGTTCACCTCCTCCGGATCAATGGAGAACGCCTTGCGGGAGCGGGCATTCTGTTCGGCGGTGGACCAGGTGTCCCGCTCAAAAAACCAGATGAAGGCACCCAGTGTAATGACGAGAATGAACAGGACAAATGTAACGTACCCTTTCACGGCGCCTTACCCCCTTCTCCGCAGCCACACCAGCGCTCCCAGGAGAGCCACGGCTCCCGGCAGCACGCCGACGGTGATCCAAAAAATGGCTTGTTTCTGAGCGCGCGTGATGAGGAGGCGACTGCGTTCGACGGGTTTTGGAGCAATGCCGATCTGTTCCGAACGTTCCAGCAGCCAGTTCAATCCGTTCATAAAGAACTGCACATTGCCGCCGATGACGCCCTTGTTGGCCACAAAATCAGAATCGCCGAGCACCAGCAGGCGGGTCGGTTTTATTTTGACGTCGATCCCCGGCACGGGGCCCTTCTCCACGGCCAGGGCTATGGGGGCGGGTCCGGTGGTATCTTCTCCGGCGTCAAACCGGGCATTGGGATCTTCCAGATTGGTTTCCGCCCAGCCGTTTTCCGAGGATGCGGCGAGCACCGTGACATGCGGCCGGTCCGCCGGGTCTGCCCCGTTTTCATACACCAGCGGGCGGATGGAACGCGGCAGGTAGAACACCGAGGTGATGCCTTCCATGTTCTTTGTGATCGGATGCTCATAGTAGGTGGTCACAAACAGGTCACCGCGGCCGGTCAGGGTTTTGGTGGGATCCACGACCAGATTATTGCCCACCTCTACGCCCCAGTCCTCAAGCAGGAGATCCAATCCGGCGTCAGCCCCGGCATCCAGCATAACCAGGAGGCGTCCGTTGCTTTCCAGATAGGCGCTGAGCAAATCCATTTCCGCCAGGGAATATTCCTTTTCCGGCCCGGCGAGGATGAGGGCGTCACAGTCTTTCGGGATGCCCAGATCATTGCCCAACTGCAAGAGTTTGACGTCTATGGTGTCGCGTTCGATTTCCTGGGCGATTTTGGAATACCCCCGGTGCTTATCCGGATCCTTTGGATTTCCTTCGCCGTGCCCCTGGAGGAAGTACACCACCGGCTTGTCGGCAATAGTTACGGCCTGGATAGCCGAAGAAAAGGCGCGTTCACCACTGAAGGCCGTTTGAACCGGGGGCTGGCCGGATTGCAGGGGGGCATAATCGTAGCGGGCGATTTCCTCTGCGGTCACAAAGCGGCTGCGTCCATCGTGTTCAAACACCACCACATTGGAATCCTTCACCTGGTAACGGGCGGAAAGTTCCTCCGTACGGGCCAAATCGCGATCCGGATCCACCCACTCCACGCGGAGCCGCGGGCAGGAATACTCATATTCCTGCAGCAGGTTTTTAATGTCATTGTACAAATCCGCATTGGCCTGGAAAAACACGGTCACATTCAGCGGATTGGTCACACTGTTCAGCAGCAGGAGGGTTTTTTCGGAAAGCGCATAATACCGGGTACGGCTGACATCCCACCGCCGGTAATGCCGATACGACAAATAATTCACCATGACCAGCAGGATCACCGTCAGCAAAACGGCCGTTCCGGCATTGAGCCCAAGCATCCAGCGCCGGCGGTGAACCTCGGCGATAAAAGGACTTTGCGGATTCTTTTTTTTCATTCGCTTATTTCCATTTTCCCGATTCCACCACCTGAATGGCGGTGAAGAGCAGGCCGACCGTCAGGCTCGCGTACAAAATCAGGGGCCGCGTATCCACGACGCCCCTCGAAAAATCCATCATGTGCATCACCGGCGAAAAGAACGCCGCCACAT
Organism: uncultured Verrucomicrobiota bacterium; assembly: GCA_964542025.1. Taxonomy (GTDB): domain Bacteria; phylum Verrucomicrobiota; class Kiritimatiellia; order RZYC01; family RZYC01; genus JAQVYB01. The sequence goes on from CAZISY010000020.1 coordinate 27,071, forward strand.
TCCGCACCGCCGGGTTCGCGGCCACATAGGGGATGAACCCCGCGAAGAAGCCAATGGCCGCCAGCGCAAAACAGATGATGGCCGCGACCACCTGGTTGCGCGTCAGCGCGGAGGCCAGCAGGCCGAGCGCAATGTAGCACGAACCCACTGACAGAGTGCCGAGATAGGCCGTAAACATCGGCCCCAAATCCACCGTCGCCTCCGGGTCGAAATAGCGGATGATAAATCCGTAGGCCGCCGTCGGCAGCCACATGCAGATGAAAAAGCTGAGCGCGCCAGCATATTTGGCCAGTACCACCGTACGATCCGCCACCGGCGCCGTCAGCAGCCCCTCGATGGTCCCCAGCTTGACCTCTTCCGCAAGCAGACGCATCGTGATCACCGGCGCCGCAATCAGCATGGCCACCCAGAAGAAGATGCTTTCGCCGAACAGAGTCTGCATCACGCCGCCGGACATCATTCCGCCGCTGAGCATATCAATGAGAAACCAGAGGCTCACCCCCATCAGCAACTGAAAAAACACCAGCACCACATAGGCGATCGGCGACAGAAAATAGCTTTGCAGTTCTTTTTTCCATAAGGCGTAAAATGCGCGCATGGCCCGGCTCCTTACATTTCGTAGGCATCCATGGAAGGCTCCCGGCTTTCCGGCTCCCCGGTGGTCAACCGGATGAATGCGTCTTCCAGGCTCGTCTTTTTAATGCTCAATTCCCGCAGCTTCCATCCCTCGCGCACCGCCAGTTCAAACACGTTTTGACGCAAATCCACGTCGGTGGCGCATTCCAGCTCATAGCGTGTCCACGCCTCGCGCTGGTCGGATTTTACCGAGCGCACATGCGGCAGGGTGGCCAGCATATCGCGCGCCTGTTCCCGGGGTGCGTGCAGCTCCACGATAATTTTCGCGCCGCCCTGAATAGCCGCACGCAGATTTCCCGGTGTATCAGACGCGGCAATCCGCCCCTCGTGAATGATCAGTACGCGCTGGCAGGTAATCTCCACTTCGGGCAGGATGTGCGTACTCAGCAGGATGGTATGGTGCCGGGCCAACTCCTTAATCAGCTCCCGAACTGACCGGATTTGGCTCGGGTCCAGGCCAATGGTCGGCTCGTCCAAAATCAACAGGTCCGGGGAATGCAACAGGGCATCTGCCAAACCCACCCGCTGACGGAATCCCTTGGAAAGATGCCCGATAATCCGCCGCCCCTCGTCGCCCAATCCGCATAATTCCTTCACACGCTCCACATGCTTGCGGCACTGCCGGGGCGGAACCCCCTTCAGGTGCGCCTTAAAGCGCAGAAACTCATCCACCCGCAGTTCATTATAGAGCGGCACATTCTCCGGCAGGTACCCGATTTTTCGGCGTGCAGCCAGCGAATCGCGCAGGACGTCAATGCCGGCGATCCGAATGCTGCCGCCGCTGGCCGGAATATACCCGCTCAGCATACGCATGGTGGTCGTCTTCCCCGCTCCGTTCGGACCGAGAAAACCGACAATTTCCCCTGAATCCACGGCAAATGACACATCATTCACCGCCACTTTTCGGGGGTAACACTTCGTTAAATGATCCACTTCCACCATCATAGGCGTTCTTTGCGCTCCGTACTCAGGGCCTAAAACGCCCGTATTATGCTTTTCGGGCCTTATTAGTCAAGGCTTAGGACGCTATGCGGACGGCTGGATCATCAGCGCATTGATGCGCTCGGCGAAAGCCGCCGGATCTTCCACCCGCGACCCCTCGGCAAGAATGGCTTCGTCGTAGAACAGGCGCCCGTAGAGCTCGATGCGTTCGTTTGCGCGGTCTTTTTCGTAGAGTTCCAGCATGTTTTTCACGGCCGGATGGGTGGGATTCAGCTCCAAAATGCGCTCCGCCGGCGGAACCGCCTGGCCCATTTTACGCATCACCCGCTCCATCTGGGCGCTCATTCCCTGCTCATCCACGACCAGACAGGACGCGCTGTTTTTCAGGCGCGCCGAAATCCGCACCTCTTTCAACGTCGGCAATTTGTCTTTCAAATACTGCAGCAGGCTGGCAAACCGCTCCCGATGCTCCTCCATGGCCTTCTTTTCGTCGTCTCCGGCAGGCGCTTCCCCGCGGTCCACCGGTTTAAACGGCTTTTCCTTATATTCATGAAGCGCTTCAATCATCCACTCATCCACCGGCGAGGTCAACAGCAACACTTCCTGCCCTTTTGCCTTAAAGGCCTCGACATAGGGCGATGAAGCCAGAGCCCCCAAATGTTCGCCGCACAGATAATAAATTTCCTTTTGATCGGCGCTCATCGTGGAAAGATATTTCTCCAGCGTCACGAACTGCTCATCGGTGGACGCCGTGGTGGAGTGGAAAAGCAGCAGGTCCGCGATTTTTTCCCGGTTGGCGAAGTCCTCATGCGCGCCTTCCTTGAGCACGTCGCCGAACTCCCGGTAAAACTTGACGTACTCCTCATACTGTTTGCTCTTCATCTCGGCCAATTCCGACAACACCTTGCCTACCAAGTTCTTCTGTATCTTGGCCAGCACCGCATTATGCTGAAGCATTTCGCGCGACACATTGAGCGGCAGGTCGGAGGAATCCACCACGCCTTTCACAAAACGCAGGTAGTTCGGAAGCAATTTGTCGCAATGATCCATGATCTGAACCCGCTGGATGTACAGTGCGGGGCCCGTTTTGGTGTCGCCAAAGAAAAAATCCAGCGGCCGGTGAGCCGGTAAAAACAGCAGCGCCCGAAATTCCAGCGTTCCTTCCGCGGAATAGTGAATCACCCGCGCCGGATTCTGAAAGTCATGCGACACGGCTTTGTAAAACTCGTTGTACTCCTCTTCCTTCAGCTCCGATTTCGGGCGTATCCACAACGCCTTCATCGCGTTCATCACCGGATTGGTCACCGCAGGCGCGTTCCCCTTCTCGTCCACCAGCTCCAACGACACCGGATACTCAATAAAATCGGAATACTTCTTCACAATTTCGCGGATGCGCCACTCATCCAGAAATTCTTTGGCATCGTCGCGCAAATGCAGCGTGATTTCCGTCCCGCGCCCGGCTTTTTCGGCTTCTTCGACGGCATAGCCTTCGCCGCCCGCGCAGATCCACTTCGCCGCCGTCGTCTCCCCGGCCGCCCGGCTGACCACGGTAACCTGATCGGCCACCATAAAGGCCGAATAAAAACCGACTCCGAACTGCCCGATCAATTCCGGACGGTCCTTCACGTCCTGATCCTTCAACTGCTGCAGAAACGTTTTCGTCCCGGACTTGGCGATCGTCCCCAGATTTTCATCCAGTTCCTGCCGGGTCATCCCCTTGCCGTTGTCCGAAATAATCAACAAGCCCTTTTGTTTGTCGGCGGTGACGCGAATGCTCCATTCCGTGTCGTCCCCCGTCAATTCCGGTTTTTGAATCGCCTGAAACCGCAGGTGATTGATGGCATCGCAGGCATTGCTGAGCAATTCCCGCAGGAATATCTCCCGATGGGAATACAGGGAATGAATAATCAGATCCATCAATTGCCGGAGTTCCGCCTTAAATACTTTTTTCTCTTCTGCCATTTGCCTGTTCCTTTCTAAATGTATGATCGCCCCGTGCGCTCCACGGAGCTTGTGATGATAAAACAGAGCGTGTTTTATTAAAACGTTTTGTTGATTCGTCAAGATCATTTATCTATCCTTGCCCATGTTCGAGCAGCTTGAATAACCGCAAACCTCGCGCGGACACCGGCCGTGCGGCAAAGTGAATACGTTATGAAAGTACTGATCGCCGAGGACAACAGCACGGCCCTGAACTATCTGACGGCCGTAGTCCAAAAACAGGGGTATGCGTGGATTGCTGCTCACGACGGCGCCGAAGCGCTTGAACTCTTTCAGCAGGAATCACCCGACGTCGTGATCACGGACATTCAGATGCCCCGCATGGACGGCATCAGCCTCCTTCAGGCCATTCGCGAAAAAAATACCGACGTCGTCGTGATTATTATCACCGGCGAAGGTTCCGCAGAATCTGCCTCCCGGGCCCTCCACGCCGGCGCCAACAACTACCTGCAAAAACCCGTATCCGACAAACAGTTGCTGCAGATCCTCCGCAAGTACGCCGTCCTGATTTCCGAGCGCGATGCCGGACACGAAATGGATCGGATGATCCTGGAGCGCTCATTGATCATGCAGATTGACAATCGCATTGAAGCCACCACCCGGACGGCCCAGTATCTTTTGACGCAGACCAAGGTGAGTTTTTCGGAGAAGGAACGTCTGGATCTCATACTGGGACTGGATGAGCTGCTGAGCAACGCCATAGAACACGGAAATCTCGGCATCACGCAGCAGGAAAAAGAAGAAGCACTCTACAAGCCGGACGGTCTGCGCCTGATGCACGAACAGCGCCTGAAAGATCCCGACATGGCTTCCCGTGTGGTGACCATTGAATACCACGGCGCGCGCGGAAAATTCTGCGAGTGGATCATCCGGGATGAAGGAAACGGATTCAGCTGGCAGGATGTCCCCAGCCCTCTGGCGCCGGAAACCGTCTACAAGCCATGCGGGCGAGGCATTTTCCTGAGCCGGATGATTTTCGACCATGTGGAATACCGGGACCGCGGTAATGTCGTTTGCGTCCGCAAGCACCTGGGCTGAGCCCGGCGCCCCGGCGCCACGCCCGCACAGCGACCATCACGGCTCAATCTGGATCTGATAATACGCCGCGTCCGGCTGGTCCGGATCCTGCCACAGATTCACCGGCGGCGTGGCGATCACTCCGGTGGCCAGTGTGACAAAGCCCTCCTCCAATCGGGTCGCACGCCGAATACTGTAGCGTTCACCGGCCCGACTCTCCCACCGCAAAATCAACCCATTCGCTCCGGATCTGACCGGTTGTGAAAGAGCCAGCGGCTGCGACCGTTCGCTTACCCCCTCAAAAGGACCGTATATATTGATTTTCCCGCCCGACTCGATTTCCTCCAGCTTGTACACATACGAAACACCGGGCTGAGCCGACGAATCAACCACTGAATAGGCGGCGCCCATTCCTCCATTCTCCACCCCGGCGGCCGGAATGGGAGCGGGGTTGATCTTTATCCATTGATCATCCACCTGACGATACACATTGAACCAGGCCGTGTTCTGCTCGCTGACCGTCGTCCACTGCACCACCTGCACCGTCATTTCAATCACCGCAAAGCCCGAAAGATCCACCAGCGTCGGGTCATTCAGCGGGACCCAGACTTTGGGCGAGTTCGTCGGCGTGGAATTGGCCGCCGCATCCGTAGTGACATTATTGTGATCGTTGGCATCTGCCCGACTGCCGAACTGAATGCGCCAGGTCTGTCCGGTATCCAGACCCGGATTCGTGCGGAGATAACTCCATTTGGCGGCAATATCCACATAGGTGGTGGTGCTGAAATTGGTCGTCGGAACACCTTCAATCATGCGGATATAACCATCGCCGTTACTCAGCCCAAAATCGGGCGGGGCGACTTTCTGCGCATTCAGCCCATCGATATCGTTAAATTTGGTTCCGCCCCACGTTGTACCGTCTGTATCGATCCGCAGCATTTCCAGCCCGTGCTTGGTCTGATCGACCTCTTTGCTGTCCCAGGCGATTGCCAGCGGCTCATTGGTCAGCACGGCGTCCACCGCGTCAATGATGATAAAGAGCGACCCCGAAAGCAGATTCGACCCCGGCGCGCCATTATCAATACGCATGCGGAAGTAGACGTACTGATCATCCATCGCCCAGTAGCCGGCCGGATTCAGCGCATCGCCGACGATGTCCATGTTATCCGCCACCCCATCGTCCGGATCATTGAGAGAATCCAGCGCGGTCCACGACAGCGGCCAATTGGTGCAGGCTCCTCCATACATGAGGTTGGTTGTTTCCGCCTGAACGGCAAGGTCTGTCAGCACCAAAGCGGCAGCCATTAAAATCCACCGGCTCACCCGCGAACGCCCAAAAACCCACCCGCAGCAAAACGAAATTCTCTTCATTGCATCCTCCTCCGTGCATGCGCATGAATCGCAGGACATTCCCGCCGAATCCGGGGCCCACTGTGCATCCGCCTCGCGGCGAAGTCAAGATTTCCAGCGGAAGGGCATTTCCGCGCACGCAGAACCACCGGGAAACAGGATGATGCGGCGGATGATCACACGAGACCGAAGCGTTCGCACTCCGCCATGGCGTAGCGATCGGTCATGCCGGAGATGTAGTCGCAAACCGTCCGCCACAATCCAAACCGCTCCATGCGGCTCCGGGCCTTTCCGCCGATTTCTTCCGGATGCTCCACGTAATACAGAAAAAGCGCACGCATCATCTGCACGGCAACATCCATGGAGGTGGCATCAAACCGCCAGTAGATGTTTTTAAACAGAAAAGCCCGGTACGGCTCCAGGCGCTGCTTCATGGCCGGACTGAAATCCACCAGGCGCTCAGGCGCATTCATAACATCGTGCGGGGACTGCGGCTGGTACTTCGCAATCCGCTCACAGGCAACGCGGATCACATCATCCACCTGCGCATCAAACACATTCCGAATCGTAATTTGCGTACATTCCTTTTCAGAAAGGTTCCCGTAAGTTTCCACGGCGCGCTGCCGGGCCTGCTGCCACAGCTCAAGCGTACAGAGCTGTTCGTCGGTAACGAGGCCGGCCTCCAGCCCGTCATCCACGTCGGCGGCATGGTAACTGATGTCATCGGCCACATCGGCAATCTGCGCTTCCAGATACTGAAACGGGCCGATGGGCTGCCGGTCCAGACTCGCTCCCGCCACGGCGGCCAAATGCTTGCGCAGGCCGGCGCGAACCTCCCAGGTGAGATTCAACCCGGGAAATTCGGGATACGGACACTCCAGCTCTTCCACCCAGCGCAGACTCTGTATATTGTGATCAAAGCCCCCCTGACGTTTCATCAGCTCATCCAGCGTACGTTCGCCGCAGTGCCCGAACGGACTGTGCCCAATGTCGTGCGCCAGCGCGATGGCCTCGGCCAAATCTTCATTGCCCCCAAGCGCGCGGGCGAGCGTCCGGCCCACGGCGGCCATTTCGATGGTATGCGTCAGCCGGGTGCGGTAGTGGTCGGCCGTCCAATTCACAAATACCTGCGTTTTGTATTCAAGCCGGCGAAACGCCCGGCAGTGAATAATCCGGTCGCGGTCGCGCTGAAATTCCGACCGGTAGTCGTGCGGTTTTTCGGGATACAGGCGCCCGCGCGTTTCGCCGCTGTGCGCGGCATACGGGGCCACCTGATGAACTTCCGACCGCTCCCGATCCAACCGCGTATACATCCCGACCTCCCGGACAACGAACTCTTGCCAAAATCACGAAATGCCGTAAGATACCGGCCTCATGCAGGGTTGTCAAACGGGCGGAACGATATGTACGAAAAGACACTGAACACCAAATCCATCTATAAAGGGCGCATTCTCGATCTGGACGTGCTGGAGATCGAAATGGAAAACGGGACGCGCTCCATCCGGGAAATTATCCGACACAAAAGCGCTGTCGCCATTCTGGCCATGCTGCCGGACGAACGTCTGGTGTTCGTGCGCCAGTTCCGAAAAGCGGTGGAAACCGACGTGCTGGAGCTGATCGCCGGAATCAAAGAGGACGGCGAAGATCCCGAGGAGGCCGCCCGCCGCGAAGTACTGGAAGAAACCGGCTACACCCCCGCCGCCCTGATTCACCTTGGCCAAATCTATCCCTCCCCCGGATACACCGAAGAATACATTGACCTCTTCTTCGCCCACCTGAACGCCGATCAGGCCGCGCAAAGCCAGGACGACGACGAGCGGGTCGATGTGGTCTGCCTGACCGAAAAAGAACTCTACCTCCAAATGCAGTCCGGCGAGCTCCGCGACGCCAAACTGCTGGCCGCCTGGGCGCTCTACGAACGAATGATCAAGCAGTCCGCCGTGATCGAAAACGGCGCATGCTGCTGCAACGCGTGCAACGGCCATGAACACTGATTTCAAACAACTCTGGCAGCGGGTGGCGCAGTTTCTGTTCCACGACCTGTGGACCGTGGAAGCCACCCGATCCTCCGGGCCGTTCCGCCTGGGGGTGCGCGTTCTCCGTGTCTGCGCGCTCGTTATCCGCGGTTTTCGCGACGACGATCTGCCCATGCACGCCTCCGCCCTGGCTTTTGCCTCCGTCCTCTCGCTGATCCCCATGCTGGCCATCATCTTTTCCGTACTTCAGGGAATCGGCGTAGGCGAAGAGCGCGTGGGCGAACTGCAGGAATGGGTTAACGAAATGCCCCTCCAGTTCCAGGAGTTTGTGGAACGCATTCTGGAGGTGGCCCGCAAGACCAACTTTGCTGCGCTCGGCGTCGTCGGCTTAATCACCCTGCTGCTTTTCGCCGCAGGCGTACTGAGCAATATCGAAAACTCATTCAACCGGATCTGGGGCATCAACCAGTTCCGCAATCCGGTGCGCCGCGTCATTAACTACATCAGCATCATCGCCGTGGTGCCCATCCTGATTGCGCTCTCCGGAACGGTATCCGCCTTCCTGAACAGCCCGCTGATGATGTCCCGCTTCGGTGCCGTGGGATTTCTCTACACCTTCCTGCTGAAATTTCTCCCTTACTTCCTCATGTGGATGGCGCTCTTCCTGCTCTATACCGCCCTGCCCAACACGCGGGTCCACTGCAAACCGGCGCTGGTGGCCAGCCTCTGCGCCGCCATCCTGCTGCTCGCCTGGCAGGCCATCTATATGGATTTCCAGGTGGGCGTGGCCAACCGAAACGCCATCTACGGAACCTTCGCCTCCATTCCCATCTTTCTGGCCTGGCTGTATATCAGCTGGGTCCTGGTCCTGCTGGGCGCCAAACTGGCCTTCGCCTTCCAGAATGAATCCACCATCCACATTGAACAGTACTCCGTCCGCGCCAGTCTCGAATCGCGGGTATCCATCGCGCTGGCCGTACTCGCCCGGTGCGGTGAAGCCCTGGAAACCGAAAAGGCTCCTTTCGACACATCCCTGTTTGCCGAGCAGTACAAAGTGCCCGTCCGCCTGCTCAACGAAGTCTGCCGCCAACTGGTGGAAACCGGATGGCTCACCGAACGCGCCGAACAGCCCGGAAGCTACACCCTCCTGAAAGCCCCCGAGCGCATCAAAACAAAGGATGTCTTCTACGCCATCCTGCGCCACGGCGCCTCCCCAAAGCAGCTGGGCATTGATCACCTGAGCGAAACCGTCGAACACACGTTGCACCAATTTGATTGCGGCATGGAAAGCGCCCTCAAAAACGAAACGCTGGGAAATGTCATCGGCATCCATGCCGAACGGAACCCGTGACGGATCGGGCCCCGCGCTCCTGACGCAACACAAAGGGAGGTTGTTATGAGCCTGTTCATACAGGGTGGCGAGATTATAACGGCCGACAGCCGCTTCATCGGCGACCTGCTCTGCGAAGGAGAAAAAATCACCCGCATCGGCAGTCCTCTGCCCATCCCTGAATCCGACGTCACCATCATCGACGCCCGCGGCAAATATGTGTTCCCCGGCTTCATCGACCCGCACGTACACGCCTACCTGCCCTTCTGCGGCACGCAAACCAAAGACACCTACACCACCGCCAGCCGCGCCGCGCTCCTCGGCGGAACCACCTGCTTTCTCGACTTCATCAGCCCCGAACGCTATGGAGACCTCGACGAAGCCCTCAAACGCTGGCACGCCAAAAGCCGCGGCCTCTCCGCCTGCGACTACGCTTTTCACATCACCGTCACGCACTGCAACGAGACCATCGAAAAACAACTGCGCCGCATCGTCCGCGAAGAAGGCATCACCTCCTTCAAACTCTACCTCGCCTACAAAGGAACCAACGGCATCGCCGATGACGACCTCTTTCAGGCGCTCCGCCTCGCACGCGAACTGAATGTGCTCGCCGCCGTCCACTGCGAAAACGAAACGCTTGTTGACTGCCTGCAGCGCCGACTCCTCGCCCAGGGAAAAACCGGCCCCGAATGGCACTACCACAGCCGCCCGCCGTGCGTGGAGGCCGAAGGCGTACATCACCTGATGACCTTCGCCGAACTGACCGGCGCGCACGTCTACGTCGTCCATACCAGCTGCGCCGAAGCACTGCACGAACTCACCGCCGCGCGCGAACGGGGCGTCCACGCCTGGGGAGAAACCTGCCCGCAATATCTCCTGCTCGATAAAAGTTTTGCCGAGCGCCCCGACTTCGAGGGTGCCAAATACGTGCTCTCTCCGCCCCTCCGCGAAAAACACAACCAGGAAATCCTCTGGCGCGCACTGAACACCGGCGCCCTCCATACCGTCGCCACTGATCACGCCCCCACCGATTTCGCCACACAAAAAGCCATGGGCCGCACCGACTTCACACGCATCACCAACGGAGTCCCCGGCATTCAGGACCGCATCCCCCTCCTCTACACCTACGGCGTGGAACAGGGACGCATTGACCTTCACCGCTTTGTCGATGTGACCTCCACCACGCCCGCGCGGCTCTTCGGCCTGTACCCCGCAAAAGGCTCCATCCAGGTCGGCAGCGACGCCGACCTCGTGATCTACGATCCCAACTTCCGCTCCACCATTTCCGCCGCCACCCAGGCGATGAACGTGGACTACAACGCCTACGAAGGCATGGCCCTCAAGGGCCGCGCCGATACCGTCACCGTCCGCGGACGCATCGCCGTTCAGCACGGCCAATTCACCGGGGACTTCTCCTGGGGACGCTACATCGCCCGCCAAAACGCACAGACCGAATTACCCCTCTGATCCCGCCTGAAAAAACGCCTGTTTTTTCATTCCGCAAAACCTCGCGCCCGCCGGCGCGCTTTCTCGGTGGAACCACTTGACTTTGAATTGTTTTGGATTAGTGTACCGCGCTTATTCGTACTGAGAAACGGATGGCTCCGCCATTCCAAAAGAGACGCTGACGGTTATACACGGAGGTACGGTTGTGGAAGAGCAACTGCTGAGTGAACGCATTCAAATCGAACGCAAACAATTTTTCTTTGATCTGAAACAGAACCCCCGTGGGAAATTTTTGAAAATCACCGAGGATGTGGGCGGCCGCCGGGATACCATTATCATCCCCTCCACAGGGCTATCCGCCTTTCGCGACACGATTCAGAAAGCCATTGAAGCCAACCTCTGCACCTGTGTCGAAGAAGTACCCGACGACGAACCCGTGAATGTCTGAACCGCGGCGGAAAACACCGGCCTCAGGCAAGACTGTTCGCCAGCTGAATCCACTGCGGCAGCGTGATGTTTTCCGGGCGCCCCTTCGGATCCACCTGTGCCTGTTCCAACACCGCCAGAGCGGCCTCTGTCGTCAACCGGTCGCTCACATGCTTGTGCAGAATCACCTGAATCTGTTTGCGCCGGCAGGAAAAACACTCGCGAACCAACCGCTGAAAAACCGCCCGGCTTTTCAACCCGGTGTCATGCGCGGGATTTCGTTTCAGGGCCACCACGCTGGACCATACCCGCGGCTCCGGTACGAAACATCCCGGGCTCACATGCCGAACCAGCGACACATCATAGCGCAGTTGCAAAAACAGCGACAGCACTCCGAACTCCTTACCATCCGGCTGCGCCATCATCCGCTCGGCCACATCGCGCTGTACCATCACCGTAATCCGCTCCGGCACCGCTTCCCCCAGCGCCACGTTCACCAGAATCCGGTTCCCGACGCCGTACGGCAGATTGGAAATCATGTGGGTGCGCCCCTCCGCCACCAGCGCTGAAAAATCCACATCCAGCGCATCCGCCTCCATCAGGTGCAGCCGCCCCTCGCCAATCTCCTTCTCAAAATTCTTTTCCAAAAGCCGGCAAAGCGCCCGATCCTTTTCGATGGCCAGCAAATCGCCCGTACGCTCCAGCAAACCGGCCGTCAGCATCCCAAGCCCCGGCCCGACTTCAATCACGCGCTCGCTACCGCTCAGTCCGGCGGACTCCAAAATCAGGTCGCGAATGTTTCCATCCACAAGAAAATTCTGACCCATGGTTTTACTGGGCGTGAAGCCGCATTCCTGCAGATAGCGGCGAACCTGTGTCGGACTGTTCAAATTCATCGTTTACCCTTTCCCGCCCAGGGGTTTTTACGCCCCGCCAAATCAATCGCCAGGTTGATGGCGGCCTTCATACTGGAGGGATTGGCACAATCTTTGCCCGCAATATCAAAAGCCGTCCCGTGATCGGGGCTGGTGCGGATGATCGGCAAACCCAGCGTCAGGTTGATCCCGTCTTCAAAGGCAATCATCTTGAGCGGAGCCAGCCCCTGGTCGTGATACATCGCCACAACGGCATCAAAACGCCCCTGCACGGTCTGGTAAAAAATAACGTCGGCCGGTATGGGCCCCTGCGCATGCAGTCCCGCCCGCTGCAATCCGCGCACCGCCGGCGCAATAATCCGCCGTTCCTCGCTGCCCAGCGCCCCGCCATCCCCCGCGTGCGGATTCAGCCCGCAAATGCCGATGCGCGGCGCCTCAATCCCCATCCAGCGCAAGCCTTCCTCAGCCAGCGTCGCGGCCTCCCGAACCGCCCGGACCGTAATGTGCCGCGGAACTTCTGCAAGTGGCAGATGACGCGTGGCCAGAATCACCCGAAGCGGTCCGCCCATCAGCATCATCGCATAGCGCCGGCAACCGGTGAGCTGAGCCAGAAATTCCGTATGCCCGGGCAAGTCAATGTGCGCTTTCTTCAACCCCTCTTTGCAGATCGGCGCCGTCACCAGCGCATCCACCAGGCCGGACTGCGCCGCCGACACCGCGCTGCGAATCCACTCCACCGCCGCGCGCGACGCATCCGCCGCACAGCGTCCGGGAGCATAGACCGGTGCGCGCACTCCAGCCGGCGCCCATACCACCGCCCGGCAACCGCGCGGGATGACTTCGCCGGGTGTCCAGCGGGGCACCACGGGATACCCGTACGTTCGGGCCAGGGCATTCAGTGCGACCCCATCCCCCACAAAAACAAACTGTGCCGGAACATTCCGGCGGCATCCGAATACGGCTTTCAGGGCAATTTCCGGGCCGATGCCGTTGAGATCTCCCAGGGTTATGGCCAGGCGGATCATGGGTCAGTTAACGATCTGAATGTAGTACTTCTCGCGGAGGCGATTGATCCAGGCGTTATAGAGGCGTTCTTCTTCTTTAATGCTCAGCTCGCGTTCAATCTGGGAGCGCACTTCCTCCAGCGGGGCGACGGACGGATCTTTCCGGTCTTCCACCAGCAGGATATACATGCCGCCATCCAGCTCAATCACCTCGCTGAGCTCGCCCGGCGTCATCCCCATGGCCACCTCGGCCAGTTCCGCGCGCAGGTTCTGCGCTTCCAGCCAACCCCAGTCGCCGCCATACTGGGCCTTATTATCTTCCGAGGTTTCCTTGGCCAGCGCGGCAAAATCCTTTCCGCCCCTCAACTGCTGCAGAATTTCATCAATTTCACGGCGCTTCACAGTCTGCTCTTCGGGCGTTTTGCCCTGATTGACCATAATCATGCGCAGTTTGATCTTCCCGGGTTCCCGATAGCGGTCCAGATTGGCCTGATAACTTTCCTGAATGGCCGTGGGCGAAACATCCACGCGATCCACCACTTCCTGGCGGCGCGAGATCATCAGGATCAGCCCCTCGCGCACCTGCTTGCGCATTTCCTCCTGAGTCATCCGCTGTGTGGCCAGCGCTTCCAGGAACGCAGCGCGATCATCATCAAACCGTTCGTGAATAATGGTCTGAATGCGCTCATCAATCAGCTGCTCCGGAATGTTCAGCTCGCGTGATTCGAAATCCTGGATGATCAGCCTTTCCTCAATCAGCGTCTCGCGGCTTTTGACAAACGCTTCCATCAGCTTCTTCTGCAGCTCTTCGCCTTCATACGCCTGGCGCAGCTGCGCATCCACCGGGCGCATATAGGCCATTACTTCGCCGATTGTGATAATCTTGTCATGCACAATCGCCGCATAGCCGTCTACCGGAACACCCGCGGCGCGAACCCACACCGCGGATAGAAAGGAACATGCGATAAATGCGGCAAAAATTCTATGAAACATAACCACTTCCTGTTACAGATTGCGCCTTAAAAAACTGCGTTTGATCTTAGTCATGCTTTTTCCGCTAAATCAATTGTTTTAAGCCGCTATATTTATGGAAACCCCCTCCGACCCCATCCTGATCCTGGCCAGCGCCTCACCCCGCCGACGGGAAATGCTCCGCCTCCTCGGCCTTACCTTTCAATGCGTCGTCACCGACATCCCGGAACAGCCCCTCCCCGCCGAAAAACCAACCGACTACGTCCGGCGCGTGGCCGCCGCCAAAGCAAACGCCGCCCTGCGCGCCCCCGCGACCGGCAACGCCGACTGCCTGATCATCGCGGGTGACACCGCCGTGATCCTGGAGGATGCCATTCTCGGAAAACCCGCCACCCCCGAAGACGCACGCGACATGCTGCGGCGCCTGAGCGGACGAACCCACCAGGTCGTGACCGGCGTGTGCCTCCTGCGCCGACGGGCCGGAAAAATCGACGCCGAACGCCTTTTTTCCGTCTCCACCGACGTGGTCTTCAAAACCCTTTCCCCCTCCGAGGTGGACGCGTATGTCCGCACCGGCGACCCGATGGATAAGGCCGGCGCCTACGGCATTCAGAGCGGCGCCGCCCACATGATCCGCGAAATCCACGGTTCCTACACCAACGTCGTCGGCATGCCCATGACGGAACTGCACGAAGAACTCCAAACCCTGGGCGTGTGCTGAGCACGGGGTTCTTCACGGCTCGCGGGGACGCTCGCCCTCCAAAAAGGTACCGCAGGCATTCCTGCCTGCTCTCTTTTCGCGGCGCGGACGCTGTGGACAGCGTCCCTCCCGCCTGAAAAGGTTCCAATCATTGGTGCCACCGACAAAAGCCCGTTTCCTGGTGACCCCGAAGGGGTCCGGAAGAATAGCCCGGGGTCTGAAGACCCTGGGAATGCCTCAAACAAAACAACACGCACCCCGGAGGCGGTGCCGGAAACGCGGTGTGCATCAGGCTGTGCATCAGGATATTCCGGCACCTCCTCCGGGGTGCGCGTGTCTTTGGAAATCAAGAACCCAGGGTCTGGCAGACCCTGGGTTATATACCTTCACCCCATCCGGGGTGATCACTCATACAGACGGATTACGTCCCGCATTACGGAAAGAACACGGGCAGGAATGCCTACGCCCCCTGTTCAGCAATAAAAAGGCAACAAAAACTTGAACGGATTCTGTTGGCGGGATATTCAATGAACGTGCTGGACGCAATGCGGCATGAAAGAAGGGGAGCAGTATGTTAGCTGTAAAAGCGAGTTATGACAACGGTGCGGTGCGCTGGAAAAACAAGCCGCATATCGCCGGACAACATGACCTGATCGTAATATTTCAGGATGTGGACAGCGTCGATTCTTCCGATAAGAAACCCACTGATGATCCCGGCGAATGGCAAGCCTTATCGCTCTCCAATCTGGAAAAGGCCTACTGCGACAACGAGCCGGAGTATTCCGATGCGATGCTCAAAACCCGGAATCCGGAGCACCAGTCTTGAACGAAGGCGATGTCATTTTGATTTCCATGCCGCAATCCGACCAGCGAGACAAGCGGCGCCCGGCACTGGTGCTGCGGCGGATGCCCAAAATAGAAGAAAGAGGACAAACTTGGAGGTTTATCCCTCGAAGTCGGAGAGGCGTTCCTGCCTGACCTGAGATTTCCGCACCAGATGACACTGCCGAACAGGCGTTCGGAGGTTCCGGGCGAATCAAGGCATTTCCATCGGCGCGCCGCAGGCAATCCAAAGGGTCGTCAAAGCCGTATCCACGGCCTCCCGGGCGGCCAACCCCTCCTCCACGGCTTCCGAAATCTGCTCCATCAGCTGCACACTGTCCGCCGGAAGCAACCGTCCGCTTTGATACAGCGCATCATGCTGTTCCCGTAATTTCTGCGCTTCCGGATAAATCTGCGTATCGAACATTTCCGCTTCGCGCAGCGCATCCTTCAGGGCCTGAATGCGGATGCTCAACTCGCGCTCTGCGTCCAGCACGGCCTCATCCACATCCTTCCAGGCAAGCTTCGCCGTTTTCCGCACGGCCCGGCCGTGTCCGCTCATCCAATCAAAGATCGGAATGCTGACCGCCGTTTCCACGGTCCACTCATCCTCGGAGCGACTCGACGACGCTGATCCGCTCTCCTGCTCCGTACTCCAGCTTTGCTCATCGCGGTTGCGTATTTCACTGCGCTCAATGCCGCTGGCATATTCCGTCCATCGCGTACGCGTGCCCGAACCGGACTCCGAACTCTCGGTGACTCCTGTGTAGCCGCTGTCCTGATCGCGGTCTGCATACTGATAGGAAACCTCCAAATGCCGAAACCAGGGAATGGCTTCTGCCGTGGCCCGGTTCGCCCGGGACTGCAATTCGCAGGCCAGCCAGTACGCTTCCGCCACATCCGGACGCAGTTCACCCGCCTGGCTCACCATGGCTTCCAGCGCGACGCCATCGCCGGCCTCCGGCAGCCAGTCGAGCGACGTATTCAGCGTATCCAACTCCAGCGACCGCCCGCACAGCACTTCCAAATTCCCCCGCCGTTCGTTCACATCCCGCTCCAGCCGGAGAATCCGCGTGCGCACATTCAGCACCCGCCGCATTAAATCGGTCTGATTTTCCATCGGCAACTGCGCCGCCCTCTCGACCTCTTTGGAAAACAGCCCTTCCAGCTGGCGCCACATCCGCAGCCGTTTCTGCGCATACGTCAGCGCGCAAAATTCCTTCACCACATCCTCCATGATCTCCACCTGTTCCCCGCGCAGCTCGGATTCCGCCAGGTGCAGCTTGGCTTCCGCCTCGCTGACTTCCGCCGCGTATTCCCAGGGATTGGGCGGATACAGCCGCAGGCCGACGTCCCAACTGCTGTCGCTCAGCGATTCCCATTCCCGGCGGGTCCGGTCCGAATGCCGCGAGGACTCGCCGGATTCGCGCGTGCTGTCCGTAGAGCGCAACTCATGCGGAGTCACCTCGTTCCATTCCGTGGAAGAACCGCTTTCACGACTGTACGTTTGCCGGTCGGCCGTCTGGCTCGAATTTCCGGTTCCGTCGCCGTCTCCCCATCCGTACCCCAGGCGCACTTCCGGATCGCGAATCCCGGCCACCGTATGCGTATTGGCGCGCGCCAAATCCACTTCGCGCTGCAAACTCCGAACGCGCCGGCTGTTTGCCAGCGCGGCCTCGAAAAGCATCCCCGCATTTCCGATCGGTTCGCGCGAAACCTTCGCCTCCTCCCAGCTCACATTCAGTTCCGGGGGCATTTCATAGCCTTTCGGAAGCGAACGGCAGGCCGCCGCCGGCAGAATCAGACAAAGCCCGAACCGCCACCAACGCGCCGCCGGGCGGCGATCATGTTTTCTCTTCCGGGCGCCGGTTGCTGCATCAAACGTATTTTGTTTAGTCATGGGAGTTCAAAAACCGGTGTTTAATCGTATCGGTCCAATCGGCCGAGGGCGCGGCCAGGCGCACTTCCACCACTTCCCCCGCAATCAGCGCGCTCTGCTCCGGATGCTCCAGCCGCAGAATGGCCCGGCGCGACCGCATGGGAATGGCGCGGCCGGTCATATTCAGCATCGCCGCCTCCACGCGGACTTCATCCGAAACCGACTCCGCGATGGCCGGCAGGTTCATGCGCCCCCCTTCTTCCTGCATATTCAGAGCGGAAATCCAGACGCGCTGTCCTTTCTTAATATGTGTGCTCTGCTGCTCGGGCACCAGCGCCACCACGGTACTCAGCGAACCGGGCACCACGCGCAGAACCGTGTCGTCGGCCCGAACCACTTCGCCTTCCTCACTGCGCACTTCGGAAACCACGCCGTCCGTCGGCGAGCGCAGGGTATAGCTGTCGCGGTAGCGGGCCGTATCCTCCTCGATGCGGCCGAGCATGTTTTTCACATAATCGGAACCGCCTTCCGAGGCTTCAAAGTCCCGCAGCGCATTCACGGCGATGTCCATCTGGGCGCGGGCTTCTGCCGCCTGCGCTTCAAACATTTTCACCTGCGCTTCGCGCATCGCGGTTTTCTGTTCGAGTTCGGCAATGCGCGGGAGGTACTCGTTCAGTTCGCGGTTGTCGATCATGCTGGTCGTGTGCAGCGCATCGCGCCGGGCCTGAATTTCCCGCAGGGTTTTCAGTTCCGCCTGCTCTGCGGCCCAATCCATGCGGCACTCGGCCAAATCTTTCTCCACGCCGTTCAGCCGATCTTTGCGCTGGGCCACATCGTCCTGCAGGTCGCCCAGTTGCAGACTCAGCGAATTGGCCATCCGGCGCGCATCCAGCAGCGTTTCGGCCAGCTCGTGGTCGATCGAGGCCGTATCCATTTCCACCAGCGCTTCGCCCTTCTTCACCTGCTGTCCGGCCGTGACCAGAATTTTCTGAACGCGCGCGGTTTCCTCCGGGGCGATCACAATGGTTTCGCGCCCCACCATACCGTGAATACGCTCGGCCATCTGCCAATTGCTTTTACGCAGCAACAGCGGAATGCAGATCAGCCCCGCCAGCACCCAGATCAGCAGCGGCCAGCCGGAGCGCAGCCGCATGCGCAGCGGAACGGCGTGCCGCCCCTTCTTCGCTTTTTTCATGATTATACCATTCATCGCTTACAGCTCCACGGTTGTGCGGTGCATGAGCAGCGTCGGATCACTCGCCACTCCGTTCTTCTTAATCGCCTCCACCAGATCGCTTCGGAAACTGGGATCGCGCAGCTGCACATGATAGGCATATTCACACAGCTCGCCCTGCGAAGAATCCCGCATGGCCACCAGCGTAAACTCCCGGCAGAAATCCTCCAGCAGCTCCTCCACGCGGTCCTGCACCGCCTTTTCCGGCATCGCGTTGAACCGCAGCAGCCCCTCAAAATTGCGGCGCGAAGCAAACGGCGAAAAATGCAGGAACAGCGCCGCAAGCCCCACCGACAGCGAGCAGATGATCGCCACGGAATAGACCGTCGCGCCGCACGCAATCCCGGTGGCCAGCGCCGCAAACAGAAAGATCATGTCGCGCGGGTCGCGGATGGGCGTACGAAAACGAATGATCGCCAGCGTACCCAGAATCCCGAGTCCGCGCGCCAGATTGTTCCCGATCGCCATGATCAGCATGGCCGTCACCATGCCGCCCAGCACCATCGCATGAAGAAACGCCCTCGAATACGAAAACCCCTGAAACGTCCAGCGATACACCGCCGCGTGCCACATACACAGCACAAACGCGCACAGCATCGCCGTCACAATATCCAGCGGCCCCATGATCCGAGCCGACTCAAATACGGCCGAAAAGTCCATTCCTCTCCTTTTTGTTTTTTTCTTTTATACTTTATGGGTTACCAAATTTCCAGCGGGTCCGACCGCCCCTCCGAAAGTCCCAGCGAAAACGCCTCATGCCACACCGCCGTGGAATACTTGCAGTTCCCCGTCCGGAACAAATTGAACTGCTCCACCAAATTCACCATCCAGAGCGGCGGCTCATGCAGCGCCTTCAGCTCCAGCACCACCGAAGAATACGGAAACAGCTTATTCTGCGTGGACGACGCATCCATCGAATGCCACACCGGCCCCCCCAGCACCGACCAGTCATCCGCACGCTGATACTGCAACTGCGAATCAAACGTCACCCGCGAATACCGGTCCGTCAACCCGAAATACGAAATCCGCTTGTACCGCACCCGCACCACCGGCCGCGCGCCCGTCTCACGCGCCAGCCGCAGAAATTCATAAAACGCCGCACTCTCCGTGTCCGACCGGAAATCGCAGCGGACCCGCTTCGCATGAATCAGCTCCTCCCCCCAGAGTTCCGGCGGGATCGACGCCCGGCTCTTCACCACCGACTCCCGCAGCTTCCGCTTCACCTCCATAAAAATCGGACACTTCCCATCCGTCCCGTACGTCCTCACCCGCAGCTTGAACCGGTTCAACGCCCGATCCGGCTTCGCCGCGTGAAACGACAGGTTCGGCGTATCCAGCTGAAGCGTCGTCGCCGTATACCCATCCGGATACAGCCGGCAATTCTTATCCGGCGAACAAAACGGCTTCAAATACTCCCGAATCTCCGGCACCTGCTTCATCGGCACCAGATACTTCGCCTCATGCCGCGAAAGCATCACCTCAAACGCCTCATTCATGCCCGCCCCCCTCCCCCGCACGCGCATTTTCCAACGATTGGAAAAACCCCTTCCCAGGTTTCCAACGATTGGAAAAACAGCAGCCCGGGTTTCCAACGATTGGAAAAATCGCCCCCGGATTTTCCAACGATTGATGCCACCGACAAAAGTCTTTTTGTGGACAACGGCTCGCGGG
>CAZISY010000021.1:0-43366 GCA_964542025.1 uncultured Verrucomicrobiota bacterium
GCTACGATGTTTCCACCATAGACAAAGCCGGACAACGCCGCCTTCGCCGCGTCGCAAAAACCTGCCAGGACTTCGGACTCCGTGTCCAAAATTCCGTATTCGAGTGCATCGTCGACCCCGCACAATGGACACTCCTTCGCAACAAACTGCTTGCACTCTTCGATCCCGATGCCGACAGCCTGCGCTTCTACTTCATGGGTGCCAACTGGACCAACCGCGTCGAACATCATGGAACAAAAGAAATCCCAAACCTCGAAGAGGACACCCTGATAATCTAACGCGCGAACCTGTAGCCCCGACCAATTCCCCGGAACGTTCGCGCGCAATATAACGTCCTCATAAACACGAACCTATTTTGATGTTCTTTGAAAACTTAACAAATGCTCTGCCAGAGTTTCCCCTGTTCGCGGAAACTTTCCCCTTACCTTTTCGATATGAACACCATATATTGAACCCGTCGCGCCCCCCGCGGGCGCGTGGATTGAAACTCGCTGGCCGACCTGCTGAACAGTGGCCCGAACATGTCGCGCCCCCCGCGGGCGCGTGGATTGAAACATGGTGCCTTTCTGGCGGCGGTACACAGACCGCCGTCGCGCCCCCCGCGGGCGCGTGGATTGAAACATCGGCATGTACGACGGCGTACCCTACGAACAAGTCGCGCCCCCCGCGGGCGCGTGGATTGAAACTGGATAAAGTCAACCAGTTCCGCTTTCGTTGGTGTGTCGCGCCCCCCGCGGGCGCGTGGATTGAAATCTCGACGAGGCGCACCACATGGGGGCACGCGGTCTGCTACACGTTCCGAATGCCGGACTGGAACACGTTAAAGGCCATCTCCAGTCGCAGCAACGCGGCGGCGGCCTGGATGAAAATACTCACGCATACGGAAGCCGCACTCGTCCCTCGCTTGTCTTCCTGAAACAAAGCGGCGTCGCGAGCCGCTTCGCGCCCTTGCCGCACGCACTCCAAAATGTCGAGTGGTAATGTCGGTTGTTTTGTCAGGATCGACGGGAAATAACGGGATTGGTGCTTGATCATGTTAATCCTGTTTATCCTGTCTAAAGCGGGTGCCCCGCAACCCAATGAACGTGCCGTGATTTTCCCGTCGTTTAATTCTGTGTCAATCGTTTGATGCCTGCCCGCTTTAGTGAAAATCGCTGCGCGATTTGGGGAATTTGTTTTACTGGAGGGGCGGGTTCCCTGTCTGCGTGCCACGCACAGGCAGGCACCCCGACCACAAATCGGAATTCAAGTAGGCCCTCGCTCTCCGAGCGCGGGCCTCCCAAAAAGTTGTCACGCGGAGGATGAGAAGAAGAAGGGCTACGCTCGGAGAGCGATGCCCTACTGGCTGTGCAATCTGCGGATGACATCCCTTGCGTCTTGCTGCTCCGTGAACTCCGTGCCCTCCAGCGCCAGCGGGTGGTAGAAATCTCGTTTTTTATGTCGGGAGTGAGGTTATAAGTTACTAAATAGGCCACGCGCCCCACCTGTCTTCTTCTGCGCTCCCGGCGTGCCTTGCGATGAGTGTTTCTCTTTTCCGGTTTTCGCAACGATTATCTTCCCAAACGTTTTATTTCGCGCTACAAAAGACAGGCTTTCAGCGGGGGGGGCCAAACGCAGCAGTCATGCGGAAAGGAAAAACACGCCATGAGCAATGATGAACAGAAACAGAAAAGCGGACATCAGTGGACGTTTGTGC
Source organism: uncultured Verrucomicrobiota bacterium (assembly GCA_964542025.1). Taxonomy (GTDB): domain Bacteria; phylum Verrucomicrobiota; class Kiritimatiellia; order RZYC01; family RZYC01; genus JAQVYB01. Next base: position 1,697 of record CAZISY010000021.1, read on the forward strand.
GAACCGGCGGAGTGGATCAGGTCTGCCTGCGGGATGGGGAGGATATTGCGCATATCCCCGAACTGGATCAGGCGCTCTGGATGGCGCTGGCTTTACCCGTCAAGGGAACGGAATGCGATGAAGTCACCGCTGCGTTTCTGGATCGAAACAGTGATGGACGCATCCTGCCTGAAGATATTATTGCGGCAGTCGAATGGTCGAAAAAAACGTTCACGGATTTGAATGATCTGGTACGCGGCGGCGACGCCGTACGGCTGGATGGCATCAAAGATCCCGATTTGCAGGCATCCGCGCGCCGCGTCCTTTCTGATCTCGGCAAAAAAAATGCCGCCGCCATCACACTGGCCGACATATCGAGTCAGGAACGTCTCTTTTCCGCCACGCTTTTCAACGGCGACGGCGTGATCCCCGCTGATTGCTCCGGCGACGAAACCATTCACCGCGCCCTGCAGGATGTGATGTCCGCGGTCGGCTCCACCCCTGACCGCAGCGGGAAGCCCGGCATTAATCAGGCACTGCTCGATACCTTTTTCACCCAGGCCGCCGATTACCTCGCCTGGATCGGAAAAGCGGCAACGGTTCCCGCCGGACTCGACGTCGAGAAAACAGCTGCAGCCCTCGGCGCTCTGCGCTCCGTACGCGCGAAAGTGGACGACTACTTTATTCGCTGCCGACTGGCCGCATTCAATCCCGAAGCCCCGCGTTCTCCCGACCTGGAAGAAACCACGCGCCTGCTGCATTCCGGCAGTAATCTGACGCTCTCCTCCCCGGAAATGGAAGCCCTGCCCCTCGCCCACGCAGCTCCCGAACAGCCGCTCCCGCTTTCAGCCGGAATCAACCCGGCCTGGGCTTCGCGCATTCAGGCGCTGGCCGACCTGGCGGTGCATCCGCTGCTCGGCGCAAAACGCACGGAGATGAGCGAGGCCGACTGGCAGGCCGTGCAGGAGGCCCTGCGTCCCTTTGAGGGTTGGCAGAATGCAAAACCGTCAACGTCCGTGGAATCGCTGGGCGCCGAACGCCTCAAAGAACTGACAGGCGGAACGCTGAAGCAGAAAATAGCCGACCTGATTCAGCGCGACCTCGCCACGGAGAAGGAATACGCGCAACTGATCGGGCTCGAAAGAATGATCCGATTCCAGCGCGATCTTTTCCAGGTTCTCTGCAACTACGTCAACTTTGCGGAGTTCTACCAACCGGAAAAGACCGCCATCTTCCAGGCCGGGCGACTCTACCTGGATGCGCGCGTCTGCGACCTGTGCATTGAAGTGATCGATGCCGCCAAACACGCCACCCTGGCCGTACTTTCCGGCGCCTGCCTCGCCTACTGCGACCTCAAACGTCCCGGTGCCGCGAAAACGATCGTAGCCATCATCACCGATGGCGACTCCGACGGGCTGATGGTCGGGCGCAATGGTATTTTTTATGACCGGCGCGGCGCCTGCTGGGATGCCACCATTACCCGCCTTGTGGCCAACCCCATCAGTGTGCGCGAAGCCTTCTGGATGCCCTACAAAAAATTTGTTCGCCTCATTGAAGAGCAAGTGGCCAAGCGCGCCCTGGCGGCGGAACAGGCTTCGCTCGACAAAGTTTCCACGGCGGCCTCCACGGTGGCCACGGCCGACCAGCAACCCGCCGCACCCGCCGCCGCGGCTTCCGCCATGCCGAAGAAATTTGATCTCGGCACGATCGCCCTGATTGGTGCGGCCATTGGAGGCATCAGCGCATTGGTGGGCGGTTTTCTGGAGGCCCTGTTCGGATTGGGCGCATGGATACCGCTCGGCATCGCGGGGGTTATCCTGCTGATTTCCGGTCCATCCATGCTGCTGGCCTGGCTCAAACTGCGCAAACGCAATCTGGGGCCGATCCTGGATGCCAACGGATGGGCCATCAACACCTGCGCCCTGATCAACGTACCCTTCGGCACATCCATGACGCGCCTCGCGGCGCTGCCGCCCAACGCGCGCCGCAGCCTGAACGACTCCTTTGCCGTTCGGCGCACGCCCTGGGGGCAGTACCTGCTGCTGCTCGCGGTCCTGGCTTTGCTGGCCTTCCAACTCACGCGGGTCAGCGGGCGCACGGTCGGAAGCTGCCTGCCCTGCCTTTTGAAAACCCCGCCTCCGGCGGAACAAACCAAACAGCCCTGACAGGCGGGCAGAATGCGGATGCCCTCCGGCGCAAAAAACGATGTGACCCTGATAGCAGGCGGCGGCCCGGCCTCGCCGGGCCGGGATTTCCAATCGTTGGAACCTTTTGGAGCCGTTTTTCCAATCATTGGAAACTTTTCGGCTCATTTTTCCAACCGTTGGAAACTTTTGGAGTCGGTTTTCCAATCGTTGGAAAAATCGGCGAAAGCAGGAGCCGGGGCCGCATGACGCCGTGCAAAAGCTGTGCCGACCTCGGCAATCCTTCATTGGCGTACCTGGACCGGGGGGACGAACTGCCGGACGGGGCGCGCAGCCTGGTTCGTGTGGATGAGGCGTTTCGGCAATGTCCCGCGTGCGGTTGGTGGTTCCATTACATGTACATGCCGCCGGGCGCAGGAAACGTCGGCGACCGCGAAGAGCTGGTTCGTTTTTCGGACTGGGAAATGCGCGTACTCGGTGCGATTCTCGGAGCGTCGAATGACGTGACGGTAATGGCGCAGCGGCTGGAGGAAGCGGTGGTGGCGGACGAGCCGTCCGCCGCGAGAAAGCTCGATGATCTTTACGCCTTTGTTGCACGGCACGCAGCGCGGGAAGCATTGATGGGCGTGCTGTCGAAGTGGCTCGGCCATCCGTGCGCGGCGCTTCGCCTGTTCGCGGTTCGGCATTTGGAAATGGATGCCTGCAAGGGGCAGATGCCTGCGCCGGTCGTGTCGGCGCTGGAGCGGCTTCTTAAGGATGAGTCGGCGCAAATCAGGTCGATAGCCTGCCTGGCGTTGACGGCAGATGCGGTACACCGCAACGATTGGCCGCTGGTGAAAAAAATGATCCGCCAACCGGACCCGACACTCCGTGAACGCGCGCTGTGGAAACTGTGGATTGCCGACAAGTGGGAACCCGGCACGGTGCATCCCCGTGTGCGCCGGGGCGTTGTCGCGGGGTTGCAAACGCTCCTTGAAGATCTCGCGGGGTATGCGGCGGGTTCAGCGCCGGGTAGTGCGGGGCAGGCGCAAAAAATGCTTCAGGAATATGAACGGCTGAAGCAGGCGGAGAGCACCGGGGAGGTAACGCCATGACGGAACGATGGACTGAAAAGGAAATAGAAGCGCTGCGGTGTTTGTATGAATGTCTGGGTGCGATCGGCGGTTCCAATGACGCCGGGGATCACGGGTACGCGGAGAGTGCACGCGCCATGCGGGAGAACGCCTGCGCAACGATACGAAAGCTGATGAGCGAACAGCCGTTGATCGGAAACCTGTTCCCCGATTTGGAGCATCTGATCGACTCCGGAAAGATCGACGTGGTTCACTGGCTGATCTACCAGCGGCAAATCGCCGATTTTCTCGCCCCTGCCTGACGGCGACCGGGTTCGGCGCCCTGCCACGGTCTTTTCATATGACCTCACTTCCGGGTCTTGATCATTGCGTAAGCCTTTGAAGGGTCAGCGGCCGTGGCTTCGACGAAGCCGGTGAGCGTGGTGTGTACTTGTTGTTCATTCAGGAAGTAGAGCACGAGGTTCCTGATCATGGCACATGCGGCAACGATATTGGGGTTTCGGCTTCGCGTCTTGTCTTCAAAGAGGCAGGCGTCTTTACGCCAGTGGTTTCGTATTTCCACTCCGCCCCAATGTCCCCGAATCAGAGCCATCCACTGTTTTGGGGAGCAGGTGTTGACCGGGATGGATGAGACATCGTGGCTGGTCTCGGTTTTCTTCGTAGTCGAAGACCGGCGCCGCACCTTGATGATGGTCTCGACATGCGGGAACCCGATGGTCTGGGCGTCAACCTCCAGCAGGGCGATGTTCCGGTGGTCTATGCGTCCGTGGGCCTTTTCGGTCTGGGCAAAAAGGGGGTGATATCTCTGGTCTTGAGCTCACCTTCGCATTCCACGACCAGCCGCAGGGTATCACCCCCGGCATGACCCTCGCCCATGTAATGAAACTTCCCTGACAGTTCCTTAAACCGAGACTCCTCCTGTTCTGATATTTCCCTTACCACCAGTGGCTTGCCACTCAAAGAAGAAACCTCTGAGTGCCGACATTGCTTATCCTTTGCAGTTTTCATCGAGCGTAGAGAAACAAAAACCGCTCGATTTGTTCAGCACTTTATGTTCACCCCGTCAGCATTGGATCAAACACATGAACATGAAAAGACCGTGATTCAGCAAACCTAATTTCTCCTTTATATTTCTTCCGTGTTCATTATTATGCGTCACATGTCCTCTCTGTTGCAGATTGATAATCTCAAAACCTGGTTTCCAATTCGTCAAGGCGTTTTTTCCCGGACCACCGGCCATATCCGCGCCGTAGATGGCGTTTCCATGTGCCTGGAAAAAGGAACGACGATTGGCCTGGTCGGGGAATCCGGGTGTGGGAAATCCACGCTGGCGCGCACGGTGATGCGTCTTGAACCGGCTACTGCCGGAAATATTTTTTTTAACGGACAGGACATCCTTTCCCTGAACGCCCGATCCATGAAAGCAGTTCGCCGAAATCTTCAAATGGTCTTTCAGGATCCGTTTTCTTCTCTGAACCCGCGCATGAATGTCATGGATATTGTCACGGAGGGAATGCTTGAGCACGGCCTGATCCGACGGCGCGAACGCCGCGAAGCCGCCATCAGACTGCTGCAGGATGTGGGCATGGGCGCGCACGCTCTGCACCGCTATCCGCACGAATTTTCCGGCGGACAACGTCAGCGCATCAGTATTGCCAGAGCACTTTCACTCCAACCGCAACTGATTATCTGCGATGAAGCCGTTAGCGCGCTGGACGTTTCCATCCAGGCCCAGGTCATCAACCTGCTGATGGATCTGCGTGACCGGTACGGCCTTTCTTACCTTTTTATTTCTCACGATCTCGGCGTCGTCCGCCATATCGCGGACACCCTTTGCGTCATGTATCTGGGTACCATGGTGGAACAGGGTCCGGCTCAAAACATTATAGACCATCCCTGCCATCCGTATACCCGGGCGCTGATTTCAGCTATACCGCGCATTGATGGAAACAAACACACCCGAATTATTCTTCATGGCGATGTGCCCTCACCTTCAAACCCTCCATCCGGATGCCGCTTTCACCCGCGATGTCCACTGGCCACGGAAATGTGCCGCAGGCAGCAACCGACCCTGCAATCGGCGACCGTTTGCGAAAAGAATCGCCTTGTGGCCTGTTTCAATTATTCTTCAAGCTCTTCTTTTCAAACAATGAGGTAAAATCATGGTTACATTCATAAACCACCGCGAAGAGAATCCGGAACGATCCAGACGCACACCGTCACAAAAAACACCGCGTCGTCCGCATTCCGCAATTCAGGAACACCAGGAGACGCGAAAAGCGGAACCACCTGAATCATACCAACCCCGAAAACCACGTACGGAGAGTAAGCCCGCCGCATCGGAACCCCGGCGAGCGGAACCCCGACGCCGCACGGAGGTTAAACCAGTCCCCGCTCCGGCCCAGGTTGTCCCTCCGGTTGCTGAAACGTCGCCATCCTCCTGGAATCCGGCTGATTATGCGGTTGAACCGGCCGAAGGAAAAACCCGTTTTCAGGACATTACCATTTCCGAACTGCTGCTCCATGCCATTGCGGATCTCGGGTGGAAATACTGCACTCCCATCCAGGCGGCCATTCTGCCAAATGCGCTGCAGGGCCGCGACTGCACGGGAAAAGCTCAAACGGGAACCGGAAAAACAGCCGCCTTTCTAATCACGCTGCTGACACACCTTATTCGCCGTCCAATGAGCATAGAGCAACGCAACGGCGCGCCGCGCGCACTTATTCTGGCGCCGACCCGAGAGCTCGTTCAGCAAATTGAAAAGGATGCTCAGGCGCTGGCCAAATACACCTCCATTCACGCGCTGGCGATTTACGGCGGCTCATCCTACCATCACCAACGGGAAGCGCTGGCCAAATATTCCCCCGAAATAATCATCGCCACGCCCGGACGCCTGATCGACCTGATGCGCCAGCAAACCCTGCACTTGAATCACTGCGAGTGGCTGGTTATTGACGAAGCGGACCGCATGCTGGACATGGGATTCATCCCGGATGTCCGCAGCATCATTCACCGCACCCCGCCCCGCGCCAAACGGCATACGCTCTTTTTCAGCGCCACACTGACCGGTGATGTAATCCGCCTGGCGTCGCAATGGCTGAATGACCCGGTCACCGTTGAAATCGAACCGGAACATGTGGCTGTGGAAACGGTCAACCAACGGGTGTACATTGTGGAGAACTGCAAAAAGATCGCGCTGGTCTACAACATTATGCAGCGTGAAAATCCGGATCAAATACTCATTTTCGCCAACCGCCGCGATTCCGTCTTCGATCTCAACGAACGCCTCCAGCAGATGGGCATCAGCTGCAGCATGATTTCCGGCGCGTTGCCGCAAAACCGCCGCGAACGCACGCTGGAAGATTTTAAAGAGAAAAAAATTCGTGTATTGATTGCCACAGACGTGGCCGGACGCGGCCTGCACATCAGCGGAATCAGCCATGTCATCAACTACAATTTGCCGACCGATCCGGAGGACTATGTTCATCGGATCGGAAGAACCGGACGCGCCGGCGCTTCGGGAACTTCCATCAGCTTCGCCTGCGAGGATGATTCTTTTTATCTGGCGGATATTGAAAAGTACATCGGGCGAAGCCTGCCCTGCGAACAGCCGGACGATGCCTGGCTGGAACTTCCGGAGGGCATGCACACGGAGCCCCGCAAACGAGCCGCATACCGCCAGGTTCGCAGTGGTGACCGCCGCGGACCGCCGCGGCGTGCAGGCGGAGGCCGCAGGCCGCCGCGCAGCGGCACCCGTCAAAGAACGTGAGCCGACACAGAAAAGCCCCGCCATATCCGGCGGGGCTTTTCACATCAGTCTCATGCAAATCGGCGATTACGAGTTGTTTTCACCGGAGGTATTTTCCACGGTGGAATATAAAACATGATTATCCGCCGCGTTGCTGATCACATACTCCTCAATGTGCATGTTCACATCCGCCGCAAAGGTCAGATGGGCCTGATATTTCTGCTCCATATCCACCAGGACCTGTTCATCCTCTGTACGCAACCGATCCAACACATGCGGATGAAGCGTGATACGATAGGAACGATCCTTATCCTGATGATGCTTCCTCATTAATTCCTGCAAGTGACGCTGAATCTCCACGCTCATGCTCAGATTGCTCAGCACTTTGCCGCGGCCCTTGCAGTAGGGGCAATTATCATAGGTGGTCGATCGAATACTCTCTTCCACGCGCTGGCGGGTCATTTCGACCAGGCCCAGCGGAGAAATGGGGTACACATTCGTTCGCGCCCGATCCCGTTTCAGCACATCCTTGAGGTGCCGGTACACCTGGGCCTGGTGACGCTTCATACGCATATCAATGAAATCGATCACCACCAACCCGCCGATATTCCGCAGGCGCAACTGACGGGCCACTTCATCGGCGGCTTCCATATTCACTTCCAGGATCACTTCCTCCTGTGTGGTGCCCCCTTTATGCCGGCCTGTATTCACATCAATGGCCACCAGCGCTTCGGTTTCATCAATAACCAGGTAACCGCCCGATTCCAGCCAAACCTTGCGCCGGAACGCTGTAGCCAGCTGTTTCTCCACCTTGAAATGCTCGAAGATGGGAATGTCGCCATCATACAATTTGAGGCGGCCGCGTGACCGCCGTGAAATCTTCGCAACCAGCGTTTTCATGCGGTCAAACACATCGCGGCTGTCGATCACAATCCGATCAATATCCTCGGTCATCGAATCACGGGCCACGCGTTCCACCAAGTCAAGCTCCTGGTAGAGGCGGCAGGGCGCCGGATTGTTTTTCATGGCCTCTTCAATCTCCATCCAGGTGGTCAGCAAACCGCGTACGTCGCGCACAAAGCTGGTTTTCCGAGCCCCCTCCCCCGCCGTGCGGACAATAAACCCCGTACTCTCCGGAATCGGCAGGCGCGCCAGTACTTTTTTCAGGCGCAGGCGCTCTTTGGCATCCTCAATTTTACGGGACACGCCTTTGAGCGAACTGCCCGGCATCATCACCAGATAGCGCCCCGGGATGCTCAGGTTGGCTGTGGCACGCGGACCTTTGGTCCCGATGGCATCCTTCGTTATTTGAATAACGATTTCCGAACCGACAGGAAACTGCTTGGCCATTTCGCCGGGCGGAAATCGCTTTTTCCGGATTCGCTTCGATTTCACCCCTTCTTCCGCCTCCAGCCGTGCCGCATCCTCGGGAATCATATCCCAATAGTGGATGAACGCGTTTTTCTTCATTCCGATATCCACGAAGGCCGCCTGCAACCCATCTTCCAGGTTCTGAATGCGCCCTTTGAATATGCTGCCCACAATGCGGTCTTCCGAAGCCCGCTCAATATAAAACGACTCCAACCGCCCTTCCTCCAGAAGCGCAACACGCGTTTCCAGGCTTTCCACATTGATGATCAGCTCCTTGTTGATCTTTCTTCGTAATAGTGAAAGCAAATGACACCTCTTCCTTCCTCGCACGTCAGCGCTCCTCGCGCCGAACGTATACGCTTTGCACAATGCCCATTGAAATCATGGTGCTGATCATGAACGATCCGCCGTAACTGATCAGTGGAAGCGGAAGGCCTGTGATCGGCATTAACCCCACTGTCATCGCCAGGTTGACGTAAACATGACAACACATCATGATCGCCGCTCCAACAGCCAGAAGCCGTCCGAAGCGGTCCCGCGCAGCACCCGCCGCACGAATACAAAAGGACAACAACAACACAAACAGGCCCATGATCACCATAGACCCGAAAAACCCTGTTTCTTCCGCAATCACGGAATAAATGAAATCCGTCGGCGCCACCGTTCTGGGCAGAAAACCAAGGATATTCTGAGTTCCCTGTAAAAACCCCTTTCCCGTCAGGCCGCCGGACCCCACCGCAATCACGGATTGAACCATGTTCCAACCGGCTCCCAGCGGGTCGCGGTCCGGATCAATGAAGACCATCAGGCGGTCCTTCTGATACGGACTTAAAACCAGCCATCCTGCCGGTAAAATCAAAACGCCAAGAAAAAGCAAAAACAGCAGCACCCGCAGGGGTAAACCCGCAACAAACAACATGCCGATCACTGTCGGCACCAACACCATCGCGGTTCCCAAATCCGGCTCTTTCAAAATCAGTAAAAACGGAACGATAGTGATCAGCATGGCGCCTGCCAGTGTTTCCATCCGATGCAAATCCCGATCAGGCCGTCCCAAAAACGCCGCCAGGGTGATCATCGTGGCCAGTTTGGCAAACTCCGAAGGTTGCAGCTGAAAGCCGAAAAATGAAAGCCAGCGATAGGCCCCGTACACTTTTTTTCCGACCAGTAAAACGAGCACCAACAGCACCAGGCCGATGGCGTACAGCCAGACCGCATTTTCCCCCAGTTTTCGATAATCGATAAACACCATCGTAAAAAGACATGTAAACCCGATTCCACACCAGACCATCTGCTTCCGGTATAACGCGCTGACCGGCAAATCATCATGCCGGAAACAGGCGCTATAGATAAAGAGAATACCGGCCGTCATGAGCAGAGAAATGACCAGCACCATCCACCAATCCACCCGCAGCAGAATCTGTTTGATTTCACGTCCCGTCATCCCTGCCCTCCCCCGGTATCCGACGTGTTCGCATAAAAGAGCCCCTGTAGCAAATTGTGCATCAGCGGAGCCGCCGTCATCCCTCCGCTCATCCCCTCTTCGACTAACACCACCACGGCATACTGGGGATGCTCGAATGGCGCAAAGGCCATCATCCAGGCATATTTTTTTCCACTTCCTTTTTTACCATATTCCGCCGTCCCTGTTTTCCCGGCGATGTCCACCCCGTGAACCGCTGCTTTGCTACCGGTTCCGCCCGGAGCCATCACCACATCCCTCATGCCGTTTCGCACAAGCCGAATGGATTCCCCGGACCAGTTCATTTCGTTCACCACGTCCGGATGGCTAATCTCATAACGCCCCTGATCGGATCGCTTCATGCCCCGCAAAAGGTGCGGCCTGTAGATCGTCCCTCCATTGGCGATCGCGGAAACCACAACGGCCATTTGCAGCGGTGTAACGCTCAGATAGCCCTGCCCAATAGCTAAATTACAGGTATCGCCGTCCCGCCATCCCTCGCTCAGGCTCGTTCGTTTCCAGGCGGCATCAGGAAGCAGCCCGGCCCGTTCATAATCCAGGTCGATGCCCGTCTTGCGCCCCAACCCCATCGCTTCCGCCATGTGATAGATCACTTCATTACCGACTTTCAGCGCCGCCTTGAAAAAAAAGACGTTACAACTGTCCATCAGCGCCTTGCGGACCGTCTCCTCCCCGTGGCCCGCATGATTCCAGCACCGGAACCGAATGCCGCCCAGCTCATAGTATCCAGGACAGTCATATACCGTATTCCCGTTAATGGCCCCGGATTCCAGAGCCGCCAACGCCACAATCGGCTTAAAAATACTTCCCGGAGCATACTCGCCTGCCGCAGCCCGGTTGAAAAGCGGCTTGTCCGGATCGTCGCGCAGCGTATTCCACTGCTCGGTACCGATAGAAGGAACAAAATCATTGGGGTTGAAACCGGGCACACTGGCCAACGCAAGGACCTCCCCCGAATAGGGGGCCATCACCACGGCCGCGCCGCACCGCCCGCGCAACACCCGTTCGGCCAACTGCTGAATCCGAAGATCCAGCGTCAGCTGAATATCCGTACCGTCTTCCGGTTCCCGTGCGCTCACCTCTCCGTATTTGTAGCCGGACACATCCACGCGAACCAGCCGCCCTCCCGATGTTCCGCGCAGCAACTCATCATACTGCTTTTCCAAACCGGCACGGCCGACCATTTCCGGCAGATAATAATGATACGACTCACCGTCGGCATCTTCCTGCGCGGGCGCAGCACGTCCCACATATCCCAGCAGGTGCGCAGCGGTATCCTCCAGAGGATAAACGCGGGTTGTTTCCACATATAAATCCACACCCGCAATATCCGCGGCCGCCTCCGCCCAACGGGCCATCTGCTCATCATCCAGCCCCCGCCAGAGAATCAGCGGAAGAGGAAGCCTTTTACGCATATGCGTCCGCACGTCCTGCTCCGTCACGCTCACCGGCAGTCCCACGCGTTCCGAAATGTCATGAGCAATTTTCATCACCCTGTTCACGGTGTTGGAAAGTGCGCCGGGCCTGCGTAATTCCTCCAAATATACCGCCAGGCAATACGACGGTATGTTGTCCGCCAGGCATGCCATGGAACGATCATAAATCCTTCCGCGCATTCCCGGAATTCGAACCCGGCGAATGCTCTGCCGGCTGATGTCTTTCTCATAACTTCCGCCATGGGCCACCTGAATTTTCCAGAGGAAAAAAGAAAGGGCCACAAACGTCAGCAGCATCAGGCCCAGCAAAAGGCGCGCCCGCAGGATTTCCTGATCTATGTTGTTTCCCTTTGTCATGCCGTTTGCCCCTGATAATCCAATCCGAGAATGGTATAGAGCCGATCCGTCAGCAGGCAGATAACCGGTGTCGCCAGGCCGCCCAGCATCAGGCTTCCCGTCAGCTTCAAAAGAAACGCCGACACCGGCAAACGAATTAAACCCATCCACCAAAGCATGCAGCCCATCACGAGCACCACCCCTGCGTTGGCCACAGCCCCAAAAAGCACCAGCGTGATCCCGTTGCGGATGAACACCTCGTTACGAAAATGATGCACCGTCCAGACCACCACGCAAAAGCACAGGGAAGAAAAGCCCAAAGGAACCTGGCTTAACGCATCCTGAAATAGCCCGGCCAGAAAACCCGCACACAAGGCCTCTCCCAGACTTCGCGAAAGGCCGAAATACACCGACGCCGCCGTTAGGGCCGGAAAGGCGGAATATCCCAGTTGCGGCCATGCGGGGGTCGCCGCCTGCACAAAGGCCGCGAAAAACAGTACCGCCATCATGACCAATCCCTTCATTCGCCCTCTTTCCGTATGGGTCCCGTTTCCCGAAGCAAATCCGCCACCATGTCCTCCTCTTCACAAACCACAAACACATAGTTCAGCATACCCAGGTCCGCTTTTGGAATGACATCGGCATACTGATACAATCCCCCCTCGTCCAGATAGACCTTTTCCACATATCCGATCAGTAATCCCTGCGGATATATTTTTCCAAGACCCGACGTCACCACTTCATCGCCGGCCCGGGCCGGAACATTCTTGTTGATAAAACGCATGCGGCAGCGGGCACTGCCATCAAGGGGATTTCCAGTACCCTCCAGAATGCCGTTTGCACCGGTTCGCGAAATCCGGGCCGACACCCGGCAGGAGGGATCGGAAATCAGGAGCACCTCCGAAACCCGTTGAGACACATCCATGATTCTTCCCACCAATCCGTCGGATGTAATAACCGCGCTGTCGTTGAAAATCCCGTCACGCAATCCGCCGCTCAACCGTACTGACCGCCACCACCCTCCGGCATCCCGCCCAATGACTTCACAGGGGATCAAGTGACGGGCAGACTGCTGGGCAAAGTGCAACTGCGAACGTAAACGGAGATTCTCGCCTTCAGCTGATTCCAACGCGCGGACGCGCGTACGCAGATGAATCAATTCTTCAGCCATCTCGCGATTCTTGCGAATCATTCCGCCCAAACCGCGAAAGACTGTGACAGATTCGCTGAAGCGCAGATTGACCGCGCCGAGAACCTGCTGAAGGGGAGCTATGCTGCCGCGTACCAGCGATTTGGTCCAGTCGCTTACCGCTGCCGGTAAATTCAGCAGCAGCAGCACGAACGACAGTATCAAAAGCCAAGTGATCAACCCTTTGTTCTGCACAGCATCCTATCCCATTCCATGGTTCCGAACCGATGCTGTATCAGATCGTCTCTACACAAGCAGGCTTATCGCTCCAAATAATCGTCGGGCGTACTTAATATCCGCCCATTTTACGAAGGAAATTTAACTCATGCAAAACAACACCTGTGCCTTCCGCCACAGCACTCAGCGGATCGTCCGCCACATGCACGGGAAGGCCCGTTTGCTCCGCAATCAACTTATCCAAACCGCGTAACAGCGAACTGCCGCCGGCCATGATCAGGCCACGATCCACCAAATCGGCGGACAGCTCAGGCGGGCAGCGCTCCAGGGTTACCCGCACGGCATCCACAATCTGCGAAACCGGCTCCTGAAGAGACTCACGTATTTCCGCAGAGGTGATCGTCAGTGTTTTAGGAAGACCGGCCACCAGATCCCGCCCCTTCACTTCCATGCTGTTTTCTTCGTTCAACGGATAAGCAGATCCCAAAGTGATTTTTATTTCTTCCGCTGTTCTTTCCCCGATCATCAGGTTGTACACGCGCTTCATATATTGCGTGATGGCTTCATCCATTTCATCACCGCCCACACGAACACTCTTGCTGAATACAATACCGGCCAGAGAAATCAACGCCACTTCCGTTGTACCTCCTCCGATATCCACAATCATGTTTCCCGCCGGTTCCTGAACAGGAAGCCCGACGCCTATGGCGGCTGCCATGGGTTCCTCAATCAAATACACTTCACGCGCACCCGCATGTGTAGCAGAATCTTTTACAGCACGTTTCTCAACTTCCGTTATACCGCTCGGCACCGCTACAATGACGCGCGGCCGTACCATCTTGCGCCGGTTATGCACCTTTCGAATGAAATAGCGCAGCATGGCCTCTGTAATTTCAAAATCCGCAATGACTCCGGCTTTCAGCGGGCGAATGGCCACTATGCTTCCGGGCGTACGCCCCAGCATTCTCTTGGCTTCCTCCCCCACGGCCAGCACTTTGTTGGTGCCCGCCTGAATGGCGACCACTGAGGGCTCGCGCAAAACGACTCCGCGGTCCTTGACATAAACCAGCGTATTCGCTGTGCCCAAATCGATGCCAATGTCGTTTGAAAAATATCCAAATAGCCGACTTAACATCAGAAACCACCCTCATCCGCCCGAATCAACTGCTTATTCGGCTGTTGACGCAGACTCGTTTTTCTCCGTGCTGTTTTGCGGAACGACAGCGGTATGATCAATCCATTCAAGAATGGCCTGTTCCGAGTTGTCACCCGGACGACGCCCCATCTTGATAATCCGCGTATAACCGCCGGCACGCCCGGTGAATCCCGGCGCTATTTGATCAAACAATTCAGCCACTCGATCCTTCCGGTGAAGCAACGAAATGGCCCGGCGCCGATCTGCCAGCGTACCCCGCTTGCCGATAGTCACCATTTTTTCCGCCATGCTCCGCGCTGCGCGAGCCTTGGCCAATGTGGTCGTAATCCGCTTCTCGGCGATTAAATTGCAAACCAACCCCGAAAGCAACGCGGCGCGATGCGAGGAGGTTCTGCCCAATTTCACTGTTTTTTTACGATGTCTCATGATAACTCTCGCTAAAGTTTATGATCTATTCCTCACTCTGGCTCACAGACGAGCTGAGCAGGTCCTGATCAAAGGTCATACCCAACGACAAGCCCAGTTCTTCCAGCTTCTGCTTGATTTCGTTGAGCGATTTCTTTCCAAAATTACGATACTTGAGCATTTCGGCTTCGGTCTTCTGAGCCAGCTCGCCCACGGTCGTAATATTGGCGTTATTCAAACAGTTCGCGGCACGAACACTCAACTCGATTTCGTTGACGCTGATATTCAGCTTCTTGCGCAACTCTTCGCGTTCCGTGTTTGTCTCCTGCTCCTGTTTCTCAAATTCAATGAGATCCTTGTCGTAACTTACAAATACATCCAAATGATGTCTGAGAATTGCCGATGACATGGTCAGCGCTTCGTCCGGAGAAACACGTCCATCCGTCCAAATCTCCATAATCAGCCTGTCGTAATCGGTGCGTTGTCCCACTCGTGTGTTTTCCACGGTGTATTTCACACGGCGAACCGGCGAAAACAGGGAGTCAATCGGAATCAACCCAATCACCTGCTCATTGGCCTTGTTCAGCTCCGCCTGGCAATACCCGCGTCCCACGCGAACATACATTTCCATGTTCAGTTTGCCGTCAGCATCCAGGGTGGCAATATGCTGATCCGGATTCAGAACCTCCACACTGCCGTCCGAAACGATATCAGCCGCCGTCACCGTACACTGCCCGCTCGCCTTAATGGTTATTTTGCGCGGCTCGCGCGTATACATCTTCAACAGCACTTTTTTCAGGTTGAGTACGATATCCGTCACATCTTCCTTCACGCCGGTCAGTGTGCAGAACTCGTGCATTGCCCCATCGATACGAATCGCATAGATGGCCGCTCCCTCCAGTGAAGAAAGAAGTACCCGGCGAAGTGAGTTGCCAATCGTACGGCCATAACCCGCTTCAAAGGGTTCCGCGAAGAATTTCCCGTAGTTTTCTGCCGTGGAAGCATCATCTTTTTCGATGCGCTTCGGCATTTCAAAACGTCCAAGTCTAATCGGCATGATATAATCTCCCAGGGTCGGGCATTAGCCGGCCCGTATGGTGTTATTCTGTTGTTCTACTTCGAATACAATTCTACAACCAACTGCTCGTTGAACGGCGAATTGATTTCTTCCTTCGTCGGCACATGCAGCACTTCGCCTTTCAAATTTTCCTTATCCAGGCTCAACCACGGCACAATGCCCCTCGCTTCATTCTTCTCGACAAAAGCTGCCGAATACTGACGGCTTCTCTCTCGGTCGCGAATCTCAACCACGCTTCCCTTTCCCATCAGCATGGACGGGATCGTTGCCTTGCGGCCATCTACAAAAACATGACCATGCTTCACCACCTGGCGGGCAGCGGCGCGTGAAGGAGCAAATCCCAGCCGGAACACCACGTTATCCAAGCGCATTTCCAGCATCTGCAGAAGATTTTCGCCCGTAATACCATGTAACTGCGCTGAACGCTGGAAAAAGAGCCGGAACTGACTTTCCCGAAGCCCGTACGTCCTTTTCAATTTCTGTTTTTCACGCAACTGCACGCCGTAGTCCGAAATTTTCGGCCGGCGTTTCGGCTGTCCGCCCGGAATCGGACGTCCCGTGTCAATCGGGCACTTAGCCATGAAACACCGATCCCCTTTGATAAAAAGTTTCTGGCCTTCCCGGCGGCATAGTTTACATACTGGTCCTACATATCTTCCCATAGCTGTATACTCCCTGAATCAGGTTCTTAAATATTAAACGCGGCGGCGTTTTGGTGAACGGCAGCCATTGTGAGGGATGGGGGTCACATCCTTGATGGACGTCACAGCCAACCCGGCGGACTGAACTGCGCGAATGGCCGATTCCCGGCCTGCGCCAGGTCCCTGCACCTGTACTTCCACCTCGTGCATCCCCTGCGCCACCGCCTGGCGGCTGGCTTCCTGTGCAACCATGGTTGCCGCATATGCCGTGCTTTTTCTGGACCCTTTGAATCCGCAACGTCCGGCATTACTCCAAGAAATCAGAGCGCCGCGCGGATCGGTAACCGATACCTGGGTATTGTTAAAGCTTGCCTTGATATGAACAATGCCGACCGGAATATATTTTCCGCCCTTAACGCGCGCTTTTTTGGCCGCGACTTCCGGAGTGCCGGCCGCACCCGCGTCCTTTGAAGCATCCCCATCATTCACGACAGGAGCCGTCGCTTTGTTTTCCGCATTACCCCGCGGTTCTACCGTTTCCACTGTTTCTTCCACTTCTGACATAATACAATCCCTGGCTTGGTTAATTCAACAAACCCAAATGTTTCTATTTCGCCGTGGTCGTTGTCTTCGCGGCAGCGCGAGCATCCTTGCCACGTACGGCCCCTACGGTTTTGCGCGGACCCTTCCGCGTCCTTGCATTTGTACTCGTCCGCTGCCCACGCACCGGGAGTCCCCGTTTGTGCCGAATACCGCGATAACAATTGATCGTCATCAGACGTCGAATGTTCTGCGACACTTCGCGCCGAAGGTCTCCTTCGATATTGTATTGCGTCTGCAACACACTGGCCAGACGCGTAATTTCTTCGTCAGTCAGATCGTCCGCCTTTTTGGCTCCATCCAACTGCGCCTTCTCGATCACTTCCAACGCGCATTTCGGACCGATTCCGTAAATATAACGCAATGCAAATTCGAGTCGTTTCTTCCCCGGTATATCAATGCCCAATACCCTCGGCATACTTCTTCTCCTTTAACCCTGCCGCTGCTTATGGCGCGGATTTGTACAGATAACACGCACGACGCCTTTACGCCGCAAAACCTTGCAACTTTCACATATACGCTTCACTGAACTTCTAACTTTCATCTTTTATCCCCGAATTCTGTAATAAAATTCTGCCTTTCGACATATCAAACGGCGACATCTCCACCCGGATGGTCTCCCCGATCCGAAATGTTTCCGACCCACGGGCAAGCTCACCCAGACCGTACGCTACAAAGCGATAACCGTTCTGCAGCTCTGCGTTAAAGGCGGAATGTCCTATCACATTCACAATAACTGCGTCCAGTATAATGTTCTCTTTTTTATTTATCATACCGGTTCAGCACCATCACAAACGCGAGTCAGATTCCGCATTACCTCCCGAGCCACTGTCTCCGGAAGGCCGGAGGCGTCAACTCTGATCAATTTCTTCTGCTTCTCATAATAAGCAACCAGCCCGGAGGTTTGCTGCTCGAAAACCCGCAACCGCTCCCGGATGGTCGCCTCCGCATCGTCATCGCGAGTAGCCACGGCACCGCCGCACTTATCGCAAACTCCGTCAATGAGCGGCTTTTTATGGCTCCGGTGATAAACCGCGCCGCACACCCGACAGCACAACCTTCCAGTCAACCGCAGGATTACCTGTTCGCCTGAAAGCTCCAGATAAAAAACCCACTGCACCTCTGTGCCGTACTCACCGCGAAGTAAGTCATCAAAGAGTCTTGCCTGTTGCTCTGTCCGAGGAAAACCATCGAACATGTAATCAACCTGCCCGTCATCCTTCGCCAGCCGATCCCTGACCACGTCCAGCACTATACCGTCGGGGACCAGCTGCCCCTTGTCAATGTAAACCTCCACGCTGCGTCCAAGCTCCGTGCCATCCCTCATTGATTCGCGGAGAATAACACCCGTCGATAACTGCCTATACGACGTGTGCTGAGCGACGAATTCCGCCACGGTCCCTTTTCCGGCGCCGGGAACACCCAGCAGCACGATCGCCTTCATAGCTATCTCCGGGACCTCAACTTGCCCTTTTTCAAAAATCCATCATAGTGCCGCATCAGCAGGTGTGACTCCACCTGACGCATCGTGTCCAGCATCACGCCTACAACAATCAGCAGGCTCGTTCCCCCGAAAAAGGACGAGACGATCCACGGAATACCGAACTGCTGCGACATGACCGAAGGGATAACCGAAATAATCGTCAAAAACACCGCACCAGCCAGCGTAATCCGGGTCATGGTTCGATCCAGATACTCTGCCGTCGGCCGTCCCGGCCGAATGCCCGGCACATAGCCGCCATTCTTTTTAAGATCGTCGGCGATCTGGATGGGATTAAATTGAGTAGCCACCCAGAAGTAGGAAAAGAACAGAATCATCAACGCAAAGAGAAACATATACCAGAAGCTGCCATAGGATAGCGCCTGAGAAAGGGATCGGCAGAAATCTCCGGGAATCATTCCGATAATTTTTGCGGGAAACATGAGAATAGCCTGCGCAAAGATAATCGGCATCACGCCGGAATAATTCACACGCAGAGGCATATAGGTGCTCTGGCCGCCATATACTTTCCGTCCCACTACCCGCTTGGCATACTGAACCGGAATTTTGCGCTGCGCTTGTGTTACGGCGATGACACCCGCAATCACCGCAAATATCATGATCAGCATCCCGATCAGATGAAAGATCGTAAATCGCCGAATGCCGTCCACCTCCGTGAACATGTTAATCGTGGCACCTACAGCCTGCGGCAGACTGCTGATAATGTTGATAGTAATGATCAGCGACACGCCGTTTCCGATACCCCGGGCTGTGATCTGTTCTCCAAGCCACATAAGCAGCATCGTCGCGGTAGTCATGGTAATCACGGTCAACACAATGAACGCCGGTGCCGCCATGCGCACGATCTGAATGCCAATACCCAGACGCTCCGGATGCAGAAGCGTTACCGCCATCGCATAGGCCTGCACTACGCAAAGGATTACCGTCAGGTAGCGGGTATACTGCGTTATTTTTTGCCGACCTACATCTCCCTCACGGGCCAACCGTTCCAACTGCGGAACTACGGCGGTCAGCAGCTGAAGAATAATGGAGGCGCTGATGTACGGCATTATACCCAGCGCTCCGACAGCCGCATACTGCAGCGCACCGCCGCTGAACAAGTCAAACAAGCCGAGAAAACTTCCGCCTGCCTGATTCTGCAACTGGGCAATTAACTGCTGCAATGCCACAGCATCCACACCGGGTGTCGCCAATCGTGCCAGAAACCGACACAAAAAAATCAACCCCAATGTAAAAAATATCCGTTGTCGCAGTTCCGGAATTTTCAGACTGTTTGAGAATGCGGATAACATTTTTTTATCCCACTTTGCTATTTAACTGGTTTAACCACTTCGCACTGACCGCCGGCCTTTTCGATTTTTTCGCGGGCGACGGCACTGAAGGCCTGCGCTTTGACGGTAAGTTTTCGGCTCAGGTCACCCATTCCCAAAATCTTAACCCCATTTACAACGCCATTGGCTAGTCCGGCGGTGCGCAATTCCTCAAACGACACCACCGTGCCATCTTCAAAAGCGGCAAGCAAGCCCACGTTCACCGGAGCCAATACGCAGAGCTTCTCGTGGTTGAATCCACGTTTCGGAAGTCGACGATGCAGCGGAATCTGTCCGCCTTCAAACGCCTGACGATGACTCGCCCCTTTGCGGGCCATTTGCCCCTTGTGACCGCGCCCGCTGGTCTTTCCCTTGCCGGACGCTTCTCCACGGCCCACCCGCATTCTGCGATGACGGGCTCCCTCAGTATTTTTCAATGAATGCAAATTCATGGATGCAAAACCCCGCTTATGATTTGAGAATACTTTCGACTTCTTCCCTGGTGCGCAGACTTCTCAGAGCCTCGATGGTCGCCCGGGTTACGTTTAACTTGTTATTGCTTCCCAGTGATTTGGCCAGCACATCATGCAGTCCGGACAGATCCAGAACTGCTCGCATGGCGCCGCCCGCGATCACTCCCGTACCCGGAAGCGCCGGCTTGATCAGCACCCGGCCACCGGCAAATTCCCCGGTAACATCATGCGGGATTGTACGGCCCTTCATCTTCACCGAAAACATGTTTTTCTTGGCCAGCGAAGTCCCTTTTCGAATGGCGTCCGCCACCTCATTGGCTTTCCCAAGCCCATATCCCACATGCCCGTTTTTATCACCGACGACCACCAACGCACTGAAGCTGAAACGACGGCCGCCTTTCACCACCTTGGCGCAACGATTCACATGAACCACGCGCTCCTGCAATTCCATATCCTTCTGGGGTTCTTTATCCATAGCTTATATGCTCCTGCCCATCGCTGCTTTAAAATACCAAACCGGTTGTCCGTGCCGCGTCGGCTAATGCCTTCAAACGCTTTCCGTAGGTAAATCCCCCACGATCAAACACGGCCTTTGTAATGCCCAGTTCCTTGGCTTTCTCGCCGAGTATGCGACCGATTTCTGCCGCTTTTTCGGCGGTCAACCCGCTGTCTTCTCCGCCTGCCAGGGTAGATACCGAAGCCAGCGTTTGACCACGCGAATCGTCCACCAACTGTACATACATGTGGCGGTTCGAAACAAACACGCTCATGCGCGGGCATTCCCCGTTTCCCTGAATTTTATTGCGCAACCGCAAATGCCGGCGCACCCGATATTCTTTTTTTGTTTTTACCTTCATGATTAAGCCACCGTCTTGCCTGCCTTGCGGCGGACCCGTTCGCCTTTATACCTCACACCTTTGCCTTTGTACGGCTCCGCAGGATAATAGGACCGCAGTCGTGCACTGACCTCGCCCACCAACTGCTTGTCGCACCCTTCGATCGTTATATTAGTCTGATCCGGCACCTGCACGGTAATTCCGTCCGGAATATCAAAAAGGATCGGATGGGAATACCCCAGCGACATCGTAATGCGACGTCCCTGCAGCTGCGCCCTGAAGCCGACTCCGTTAATTTCCAATTGCTTTTTAAAACCGCTCCGAACACCCTCGATCATATTGGCGATCAAGCTGCGGGTGGTTCCATGCACGGCATGTGCGGCCTTGGATTCATCCTTGCAGGTCACGGTGACTTCGCTCCCGGAAACCGTCACACCTGCCAGCGGAGAAACCGTCAGGTTCAGCTCCCCCTTGGGCCCCTTGACGTTAACGTCCTGCCCTTTCACAGTAACCGACACACCCGCAGGCACGGCGATTATCTTTTTTCCTATTCTTGACATTGTAGCACCTCAAAAAACCTTTTATTTACCACACATGACACAATATTTCGCCACCGACGTTCTGCTTTTTGGCTTCCATATCTGTCATGACGCCTGCAGAAGTACTGATGATGGCCATACCCAGCCCGTTCAGCACCCGTTTGATTTCTGAAGCGCCGACGTACCTGCGCAAGCCCGGCTTGCTGATGCGCTTCAAACCCTGAATAACCGGTTTCTGATCTTTATCATACTTCAGGTACACGCGAAGCGTACGCTTGTTGGCGTGACCCTCCGTTGTATAATCTACAATATACCCTTCCCGCTTCAGTATACGCGCAAGTTCGCTCTTCATCACTGAATGGGGCATTTCCACCTTGTCAATGCCGGCGCCCAGCGCATTCCTTATACGGGTCAACATGTCCGCAATGGGATCTGATACACTCATTGTCTACTCCAACCCTGGGCCGTTACCAACTGGCCTTGATTACTCCGGGAATCTTGCCTTCTGAAGCCAGCTCCCGGAAACAAATACGACACAACTGAAATTTCCGCAGATACGCGCGGGAACGCCCGCAACGACGGCAACGATGATAATTTCTTGCCGAGAACTTTGAACCTCTCTGTGCTTTCGCTATCAATGATTTCTTAGCCAACGGAATATCCTCCCTTATCAATTCGCAAACGGCATACCAAACTCCCGCAGCAGAGTCCGTGCATCGTCGTTCGTCTTCGCTGTTGTCACTATGGTGATATCCATACCCTGCGTCGCCTTCACGCGATCCGGGTCTATTTCGGGGAAAATAATTTGCTCCTTCAGACCCAGGGTATAATTGCCACGCCCGTCAAAGGCCTTTGCGGAGATCCCCCGAAAGTCACGGATACGGGGCAACGCAATGTTGATCAGGCGATCCAAAAACTCATACATACGATCACCGCGTAACGTTACCTTAACGCCGATCGGCATTCCTTCGCGCAGCTTGAAGTTCGCGATGCTCTTCCGGGAATGCGTAACAACCGGCTTCTGCCCGGTAATCCGCCCGAGATCCTCGGTCACGGCTTTGAGCATATCCTTATCCATCGTGGCCTTTACGCCCATATTCAGCACGATTTTCTGAAGTTTCGGTACCTGCATGGGATTGCTGCAATTCAATGTTTTACGCAATCCGGGCGCAATGCTCGTTTTATATTTCTCTTTTAGCGTGGTCATGTCCCGCAAACCTTTCTACCTCTGACTACTCAAACCTGTTGTTCTTCACTTTTTTGAAGCGCCATCTGCCCGCTTCAGATTGGAAAGCACAATCGGCGCTTCCTTCTCCACGATACCGCCATTGGGATTTTCCTGTGATTTGCGCAGATGCTTCTTCACCTGGTTGAGCCCTTCCACCACAGCGCATCCCTTTTGAGGCATGATCTGAAGAACTTTCCCACTCTTGCCGGCATCATCCCCGGTGATCACGGTCACCATATCGCCTTTTTTAAACTTCTGTTTCACGGCTTTTGCTTTATTCATGATCAAATCACCTCGGGGGCCAAGGATATGACTTTCATATAATTCTTTTCGCGTAACTCACGCGCGACCGGGCCGAAAATACGGGTTCCCTTCGGATTCATCTGGTCGTCCACCAGCACGACGGCATTATGGTCGAACTTCAGTACCGAACCATCCGCGCGGCGAATACCCTGTTTTGTCCGCACGATCAGCGCTTTGAACTTCTCGCCTTTCTTCACCATTCCGTGCGGCTGCGCTTCCTTCACGGCCACGCGAATCACATCGCCGATATGCGCGTACCGCTTACGCTGCCCCAACACGCACATACACAGCACCTCGCGGGCGCCTGTGTTGTCCGCCACCTGCAACCTTGTTTCTTGTGCTATCATCTTTACCGCTCCAATTACAAAATCAGTTTGCCTGCTTGGTGACTTCCACCAAACGCCAGCGTTTCATGCGACTGATCGGCCGGGTCTCCATGATCCGCACTTCATCGCCAACCTTCGCCTCATTCTTTTCGTCATGCGCATAAAACTTGGTCGAACGGCTCATTTCCTTGCCGTACAGATGATGGCGATAACGACTCGACACCTTGACCACAATGGTTTTATCCATGGTGCTGCTCACCACCACGCCTTCCCGGCTCTTCCGTAATCCACGATTCTCGTTCATGCTCCTTACCTCACCTCTTTACGGCGCTCGGTCATCACCGTGTTAACCTTGGCCAGATCGCGGCGCAATTCCCTGATTCGCGAAGGCTTTTCCAGCTGCCCGCTGGTCTGCTGAAGCCGGAGATTGAACATCTCCTTTTTCATTTCTTCACGGCGCTGCTCCAGCTCTTCGCCTGTCAGATTTCTAAATTCCGTTACTTTCATACTCGTTCCCTAATAAACACTATTTATGCGCATGTCGCGTAATGAACCGCGTACGAATCGGCAGTTTGTTGGAAGCCAGACGAAGCGCCTCCCGGGCAATCGACTCCGGAACGCCGTCCAGCTCAAACAACATACAACCCGGCTTCACAACCGCTACCCATTCTTCCACCGCGCCCTTCCCTTTACCCATACGGACTTCCAGCGGCTTCTTGGAAACCGGCTTGTCCGGGAATACGCGAATCCACACCTTCCCCTTGCGCTTCATCGCCCGGTTAATGGAAATGCGGCATGCTTCGAGTTGAATGTTTGTAATCCAGGTTCGCCCCAGCGACTGCAATCCGTACTCACCGAACGCAATGGTATTGCAGGAAGTCGCATTACCGCTCCGGTTCCCGCGCTGCTGCTTGCGAAACTTGGTCCTTTTAGGCATAAGCGGCATGGGTCTTCTCCTTCGGTTTCTCTATTTCCTCTTCCCGGCAAATCCAGACCTTGATTCCAATTTTTCCGGCGACTGTACGAGCCTCCGCAAAACCGTAATCAATATCCGCACGCAGGGTGTGCAGAGGAACTTTTCCTTCTTTATAGCTTTCACGTCGCGCCAGTTCAGCGCCGCCCAACCGGCCAGAGGCCTGCACGCGAACGCCCAACGCGCCCAGTTCCATGGCCATCTGAATGGCACGCTTCATCGCGCGCCGGAAGGATACACGCCGTTCCAACTGAAGGGCTATTCCTTCCGCCACCAGCTGCGCATCCAGATCCGGATTCCGGACCTCCTTGATGTCCACATAAATTTCCTTACCGGTCATCTTGGTCAATTCTTCGCGGATCTTTTCAATATCCGAACCCTTCCGACCGATCACAATTCCGGGCCGAGCCGTAAAAATGGTGATGCGAGCCCGATTGGCATACCGCTCAATCAGAATCTCCGGAACCGCTGCATCTTTCAGGCGCTCCAACACCACTTTTCGAATCAGCAAATCTTCATGAAGAAGATTGCCGAATTCTTTTTTGTTTGCGTACCAACGTGACCCCCAATTTTTATTGACGGTCACCCTCAACCCGATGGGATTTACCTTCTGGCCCAAAGTGAACTCCTTTCAAGCGCTTTATTTGCGCTTACCCCTTATTTCGTCACTCAAAACGATTTTAATGTGACAGGTTCGCCGCGCGATCGGACTCACCATCCCGCGTGACCGCGGCCAATACCGGCGCATACGCGGACCGTCATCAATCACCGCTTCTTTGACAATCAGGTTGTCAACCGACAATCCGTTGTTGTTTTCCGCATTGGCAATTGCCGATTTCAGCGTCTTGGCAATCTGCAGCGCCGCTTTCCGCTTGCTGGCCGCCGTCAAATTAATGGCTTCGGAAACCGGACGCCCCTGGATGGCGCGCGCCATGTCCCGTGCTTTCTCTGGTGACAGCCTTACATATTTTGTTATCGCATTTACTTCCATAGCAACCCACTTACCACTTATCGCCGTTAATTAACCGCCCGGATTTTGCCGTCTGAAGAAAAGGAAGGCGCTCAGTTTAAGAATTCGCGTTTAAATTTCCAGCATTTACTGAAAAAATCTCTCGCGTCTGTTTTACCAAGTCATTCCGTCCCGTTCCAAACATCCCATACGATTACTTCAGCATCACTGTTTTGTCTGTCGCCGTACCGTGACGACGGAACGTCCGGGTGGGCGCAAACTCGCCCAGGCGGTGTCCCACCATGTTTTCCGTCACGAATACGTTCACAAACACTTTTCCGTTATGCACTGCCAGCGTATGGCCGACAAATTCAGGAAGAATCATGGAACGGCGCGACCAGGTTTTAATCACCCTTTTCTCGCCGGTTTGATTCATCCGGTCTACTTTTTTCAGCAGCTTGTCCTCGACAAAAGGCCCTTTTTTAATTGAACGACCCATGGCTTATTTCTTTCTCCGTTGAATAATAAACTTGTTGCTGGTATTTCTTCTGGCCCGGGTCTTCTTGCCCTTGGCCAGCTTGCCCCACGGCGATACCGGATGCCCGCCGCCGGAGGTGCGTCCTTCGCCGCCGCCCATCGGATGGTCCACCGGGTTCATCGCCACACCGCGCACCGTCGGACGAACGCCCTTGTGCCGAGAACGACCCGCCTTGCCGCCGGATATATTCTCATGATCCACATTGCCGATCTGACCGATCGTGGCATAACAGCGCAACGGAATCATGCGGATTTCTCCGGATGGCATCTTCACCGTGGCAAACTGTTCATCCTTGGCCATGATCTGCGCAGAAGCGCCCGCAGTCCGAACCAGCTGAGCGCCGCGACCCGGCTTCAACTCAAGATTGTGAATCGGCATACCCAGCGGAATGTGCGAAAGCGGAAGCGAGTTGCCTGTTACCGGCTCCGCCTCAGCCCCGGCCACAATCTTCGTGCCGACTTCCAAACCAAGCGGGGCAATGATGTAGCGCTTCTCGCCGTCCACGTAGGTCAGCAGTGCAATGCGGGCCGAACGGTTTGGGTCATACTCGATGCCTGTCACCGTGGCCGGAATGCCGATTTTATCCCGCTTGTAATCGATAATGCGATAGTGGCGCTTGTGACCGCCGCCCCGATGCCGAACCGTAATGCGGCCGGCCGAATTGCGCCCCGCCTTGGATTTGCGGGTCGCCAGCAAAGAGCGCTCCGGCGTCTTCTTCGTGATTTCTTTGAAATCAGAAAGTACCGTAAAGCGGCGGCTCGCGGTGGTTGGTTTATTACTGTGTAAAGCCATGACGTTCCTTCTCCTTTATGTCAGATCGATTTTGTCGCCCTGCTTGAGGGTGACCACCGCCCGATGAGCGGATGCCGTCACACCGAAGTTTTTGGTGCGTTCGCGCTTCTTCTTGCCCTGACGATTCATCGTGTTGACCTTGAGCACCTTCACGCCGAACAACTGCTCCACCGCCCGCTTGATTTCCAGCTTGTTGGCGGATGGGGACACGTTGAACAGATACTTGTTTTCAGCCTCGCCGAGACGGGCGCCTTTCTCCGTTAACAACAGTCTTTTGACCACTGAATATGCGTCTCTCATTCCTCGCCCCCAGTCTTTTTCTGCAATCGACTTTCCAGGTCGCTCATTCCTTTTTTCGTCACAACGACCATCGGATAGCGGAGCACCTGATAGGTGTTGGCCAGCTTGGCCGATGTCATTTCCAGGCGCTTCAGATTGCGCGATGCCAGAGCAAGGTTCTGATCCAGCTCATCCACCAGGAACAAGGCCCCCCGTTTCAATGCCAGATTGTTAAGAAGAACCTGCATTTCTTTGGTCTTGGCCTGTGACAGCGTCAAATCATCCAGCAACACCAGCTGGCCGGCCGCCACCTTCTCGCTCACGGCCCGGCGAAAGGCCAGCTGCGCCATCTTGCGGGTCAATTTCTTGGTGTGCAGACGCGGTTTCGGACCAAACGCTACACCACCACCGCGCCACACCGGCGACTGACGCAACCCAGTACGGGCGCGCCCCGTTCCTTTTTGCTTCCACAGCTTCCGGTTGCTGCCGGCCACTTCACCCTTTGAAAGAGTGGAGGCCGTAGCGCCACGCTGATGAGCCAGATACGCAACCACGGCGTCGTGCATGGCCTGCGTTCCTTTTTCAAATTCGAGCAGTGAATCGGCGAGTTCGTACTCGCCCAGCTGCTCGCCCTTCATATTGCGTATGGGTATCTTACTCATGACGGCTTATCCGCTTTCTTTATTGATTTCCTCACAAAAACAACCGAGCCGGAAGGACCGGGTACTGATCCGCGCACCAGCACAATGTTGTCGCTCTCACGTACCTGAACAATTTTCAGATTCTGAACGGTCACTCGCTCAGCCCCCATGTGCCCCGGCATCCGCTTGCCCTTCAATACGCGGGCGGGCCATTCCTTCATCCCGATGGATCCCGTACGGCGATGCTGGCCGGAACCGTGCGTCGCGCGGCCTCCGCCCATACCATGCCGGCGAACCACACCCTGAAACCCGCGCCCTTTGGATACGCCGATCACATCCACATACGACACGCCGTCAAACACGGAAGCCGTGAGCGTATCGCCGACCTTCAAATCCGTGTTTCCTTCATCCAAACGGACTTCGCGCAGGATTCGCTTGTTGGGAACTTCATTCTTTTTAAAATGTCCCGCGGCCGCCTTCGTCTGCCTCTTGACCAATTGATCTTCAAACCCGAGCTGAACGGCATCGTAGCCGTCCTTCTCAGACGTCTTCAGCTGAACCACTACGCACGGCCCCACTTCCAGCGCCGTGACGGGAACCTGCTGACCGGCGTCATCAAACACCTGGGTCATTCCTATTTTTTTTCCAATCAACGCATTCATAGTTGCACTCAGATCTTGATGTTGATGTCTACGCCCGCAGGCAGATTCAGTTTTTTCAGTTCATCCACCGTCTTGGCGGTCGGATCGATGATATCAAGCAACCGCTTATGCGTCCTGATCTCGAACTGTTCCATGGATTTCTTGTTCACATGCGGACTGCGGTTCACCGCGTACCGCTCAATGCGGGTAGGCAGCGGAATGGGTCCCGCCACACGGGCGCCCGTACGTTTCGCAGTCTCCACGATATCCCCGGACGACTGATCCAGTATCCGGTGATCGTACCCTTTTAATCGTATCCTGATTCTCTGACCATTCATTGTTTTTATCCTTACCGGCTTAATATGCTTTGCTGTATTGCTTCCGGCACAGTTTCAAACTGCTTCGGCTCCATCGAATAACTGGCGCGCCCTTTCGTCAACGACCGTAATGCCGTGGCATATCCGAACATTTCGGCCAAAGGAGCTTCAGCCAGTACAATCTGAGCCACACCTTTGCTGTCCATCGATTTAATCTTTCCCCGACGCCCGCTGATGTCACCCATCACGTCCCCCATAAATTCTTCGGGAGTGATGATTTCCAACAGCATCACGGGTTCGAGTAATACGGGAGATGCCATCTTGATTGCCTCGCGCGTTGCCATGGCGGCTGCCGTGCGAAATGCCACATCCGAGGAATCCACCGGATGAAAGGCTCCGCCCGTCACCTGCACACTCACATCAACCAGCGAGTAATTACCCAGCACTCCCGTGACCAGACTGTCGGTGATGCCATCCAGCACAGCCTGATGATATTCCGCAGGTATAACCTCCTTTGATACCCTCATCCCTATGTCATTGCCTGCGCCGCGTTCGCGCGGAGTCACTTTCAGTACGACATGCCCGAACTGTCCGTGACCGCCGATTTCACGCTCAAATATATACGAAGCCTCTGCGCCCTTTTGAATGGTTTCCCGATAGGCCACCATCGGTTGGCCGGCATTGGCTTTTACCTTAAATTCTCTGAACATCCGGTCTTTTATGATTTCCAGATGCAGCTCGCCCATCCCCCGAATGATCAGCTGTCCCGTCTCGTTGTCACGCGCCACCTTGAAGGTCGGATCCTCTTCCTCAAGCGTGCGAAGCGTCTCTTCAAGGGCAGCCCGGTCTGACTGCGTTTTGGGCTCTATGGCCATCGCCATAACCGGTTCCGGGAAGACAATGCTTTCCAAAATAACCGGATCATTCTCCGCGCAAAGCGTATCCCCGGTGGTCACCTGCTTTAAGCCTGCCAGCCCGCCGATTTCACCGGCGTATAACACGTCCACATCCTCATGGTGGTTCGCATGCAGTTGCAAAATCCGACCCAAACGTTCCCGCTTGCGGGTGCGGGCATTGAATACATTCTGCCCTTTTTTAATCATTCCGGAATACACGCGGACAAAAGAAAGTTTTCCGTAATACGGATCCGCCTTGATTTTGAAAACCAGCGCTGAGGAGGATTCATGGTCATCCGTTCGGCGCTCCAGGGGGCGCTGATCTTTCGGGTGAAATCCATGGACGGGCGGAACATCCAGCGGTGACGGCAGATAATCAGCCACCGCATTGAGCAGCAGCTGTATGCCCTTGTTCTTCAGAGCCGATCCGCACAACACTGGAACCACCTTGTTGGCGATAGTCAATCGGCGAATGGCCGCACGAAGCACGTCGGGAGAAACGCCAGGATCCACGACGTAATGTTCCAGTACCGTTTCATCCTTCTCGGCGAGGTATTCGATCATTTCCGTGCGCCGCATCTCGGCTTCCACCAGCAGGTCGGAGGGAATATCTGAAACTGTCATTTCGACACCCTGCGATTCGGTGTCGAACGTATACGCCTTCATCTCCAGCAGATCAATCACTCCACTGAACTGCTCTTCCTGTCCAATGGGCCACTGTACCGCCACAACGGGCGCCGCCAGCCGATCACGCAGAGACTGAAGCACATGCTCCATGCCGGCGCCTTTGCGATCCAGTTTGTTGATGAATGCCAAACGGGGAACCCGATACTTGTCGGCCTGATGCCAAACCGTCTCGGACTGCGGCTGAACGCCGGCCACCCCGCAAAAAACGCCCACCGCGCCATCCAATACGCGCAGTGAGCGTTCCACTTCCACCGTAAAATCCACATGCCCCGGGGTGTCGATCAGATTGATCTGATGATCTTTCCAGAAGCACGTTGTCGCGGCGCTCGTAATGGTGATGCCGCGTTCCTGCTCCTGGATCATCCAATCCATCGTGGCCGTGCCGTCATGCACTTCACCCATTTTATAGACGCGCCCGGTATAAAAAAGTATCCGCTCGGAAACGGTGGTCTTCCCCGCATCAATATGCGCGACAATCCCGATATTGCGTATATTGGACAAAGCACAGCGACGACCCGCCGCCTCATTGGGCTTCGGATCGCTTATGCGCATTTGGGGGTTGTCTGCCACGGATACCATATCCACTCGTATTTCAGCGCTTACCAGCGGTAATGCGCAAAGGCCTTGTTGGCCTGAGCCATCTTGTGTACATCGTCGCGCTTCTTGATTGAGGCACCCTGCCCCTTTTGGGCATCCAGCAGTTCCATGGTCAGCGCTTTCGCCATCGGAACACCCTTGCGCGCCTTGGAGTATTGAACCACCCAGCGCAGAGCCAGCGACACCTGACGCTCCGGGCTCACTTCCAGCGGCACCTGATAGGTCGCACCGCCAACCCGGCGGGACTTCACTTCAAGCCGCGGCTTGATGTTTTCCAGCGCTTCGCCGAAAACCTTTACAGGATCTTCACCGGTCTTCTCTTTGATTTCATCCAGCGCGCCGTACACCACACGCTCCGCGACCGAGCGCTTCCCGCTCTTCATAATGGTCGAAATCAGACGGGCGATAATATCGCTGTTGTACCGCGTATCCGAAATAACATCTCTTTTCTCAGCGCTTCTTCTTCTCATGAAACTTCCTTATGCTTTTTTGGCTTTCGGCGTCTTGGCCCCATACTTGGAGCGGCCCCGGTTGCGTCCATCCACGCCAAGACAATCCAGCGTGCCGCGGATGATGTGGTAACGGACGCCAGGAAGATCCTTCACCCTGCCGCCGCGCACAAGCACCATGCTGTGTTCCTGCAGATTATGCCCCTCCCCGGGGATATACGCCGTAACTTCCTGGCCGTTGGTCAAGCGAACACGGGCGATCTTCCGCAGCGCGGAATTCGGCTTCTTCGGCGTCTGCGTCTTTACCTGCAAACAAACACCGCGGCGTTGAGGACAGCCTGCCAGCGCGCGCGACTTGCTTTTCTGCGCGGCCGTGTTGCGTCCCTTCTTCACTAACTGATTAATTGTCGGCATACCTTATTCCCTTTTTTTGACAACATGAGCGCGCAAAGTATCAAACCCCGCCGCCATTCTGCAACAGAAACCTCATTTTTTTTGCATGATTTTCAAAATCACACGATTACATGACAACACAACCGCCCTAAAAGCCGCAGCGAACAGACACAAAAACGCCATCGGCTTTTCCGGGTGAAAACCTGTCTGCCTGATCAGTGCACGGGAACATACGAAAAACGATCCCGGACGATCACTAACCCCGCTTGCCCTGCAAAGAGGAACAACGGAGAGGCATAAATAATCTAAGCACGGTGGGGGCAGTTACAAAATTCCCCAGCGCGTGTCAATGATTATGTGCTTTTATTTGACGTCGTTCACTCAATGAACTGCCGCGCATTTGGGCTTGGCATCGAAGGTTGTTCGTGTCATACACCCCCCCGAATACGCCCGGGAAATACGGGACAAAGGTGGTGTCATGTTTGATCTTTCAACCTATTTAGCGCAGCGCAAATCCGAAGCCGACCAATTGCTGGACGCCATGCTGCCTGCAAAAAAAACGCGGCCCGCCATGATTCATGAAGCTATGCGGTACAGCCTGTTCTGCGGAGGAAAACGCCTGCGCCCCATATTGTGTCTAGCCTCGGCGGAACTCTGCGGCAGAGCGCCGGACTGTGCGCACCGGGCCGCCGTCGCCCTCGAATGCCTGCACACCTATACCCTGATTCATGATGATCTGCCTGCCATGGATAACGACGACCTGCGCCGGGGCCATCCCACTTCGCATGTGGTATTCGGAGAGGCCAATGCCATTCTGGCCGGCGACGCCCTGCTGACCTTCGCGTTTGAAATACTGGCCGACTCGCCGGCACCGGCTCCGTACGATCCATGCGCACTGATTCGTGAATTGGCCCGCGCCGGAGGAAGCCAGGGAGTCATCGGCGGCCAGGTGGAAGATATGGAAGCGGAAACCCGCGGTGCCGATGCCGAAAAACTGCGCTACATTCATAAACACAAAACCGTCTGTCTGATCGAAGCTTCCTGCCGCATGGGCTGCATGGCGGCCGGCGGCTCTGCGGAACAGCTGGCGGCGCTCACCAACTACGCGCACCATTGCGGCCTGGCCTTTCAAATTGCGGATGACGTGCTCGATGTCACGTCCGACGAAGCCACCCTGGGCAAACCGATCGGCAGTGACGAGCGCAACCATAAATCGACATGGGTCACGCTGCACGGCCTTGAGGCTGCACGTCAGGATGCGCGGCGACTGGCCGGCCTGGCCGTCGACGACCTGGCCCCGTTCGATCACACCGCCCGCGAACCCCTGGAAAAACTGGCCCTCTACATGGTGGAGCGCCTCCATTAATTCGTAATGATTCTGGAGATTTATGAGCCAAAAATTGGGATGGGTGCCGATTTTCCTCTCCTGCTGGACGATTTGCGCTGAGGGCGGGTATGTCATCAACGCCGGTTATACCGATTATGCGTCCAGTCCAACGCCTGCCCCGCTGATCCTGTTCCTGGATCAGCGCATGGTTAAAATTAATACCACAGCCTTGACCGGATTTGAGTCCGCGCTGATTTACAATCGTGACACCGCCATGATTCACCAACTTCGCTATGGCGACCAAACCTATGTGGAAATCAATGAAGACCACATGAACACACTGCAGAACGGGGTCAAGGGCGTCTCCGATTTTCTGAATGAACAATTCGGAAGTCATACCGGGGGTCAAACCGTCGAACCAAAACAAAGCCCGGCATCCAATTATCAGGTGAAGTACACCAAAAACCGGAAAACCATAGGCCCCTTCGAGTGCAGCCAGGCCCTTGTTTTCAGGGACGGCGTTCAGGCTCAGGAAATCTGGTTTGTTCCCTGGGAAACGGCAGGGATACGCAAGAGCGATCTTGTCGGCCTGATCAGGCTGGCCGAATTTTATGAGCGCCTGTGGTCCATGCCGGGGGCCAATTCGCTGAGCCGCTCTCTGCTGCGTGTGCCCGTGGAGGGACTGCTTGGACTTACCGGCTATCCCGTGCTGATCCACATTATGGAAAACCGGAAACTGCGCCTGACCATTCAGCTTTCCCCACCCCAAAAAGTACCACTGCGCCCCGCTGTTTTTTCCATTCCGGAAGGGTACTCACGCGTTTGGATGTGACCGTCCTCACGCGGTGGCACTCACGCCCCTGCTAAATCCAGGATCGCACAATCGGGCGGCATGCTCCAAAAGCCACTGATAGACTTCAGCAAAAACACCCAAAGCACAGCGAAACGGCACATTCGTAAAAAAGATCGGAGAAAGAACTCGCCACTCCACGTTCATTCCGATAAAAAGCCGCCCTTTGTTTTCTCCGGGGGGTTATTTTGGCTTGCTAAAGAGCCGTAAAGGGTTTTTATTTCGCCCGGGGTTGGATTTATGGTGAAAGGGTTGTATGCGCGTACCGATTATTAAAGATGGCTGGCCTTGGATTATCATTCCGTTGGTGATTTGCGCAGCGCTGATTTGGGCTTCAAAGCTTTCAGGAACAGGCCGTGTACTGATGTTCGGCGCCGGGGTGTTTTCTCTTTTTGTTTCACTCTTTATGCTCTATTTCCACAGGGATCCCACGCGCAATCCGCCGCAGGATCCAACCCTCATCCTGGCAGGCGCCGACGGAGTGATCCGCCGGGTCGAATACATGCCGGAGCCTGAACACATCGGCGGCGATGCCGTGCGCATCAGCATCTACCTGAACCCATTTAACGTGCATACCAACCGTATGCCCATCGGCGGCACCGTGAAAAAACTCGGCTACACCCCGGGCAAACACCTGCTGACCATTCGTAATGCAGCGTCCGAACATAACGAACACAGCAATATATTCATTGAAAATGAACGAACCCGCTGCCTGCTGCGCCAAATCGTCGGCCCGATCGTACGCCGCGTGGTGTACTGGCTGAACGAGGGGCAGACCGTACGCCCCGGCGATGTTTTTGGCATGATGAAATTTGGATCACGACTGGACACCTACCTGCCCGCCCACCAGGTGGAGGTATGTGTCAAACCCGGGGATAAGGTAGTTGCCGGTCTTACCGTCGTGGCTAAATTGAAGCAATAAAGGGTTTACTATGAAAATACGCTATATGATCCCGTCCTCGGTGACGGCCGCCGCGTTGATCGCCGGATTTTTCTCCATTCTTAAGAGTATCAACGGAGAATACCTGCTGGCCGCGCAGTTTATCATGCTGTCCATGATCCTCGATGGACTCGACGGCAACATCTCCCGCTGGATTAAGGCCTCCAGCGCTTTCGGCGCGGAACTGGACACCTTCGTGGACATCACCAGCTTCGGCGTGGCACCCGCCGTACTGGCCTACCAGATCCTTTTCAACCGTCTGGGCATGTTCGGACTGGTCTTTGTCTCGCTCATCGTCCTGTCCGGTGCGCTGCGGCTGGCCCGCTTTAAAGTCATTGACCCGCATCATGGACAGCACGGCTATACCGGCCTGCCCATAACCGTCAACGCCGGCTGGATCGCCATGGCCGTCTTCCTGAGCCAGAGCGGCGTGCTGGATGATCGGTTTTCCAGTCTGGACAAGGGCCCCTGCGCTGCCCTCATTTGGTCCTGCTCGCTGGCCATGGTTCTGTTGCAGGTTTCGCGGGTGCATTACACCAAGCCCACCAAAGGCGTGGTCTGGTTCGCCTTCTGCTGCTTCGCGGTGGCCATGCTGTTCCTGCGCTCCCATGTCGCGGTCGGCGCAGCGTTCGGCATGGTGGTCTATGGCTTTGTTTATACCTTCGTCATGCCGCTGCTTCCCAAACATGCGGTGATCGTGGACGACGAAGAGGACGAGGAAGCCCCGGAGGACATCAGGTACCCCTGAACGCATGGACCTCTCTCAAAGCATCGTTCTCGCCCTGATCCAGGGCATCACGGAATTTATACCCGTCAGCAGTTCCGGCCACCTCGTGCTGATCCGCGAACTGCTCGGGTGGTCCGATGAATGCGGGATTTTCTTTGATGTGGTTCTTCATGCCGCCAGCCTGCTCGCCATCTTTGTATATTTCCACAGAGAATGGATCCGGATGCTGATGGCCGCGGTCCTTTGGCGCGACGCCGCCCGCGCGGAAGATCGCCGCCTGATCGGACAATTGATTGCAGCAACCATCCCCGTCGCACTGCTGGGCCCATGGATCGAACCGCACATGAGCTTTTTTCGCGAAAGCGGCATCATCGGTGCCATCATGATCGCCACCGCACTGTGGTTTCTATACTGTGAAAAATGCCATGCCCCCCGACAGGAATCGATGACATGGAAAGCCATTGTTCTGATGGGTCTGGCCCAGGTCCTCGCCATTCTGCCCGGCGCGTCGCGCTCCGGGTTGACCATCAGTACCGGCGTACTCGCCGGACAGCGGCGCGTGAATGCCGCCCGCTTTTCCTTTTTTATGGTGGCGCCCACCATTATCGGCGCTGCCATTCTGGAATCCGCCCATATGACCGCTGCGGAACTGAACGGTCTGCGCATTCCGCTCGTTGCCGGCTTCATCGTGTGCTTTCTGGTCAGCCTGGCCTGCATTCACTTCTGCCTCGGCCTCTTCCGCCGCTACTCCCTGGCCTCATTCGCCTTTTACCTTCTGGGCATGGGCACTGCGCTGCTGATCCTTCACCTCACATAATCCCCATGCCGGCTGCCGGTCGGGTGCCGTCTCACGGCGCATTTCGCACGGCGCGGAAGCCAAAGATGCAATCACGCACCATCGGAGCGGCGCCGTTTCGGAAATCAACCCGGCAATGCGGCGCCCCGGCGATCCAGCCGCCGCCGCGTGTTATTCGGTACGTTCCCGCATCCGGGCCGTGCGGATTTTCCGCCTCCCCTGCCGGATAATCGCCCCGCCAATCCCAGCACCATTCCCAGACGTTCCCGCTCATATCGTACAAACCGAGTTCATTGGGCTGCCGGGTCCGCACGGCACAGGTTCCGTGCCCGGCAACCATGTCATAGGCGGCATTCACGGAATTGACAACGTACCACGCCACCTCGTCCGGCGTATGGCCTCCGCTGTACACATACCCGCAGCTTTGCGACCCGCCGCGCGCGGCCCATTCCCATTCCGCCTCCGTGGGCAGACGCCAGCCCGACGCCTCCCACCGCACGCAGGCCGAAGTCAGCACCACCTCGCCGGTTTTAAACAAATGCCCGTCCGTCCATTCGGGAGTGACATAATACACCGGCGTCAGCCCGTCCATTTCGCTCCGCGCATTGCACCATTTGACGGCATCGTACCAGTTGACCTTCTGCACGGGATGATTGGTGTCGCTGCCCTTTCCCACCGTCATGACGTATCCATTGCTGTCCGCCCAACGCTGCACGGTCTTCCAATCCGCCCACGTCACTTCGCAGGCATCCATCATCACCGGGCCGACCGTCACCCGGCAGGCCGTTCCCGTGGGCTGTCCACTCCAATCAACCGCCTGCATTACCAACGAGCCGCCGGCCACCCGGACCGTTTCACGCGTGATCGTTTCTGCCTGAAGTAACGTTGCCGCGCATCCCGCCAGCAGAAAGGGCAACACCACACTCCGATGGAATCGGCTCACGGGCGCACCTCATTTTCCCGTGCGGGCTTTCGCCCGATCCAGCGGTCGCGATCAATGCTTTTCCATTCCAGTTCCGGAATATCCTCCGGCCTGGCCATCCGCATCACCAGTCGGTCCTGCGGGCGCATCTTCGCCACCCAGGGCTGATACGCGCGCGGATCAAAATGGCAGTACTGCAAATCGCGGTAAATGCGCAGATCGTCCGGCGGCATCAGGCCCGACTCAAAACCCAAGATATATTTCCAGGGCGCATCGGGCCGATCCAAAAACCAATCGTAAAACACGCACATGGAATCGGCATACACGATGCCTCCTTCTCCGGGCATCCACTCATCGGCCGGCCACGGCACCGTCCGGCTTTGCCCGGCGCTTTGCCCGGAACCGGGATAACTCACGCGCTGATTGCTCCAGATGCCCTCGCGATCCGCCGTCGCACCGAGATATAACACCCCGCACAGAAAGAGCGTCAGCCCCACCCGCTTCCACGCGCCGCGCGGCATCCGATCCAGCATGGCCTCCAACTCAAACGTCATCCAAAGCAGCAGCGCGGGAAGCCCCCAGTCCGCCCAGAACCGATACACGCGAAGCCCCATCACCCACCCCAAAACGGCCAGGATGAAAATCGGATCGCGCAGCATTTTCCGCGGCCATTCGCCGCACACATTTTTCTTCATCAGCGCGATGAGCGCCGCCAGCAGCGGAAACGGCCAGGCCGGGAACAGCGGCGTGAATTCTCCCACCAACTGGCGAAACACCGCACCATTACTGAAGGAGAGCACCGCATGCTCGAACTGCTGCGTCAGGTACGCCACCGGATGCCCCGTCAGCGCCGCGCCCAGCAGCGATCCCGCCAGCCAGCATACCGCAAATACGCCTGCCTTGCGCCACGCGCCTGCCAGCGCGAAGGCCATGGGCAGCAGTACAAAAACATACCAGGCGCTGTGCACATAGGTTGCCAGGGCGATCAGCAGCAGCGCACCCCCCGCACCTGTTTTTCCCAACCGCTCGCCGCGCCCGATCAGCAGCAGCGCCGTCAGCACCGACATCGTAAACAGATACGGACGCCCCCTCATCAGGCGGAAGATAAACATGTCCGGCACCAGCACCGTACACAGCAGCAGCGCCGCCACCCACGCTTCCGGACGGCGCAGCACCGGCACCGGCGTCAGGCAAAACAGAATGAACAGGGCGATGTATGAAAAGACGGTGATGAACGCGGCATCCCCGCCGGTCCACCCATGCACCAGGCCCAGAAACGCATGCCAGCCGGGATGCTGATCCAGCTCCGCGCCTTCCCGCAGCACCAGCACATCCGTCCAGGCTCTGCCCGACACCGCCTTGGCGGCATGCCGAAGCGCATCGTCATTCGGCAGCCAGCGGTATTGAATCGCCACCGTCAGCGGGATGGCCATCACGACCAGGTAGATGATCAGTTTGACCAGTGCAGCCTGCCGCATTCCGCCCGCACCCTCCGCATTTTGCTCAGTATTCATGCCGCACATGCTGGGCAGGCCGGTCCAAAAAAACAAGCAGAAACTCAGCGGGCGCCGGGCGGAATTCAGCCTGCTTCCCGCAGCATTAGTGCGGATTCATGAAGCGAACACCGACTCGATAGTATCCATTGGTTCCGGGCACAAACCGATTCGTGGTCAATCCGGCGGCCAGTGGTTGAAAGGTTTCGTTCAGCAGGTTGGTTTTGAAAAACACATCATAACAGCGATCCGGCGCATACGGCCAGCGCAGGTTCGCCGACGCTCCGGAGGGATCGCCGCCCGCATCCACGGCAAAGACGGCGGAAGAATCCAGCGGAGACGTTCCCGCGATATACTCATCGGCATTGGGTTGCCGGTCGCCATCCGAATCTTCATCGCCGGGCGGACCGTCCGGCGTTCCGAATTCTTCCTGCCTCCACGAATTGGGGATGCCGTCGCCGCGCAGATCTGCGTGAGGCAGGTTGACGCGCAGGGGCCTGATCGTCACGGTGTGATAGGCATGCTGTTTATAGGAATCGGAAAATCCCCAGGCGCTTTCCGCAAGCACGGCGCGGGAAAGGTACCGGTTGTTGCCCTCCACCGACGATGAGGCGATAATCCCGCAGATGAATATATTGGAGATGGCAGTCGGTCCGGACGCATCCATGGAGCTCCACGGCAAAGCCACTTCCCAACGCATTGTTCGCCGCTGATCGGCATCGCCCTGTGTGCTGCAGGCGTTTGTTCCGCTCCCATGAAACTGCGAAACACGCGCCGACGACATCACGGAAAAACCGTCGTAATTGGTTCCGATGTAATACACGCCCTGCCCGAAGTTGTATCCGCCGTAAACGAAGTCCGGATACGACGGGGCATCCGCAAACAGGTCGCCGAGTACAATCGCCACATCCAGCGGTTCGGTGAAACTGACATTGCAGAGATAATCCAGCGCATTCGGAGTTCCGCTCTTGTGCCACAGATTCCAGGCGTTGTCCTGCAGCGTATCCACGCCGACAAACAGCACGATCACGTTGTTGCTGCCGCCCAGATCAGCGCCGTATCCGCCGAGATAGAGATTCGTGGAGTCGGTGTTCACCCAGATGGAACCGAATGCTCCGAATCCGAGCGGACCATCCACCACATTCAGCGGCGGACCCTGCATGACCAGATCCACATTATCACCGATATTATCCGGCAGGGCGCCCGGCGGATTGGAGGTGATTATCGGCGAACCCGCAGCAGCCAGCGGGGCGGGCGGCCAATACGGCGCCGCGGGACCCTGTACCGGAAACGTC
Source organism: uncultured Verrucomicrobiota bacterium (assembly GCA_964542025.1). GTDB lineage: Bacteria > Verrucomicrobiota > Kiritimatiellia > RZYC01 > RZYC01 > JAQVYB01. The sequence continues at coordinate 41,532 of CAZISY010000021.1, forward strand.
CATCCGCGTTTGTAATTATTGTCCCGCTGATTCCCGGCATAGAAATTCACCGCCATGCTTTTCACGCCGGCGGGAATGGTCACCGGACAGGTCCAGAGCGAGCCGTCGCCCTTCGTCATGGGAATCAGATTGGCGTCGCCCCGGGAAGATCCATTCCAGGAGATCCCGGCAGTAATTCCTGTGGCCGAGGCCAGTGGCCCCATATCCGCTTCATACCGGATCACCGCCTGCGTTCCTGCCGTCAGCGGGTTCGGCGAAACCGTCGCACGCGCCAGCAGCGCCTGCCAGTTTTCCGAGTAATTGTTGTGCCACTCATTGGACGCATTGTGAAACACAAAGGCGATTCGCCCGGTCGCGGTCAGGGGCACCGTCCATTCATAGATCCAACACGCCGCGCCCGCATCCCAGGTCATCGGCGCATCCGCCAGCGCATTGGTAAAGGCGTCCACTCCGAGATGAATGTACACGGGCACCGACCCGGTGAGAGGCCCCTGCGAGGCGCGGTAGAAAATGCGGACGGATTGGCCGCGTACCGGAAACGCCGGTTCCACGCGCACCTGCCGATCATTCGTGAAGGTGACGGAATCAAACAGCAAACCGTCGCTGCGGATGGCATCCCACTGCATGACGTTTCCGGAGAGGTGACACGAAACGTGATGATAGCAGGTGGTGGCAAAGGCCTGCATGGGTTCATCCACAGCCGATTCGTAAAGCCGCCCGCCGCCCCCGCCGGCCACCAGATAGCGCACTCCGTTGATCGGAATCATACGCTGATAGTTATGACTGTGCCCGCTGGCCATAAGATCGGCCTCGTACCGGGTCAGCAGCGGCGTCCAGTTGGTGCGCTGATCATCCGAACCCGGACGATACCCGTAGGAATACGGCGGCTCATGACCGGTCGTGATGATCCAGGTCACGTTGGTGTCGTAGGCGGCGTCCTGCAACTCCATCGCCAGCCACTCATTCTGGCTGACGGCATCCGGCTCCGTATTCAGGCTGATGAAACGGATATTTCCGACGGAGATCGAATAATAACTGTTGCCCAGCGAAGGTTCGGGCAGCACAAACAGGCGCTGATAGATGGCACGCCCGTAATCCGAATTGGGAGCCGTATCATGGCCGCCCATCGTGGGCATGAAAACTGCGCCCGAAAGCATGTTCGAGCAATTGCCGAAGAAGGCGTTCCACGTATCGAATCCGGTGTCGGTGAAATTTTCAAATGCCGCGTCACCCAGCCCCATAATGAAGTCGGGGTTCTCCAGCATAATCTGATCCGCCACGCCCCGTGCCGCCGTTTCCGTGACGCTGCCGTACAAATCCCCGTGAAACACAAAATGAATCGGCGCACCTGCGGGAGGCGCGGTTCGAAAAGTCCCGCGCTGCGTGAAACCGTCCGAGGAAAAGGCTTCATAAAAATACCGGGCGCCCGGCTGAAGATCCGTCAGCCTGATCGCGTGAAAATGGCAACCGCCTCCATCACTGACGGAGCGCGTGTCATTCGTCGTCACGCCATACCGCACCGTGCCGCGTCCGGGCGACTGCCGATCCCAGGTGATCACAATCGCGGTCGCGGCATCGCCATCCCAGGTCGCACGGACCGGCGTTTCATAGCGGAACGTCTGCCCCCATCCCGTTGCAACGCCTGCGACCAGCAACATGCCAACTGCCAAGCGTACCATTTTCATGCCCGCATCCTTTCCAGTCGTTGGAACCTTTCATCCGCGTTTTTCCAATCGTTGGAACTTTCGGCGGCGATTTTTCCAGTCGTTGGAAAAATTCGGACGCGTTTTTCCAATCGTTGGAAGTTTTCAGTTCGGCCAGGCGGCGCATTTCAC
>CAZISY010000021.1:43466-47271 GCA_964542025.1 uncultured Verrucomicrobiota bacterium
GACGCGTTTTTCCAATCGTTGGAAGTTTTCAGTTCGGCCAGGCGGCGCATTTCACGCGGTAGTACCAGGCGCCGATGCCTGCGGGATTATCGGACAGGGTGGCGCTTCTGAATTGCATTTCTTCCACGCTGCCGGTGGACACGTTGCTCCAGACGGGCGTGAGCAGGCTTTGCGAGCGCTGCAGGATGTACTGCCGGCCCTTCATGCTGCGGAAGGAAATGCTGAAGCCGTTGGTTGAAACGCTGCCGGCGGCTTCCGGCGGATGGAGTTCCTGCTCGATGAGGTTCGGCTCGTCCCGGAGATTCAGGAGAAAACAGAACGGCACGTAGAGGCGCGCATTCCAGGCCGCTTCGTTGTGATCGGCCCCGCAGGCGATCACGGATTTCAGGGTGTCGTTGTTCACATAGCCGTCGATCTGGAACATGTTGCAGACGTCCCAGTAGCGAGCGACTTCGTCGACATCGTAGGCGCCGGTGCCCATGTCGGTGTAGATGCGCAGGCCGAAGGTGTCGCCGGCGTCCATGCGCTGCGCCACGAAGTTGGTGCATCCGCCATAGGCGGGCGACATCGGGCCGATCTTGCTGAACACGTTGGTCGTCAGTCCGATGTAGGTAGAGACCACGCCGCCGTAGGAGGAACCGATCATGACGGTGTTGGCGGGATCGGAAAGCGTGCGGTAGTTGGTGTCGATATAGGCCTTCACATCGTTGACGATGAAATTGCGGTACTGATCGGCGAAGCCCGTGCCCGCGCCTTCGTTGTCGGTGGGGGGAATGAATTCGCGGCTGCGGGAGGCGGTGTTGTCGATGGCCACAATGATTGTTTCGCGCATCTTGCCCAGACCGATCATGGCGTCGGCCACATTCTCTGCGTTCCAGCAGCCGTAGATGCCGCCGGGCGCAAAGACGTTCTGTCCGTCGTGCATGTAGAGGACGGGATATTTCTTCCAGGTGTTCTGCGAGTAATGGCGGGGCAGATACACGCGAATGCAGCGCGATGACACGGCGGGCTCATAGCTGGAAGCGACGAGTTGCGTTTCGATCGTGCCGGCGGAATAGGTCGCGGGCGGCCAGTAGTTATACAGGTAGCCGTCCTGCAGCACAAAGGTGTCGAGATCGGTATAATAATTTCCGCCGGACACCTGGCTGTGATCCCACTCCTCCGCGCCGTTCTTGAATCCATGCGGAATGAAGGTCAGCGCCTCGCCGCGCTGTGAAAAGCCGTCGAGCCGGTAGAGATATTCCCCGCCGGTGCGTCCGGCGCCGATCCGCGTCAATTCCACATTCGACCAGTTGGTGTTTTCCACCACCTGCCCGAAGGAACTGTAGTCGCGCTGAAACAGCAGAAAGGCGTTGGTCCATGTGGAATAATAAAGCATCGTCTTGCCCGATGACGGCGCTTCCGGCAGGAGAGAAGTAGAGGCAAAGCGGTTCGCGTTCGTTTCCCATGTGTTGTTTCCGGCATCGCAGAAAGAGGCCCCGGCGTTGGTCTTGATCACGTATTTATACTGATAACTGTTGCCGCACGGAAGCGCGACCTGTCCGGTCCAGACGTTGCCGTCCGTCCAGTGCAGTTTCACGCCGTTGACCGGATACCAGTAGCCCAGGGCGGGATGATTGCCGACCACGAATACGTCGCTGCCGTAGCCGGCATCCATCACGCAGGAAAATCCGAAGGTCACCTGGCCGTTATCCGTGAACACCACATTGGACCCACGGGCCGCCGACTCATCGATGAGGGTAAAGGATGCCACAAAATTGCTTCCGTTGTTGTTTTCGAAAATGGGATTGAAGTTGCCATCCGCCTGTGCGAAGCAGGCCAGCTTGTAGCGTCCGGCCGGAAGCCCGGCCAGGAGGTTTTCCGACAGATTGGTGGCGTAATGCACTTCAACGTACTGCTCTACCTGCCGCCAATTATCAGAAATATTCGTTACGGCACCGACCGTCGAAGGCGATCCTTCCGGGTAGCTCCAGTGTGCCAAACGGCCCAGCGAGACGCTGGTGCCCATATCCTCCTGCGTCTTGTTTGCAAAACCGGTCAGCACGAGCGTATCGCCATCGGCGCGACTGAACACCCCCAGATTACATCCGTTGAACATCGGCTCATTCTGGCTGCTGTACGTCATTTGAAACGTCGTCGGGGTTCCGTTGATTGACAGCGTGAGAAAGGTCCCCCCGTCACCGGAAAATACCGCCGCCCCGAAGGAAGCCGTCGCTATCATCAAAATGCCGAACACACCACTGAGTAAACGTTTTTTCATACTCCGCCCTTTCACGTATTGCCGATGGAATTCTGTTAATGCACCCGCGCCCGTGGTAAACCGTTTTACCTTACGACTGTTTATACACTTCCGGCCTCCACCGCAATCTAATAATTTCGCAGAATTTTTGTTCGCGCTATACGGGACGTTCGGATCACGCCGCGCGTCAGGCCGGAGTCACAGCGCCCCAGCAGTCCGGATACGGCGCCTCGAAAATCAGCCGATCCCCGCTCACCGGATGGTTCACTTCGAGCCGACGGTGATGCAGCGCGATGCCGTCCCCGCCAAAAGACTGCCGCGCCCCGTATTTGGCATCACCCCGGATCGGACATCCCATCGCGGCGCACTGAGCGCGGATTTGATGATAGCGCCCCGTCAGCAGCTCAATTTCCACCAGCATCAGGGTCAGCCCTTGAGAAATGACATTTCCAATCACGCGGTACCGCAGGCGCGCCTCTTTGGCATCGGCATCGCCCGCCCGGCACACTTCCGCCCGGTGACTGCCGTGCTTCAAATAATGCACGAGTTCATCGGCCTCTTTCGGCGGCTTTCGTTCCAGTAGGGCATGATAGATTTTGCACACGTTATGCGCGCGCACCTGTTCATTCATGCGTGAGAGGGCCTTGCTGGTGCGGGCGAACAGCACCACACCGCTCACCTCGCGATCGATCCGGTGTACGGCCTCCAGAAAAACGTTGCCGGGCTTCTGATACTGTTCCTTCACCCACGCCTTCGCCTGCTCTTCCAGACTGTCGCGATCCGTCCCGCTCGGTTGCGTGAGGAGTCCTGCCGGCTTGTTCACCGCCAGCAGATGATTATCCGCGTAAAGCACAGCCTCCGCGGTCAGGATTCGGGCGTCGCGGTTTTCCATCGGGCAGCCATCCATCTCGACCAGGTTCCATTCGGGAGCGCCAGCGTATCCTCTCCGCCGGAGAGCAGCATTTCCCCGCAGGCCAAACGTCCCTTTCCGAGAATCTGCATCAACAGATTCTGCAACACCAGCGGCGAAAAGCCCGGCGTGTGCGAGGTCAGCAGCACAAAGGCCGGATCATCGCTCAATACCTGCTTCACGTTCACCAGCGTATCCACCAAATCCTTCTCCACCTTGTAAAGCTCGCCCTTGCGGCCGCGTCCGAACGACGGCGGATCGAGCAGTACCGCGTCGTAGCGACGGCCCCGGCGTATTTCGCGCTGCAGAAATTTATTCACGTCCTCCACAATCCATCGGATCGGCGCGCCTTCCAAACCATTCAGCGCCGCATTCTCGCGCGCCCAGTCCACCATGCCCTTCGAGGCATCCAAATGACAGCACGCCGCGCCCGCCTTCGCCGCCGCCAGCGTCGCGCCGCCCGAATAGGCAAAGAGATTCAGAAAATTCAGCGTGCGCCCCGACTCCGCGGAAAGAGCCCGAATCGTTTTTTCGATCCACGCCCATTGATGGCGCGTTTCCGGGAACACCCCGAGATGACCAAAATCCGTCGTGGACAGTTTCATCTTAATGCCCTGAATGGGCACCACCCACGATTCCGGCATACGCTCCCGGCC
>CAZISY010000022.1:0-46913 GCA_964542025.1 uncultured Verrucomicrobiota bacterium
CTCGCCCTTTTTATAATTCATCTGCGTCAAATCCACGCCCGGCGGAAGCTTCACACTCACTTCCCGCAGCACTTCCAGCGCCGACCGTGAACGATCAGAATACTGTTCCAGCGATTTCACCTTGGCCCTCAGTTTTCGAGCCGCGCCCGCCTGCTCCTGCAGAGTCGCGTGCCCCGACTCCAGCGCATCAAAGCCCTTCGCCCGGACATGCAGGAAAACCAGGAGTATCGTCATCACCGCCAGCCACAATCCGGCAAAGAGGACGCTCAGCAATCCCAGCTTGCGCAGGGTGGCCCGATAGCGCTCATCCGCCAGCCAGGTGGAAGGCGACAAGTTGATCCGCACGACGCGTTCCTCTGCACTGCGCCGCGCCAGAAGCTCCGTGAACGGCGGCAGCTCATCCAACCGGTGAAAACGCAGTCCCCCGGGATGGATTTCGCCCAGTGCCGCGCGCAGGGGGGCGTCGATTTCGCCTTCGCACCAAATATCCAGGCACACCGCTTCCGCCTCGCCCCACTCCGCCTCCAGCGTGGTCAGCGTAAACCGCATTTCATCCAGCAGTTCCGCATAGTCATCCTGCGTCTCATATTGATGCCTGAGCCCAAGCGCCCGAAAAATCACCGGCTCGCCGTGATGCAGCACAATCATGGAAATATCAGCCTGATCAATCAGCAGCAGCGTTTGCCTTCCATGCGCCGCGATGATGTGACCGTGCTCCGCCATACCCATCCACCAGACCACCGCACGGCAATCCAGCCGATGCAGAATAACGCCTCCGTGCCGGAATGCCGCACCCACCACCGTAACGGCGTCCTTCTTCGCCGCCGCAATCAGCACCCGCGCACTTTCTTCGCGGCGCAGCATGATCTCAAACGAAAACTGCATCTGATCAATGGAAAACGGACAGAACTTGTCCACCTGCAGCTCCACCATCGATTGCAGTTCTTTTTCATCGTTGGAGGGCAGTTCCGCGACGCGCAGTAAAATGTGGGATGCCGGCAGCGCATAACAGCAGAGGCCATCCAGCCCCCCCAGCGCCTTTTTCAGCGCGAGCTGTGTTTCCTCTGCCGCAAAATCCACCCCGTCGGGCGACATGGCCGGTGTCACGTCCTTTCGGCGCGAATCCACCGTTTCCAGACGCTTCTTTTTGCGCCGGACGCTGCTCCAGGATATGCCGGAACTATCGATTTCCAAGCCGGTTATAAGTGGATTTGCCATAAGTTTTTGAAAGGTACGGGGACGCCTTCCCCTTGTCAAGTTTCCCGCCAACTAATCCATGATCTCTTCGCGCCAAAACACCGCTTTCGGTTCGCTCTCTTCAATCATCATCACGCACCAGATCCCCGCGCGCACATTCCCCACTTCCCCCTCCGACACCACGCGTACATACTGCTTATCCTTGACCGTAATCTTATCCTTCAAATCCGGCGACATTCCCGTTTCCGCAATCACTTCGTCCACCGATTCCCACCCATCGTCCCGCGTACCATCCTCGCCGTCTTCGCCCGAGCGCCCCTCAATAATATCCTCCACCACCCATTCATCCATCCCCGGCAGGGTCATCAGCACTTCCTTCGTGGCCGTATTCACATTGATTCGCCCATCGCCCCATGTGGTCAGATGCCGGGCGATTCCGGTCATCGGCTCCGGATTTTCCTCCGTCGCCTTTTCGCCATACACCAACTCCTGCGTAAACCCCTTGATCAACCGCAGCTCATCCACCGTATCCAGCTTCGCATTCTTGCACGCATACCCGGCATTTTCATAAAAGGCGTCGTCCGATTCCGCGCCATTAAGCTGGTGCTCATCGCCTTCGTCAATCCAGTCCGCGAAACAATCAATCAGCTCCTCCCAGTCGTCTTCCGGCACATTGGCCTGATCCAGCAGTTCCTCCCACTCCTCATCGGTCAACACATTCACATTCCGCCGTCCCTCTTCCGGCGCAATATCCAGCAGGAACCGCCCGCGCCCGAGTTCCACACTCATTCCGCTCACCCTCACGCCGCGCGAAAGCCGTACTGCATTTTCCACCAGCGCCTCGTTTTCCTCGCTACTGGCTTCATCCTCCTCTTCGGCGTTCGCACTGCGAATCAGCAGCATTCGCGCATACTCCACGCCCGCCCGCGCCAGATACTGCGCCTGAAGCTTCTTCCGGTGGTACGACGTAATACCCGCCTCAATGTGCATTTCAAACGCAAACCCGCCAATCAGCAGCGCCAGAATCAGTAGCACCCAAAGCGCCACAATCAGCGCCGCCCCCGATTCCCCCTCCGCCCCGTTTTTCCAATCGTTGGAAACTTTTCGCCCCGTTTTTCCAATCATTGGAAAAACCGCTTTTCTCATTTGGATGCCATCGGACGCGGGCCGCTTCATGGGTTCTCCAGGGTTTTGAGTTCCGATTCCACCTGAGAGGCCGCGCCGCCCGACGGCGCGGAAGACTCCGCCGATTCCGTGCCTGCGCCGCTTTCCGTCACGGACGCATCTCCGCCCATATCCTCATGACTGCCCAGCGGAATTTCGACCACGCGTTTCAATTCCACCGGATCACCGAATTCCTCAAGCGGATCAAGATACACCGTGATTTCCACCAGGCGCGGAAGTGAATTGGTGAACTCCCACTCATCCATCCAGTCCTCTTCCTCCAGATTGTACACGCGGCAGTTCAGTCCCTTGACCTCGGTGGAAACAAACCAGGGCTCGGCCTCTTCGATGTCCTCTTCGTCCGCGAGGTGCGGGTAGGCGCGGATCGCCACGGCCGGTTCGCCGTCGTCATTGCTTTCCACGGTCACCTCAATCCGGTGCATGCCTTTCGTCAGCGGCGAATCCTTCGGCATGAAAGCCGTGCCGGAAGTCACCCAGCTGATGATGTCATTATCGTAGGGGCCGCTGCTTTGATCTTCGAGATGAAACCCGTACTTGTCCGGCGCCGAGGAAAAGAACGCCGCACTGCGCAGTCCGCTCACCAGCTGATCCAACACAAAATCGCCGTGATGCAGTTCCTGGAGCAGCTCGTCGCCGCGGCGCCACGCCTTGATCACGGCCGTGAACGTGCCGACGATCATGGTCATTGCCGTCACCAGCAGCACTACCGCCACCATCAGCTCCAGCAGCGTAAATCCCGCGTTGATTTGTTTGCCTGTGTTCATTCGGTATCCAAAAGGGACGCCGGTTACTCCGTCTTCGACGTCACGCTTCCGCTTTTTGTTTCATCCGGACTGTACAAATAAGTCACGACTTCTTCGTAATTCTCCTGCCCCCGCTCGGACCAGGAAATTCGCAGGCGCAATTTGAAAAGGCCCTCATTTTCGTCATCCGCCTCCTGGCTGACTTCTTCAAGTTCCCACAGGCCCGTATAGCTTTCAAACGGGGGTTCGAAACTCCAGGATTCGCTGTCGGCTTCCAGCGCCTCCTCCTCATCCAGTTCAAGCAGATGCTCCTGCCATTTCATTTCCACATCCCCGAGCAGGCGCCGCGCATTTTCGTAGTTCTTCGCCTGACGGGCCACCGCCAGACAGCGCGACGCGGCCGCCACCAGCCCCGCGATACCGATGCCCATGATCGTCAGCGCCATCAGCACTTCAATCAGTGTCAGACCCCGTCTGGACGCTCGCCGCTTCACTGGATGGTTTTTCTTCATTCGTTCAATTCTCAGAAGTCACCGTGGATTTACCGGACAGCGCATCGACTTCCATCCGCAGGCTCTGTCCGCGGTCATCCGTAAGCACCACTTCATAGGCATCACACTGTCCATTTGGATAATACGAAACGTAGAAAATGCCTTCAACTTCCTGCACGGCATTTTCATCGGTGCTTTGCACGGATGTGATTTGAACCCCCTCGGGAAACGTTCTTTTCAAAAGCGATTTCACGGTGGCGGGCGCCTGTTCCGCTTCTTCACCGGTCGTGTCATTCAGGAACTTGCTGGTTTCTTCGCCGGTGCTGACGGATACAATTTCGCAGGTTCCCAGCTCTGAATCGTAGAGTACCGAGGTTTGCACCTGCTGCAAGACGGCCACACTCCGCGCATACCGGCTTGCCATGACCAGTTCGCGTCCCGCCGTGCGCAGCTTGGCGCCCCTAAACGAGCGTGTGAACGACGGAATAGCCACCGCCGTTGCGATCATAATAATCACCACCACGAGGAGTATTTCGATCAGTGTGAAGGCGCCGCGATGGCGAAAAAACAAACACCCCGCCTGCGGCGGGGTGTTGTTCGATAAAAGGTGATGGGTCCGGTGTTTCATGCTGTTTCGGCCTGTTGCATCGGCCCGATCTGCCGGGTCGTCCTTATTTCGCCGTGCCCTGCAAATTGATTTCGCCGCCGCCGGGCGCGCCGGTGGACTTAAGATCATAGCCGTTTTGCTGCGCGGCATAGATGAATTCATTGCCCCACGGATCTTTGGGCAGCCCCTGTTTCAGGTAGGGTCCGTGCCATTCCGGGCTGGAACCGGTGATCAGCTCTTGCAGCGAGTTGGGATAGTTGCCGTGGTCCACTTCGTACATATCCAGGGCCAGCGATATCGCCTGAAGGCTTGCCCGGCAGGCACTTTCTTTGGACTGGCCGATACGACCGGAAAATTTCGGTACGGCCACGGCCGCCAGAATACCGATGATGACCACCACCAGCAAAATTTCAATCAGGGTAAAACCCGCCGAAGTCCGTTGTGCATTTTTCCGCTTCTCATTCATCGCCCGTCTCCTTATTGGCTGTCTGCTCGAAACCGGTGGAGAAAATACCGCAAAGCCGCCTCCGGTTAAACAGTTTTTTATGCGACAATTTAACACAGGAGGCGGAAGGAAAAGGAGGTTTGAAAGAATGGTGAGCCGGTCGGGATTCGAACCCGAGACCCTTTGATTAAAAGTCAAATGCTCTACCAACTGAGCTACCGGCCCATCATTTTTCAAAAGGGAGCCGCCCTTGTACCGCAGTGCCGCCGCAGTGACAAGCGCTAATTCGATGTTTTTACAAAAACAGCATCCACATTCATCCAGGCGTCCTGCGTATCCGGGTCGGCATCATGCACCGGCTGAGGTAATTCATGATATTTTTCCGGATCTTCATGAAACTCCGCAGGCACCGTGGGCGCATTCAGCGTTCCCAAAACGATAGCGTTGGCCCCAAGGGCGCCGGCCTGTTTCTTAATCTTGTTGAGCACCCGCTCCCGATTATCATGCACCAGGGCATCCTGCACATGAATCGTGGCGATTTTCTCATACACGGCAGGTACATCCTCCGCCTGATCATATACGACCACCTGATCTGCAGGAACCGGCGCATACTCCGTTTCCGTGTATTTTCGCACCTTCATGCTGACACAACCGGAAAATACAATCACCACCGCCAACCCGGCAAAAACCATGCTGCGCTTCATTCAGAAACCTCCTTCGTAACGTGTCCGCACTATATGAAAACCACGAATTCTACGGCAACGGAATAAAACACGTCGCATTTTAACTCCAAGTTATTCTCACCCGGTAACAAATGAGAATGCGGTTGCCTGTTATTGTTCTTCCCAGTCAAAATGAATGGTCGTTACATATCCGGCTGTGAACGAAAACGCATCTTCAAACGCATCTGAATTATCCCGCTCGGCATTATCAACGCGAAGAACATGTCTGCCGGATGGAACACTCCACTGCCGGCTGCCATCGCCTTCCACATTTCCAATATACACACCATCAAAATAGATGGTGGATTCGTCCGAGGAATCATTGATCAGCAGCATACCGGAATTTCCTGAAATGGCCGCGCTTTCTGAATCAGGACTGTCCCCACTACCTCCTCCTCCTTCACAACCCGCCAAGATCGAAGAAACAATTACTGCAACTATTGCGCTCATCAACCATCCGAATCTCTTTTTGATCATGATCTTCCTTCTCCTGTTATTTATTTTTCTACACGACAACACTTAATCGTACGCTGCGTTTACTTTCCGGGCGCCGTGATCGTAAGCTCCATGGGCAACAGAACGCTTCGGTTGCGAACAGACTGTTTTGTTCTCGGGCGCAGGCGTTCATACGGTGGACTGGACTGATAGAGGCCGCCATAGAGCGCGTAGCTTCCCGCAGGCATATCCGCAGGCAAGGCCAGCGACCGTGTTTCCACAAACACCTCCGGCAACGGATTGGCCACCCGGCGGTAATCATCCAGCACTACGCGATCATCCGCGACCACGGTTTTGCCTTCAGTATCTTTTATGTGACAGAACACGGCGGAACCATAATGATCCAGCTCGTCAGGGATACTCCAGTAATAACGCATGAGCAGTGCCCCTCCGGCGGGCTGCACAGGGTCTTCCAGAGCAATCCCCCGAAGCACAATGCCGTTACGGTATCGAATTTCAACAGTCGGCTCCGGCAGCGAAAGCCGGCCGATCTGTTTTACGACCGACATCGCTTCCGCATCACGCCCAAGCGCATTCAGTACGGCGGCCTGTTGCTGCAGCGCCGGCAGATAATCCGGCCAGGCATTCAGTACGCGGCGCAACGTCAACTCGGCCGACGCAGCGTCGTTTTTGGCCAGCAGGGTTTCGGCCCGGCTGCACAGGACCTGCGCCGCTTCATCGCTGATATTCAGGATCGGACCGTAACCTTTCCACAGCAACACCGGTTTTTCATCCGCGTCGTTATTCGGCTGCACCGTGAAAACACACCAGCCCGGAACGAACTGTTCGTTCCAGGTCAACCCGGCGGCGCGGCAAACCGCACGGCAGAGAGCCGCATTTTCCGGGCGAACCGCCATCGTCCATTCTTCATTCAGCGCGATCTCCGGGGTCAGGCAGTGCGGTTCCTTCCTGAAAATGTGCGGTTCCAGCGAGATTTGCCATCCATTTTCGGCGACGCCGCGGTTGTTCAGCAGATTAGCCGTCCAGCGGTCGCAATAAACCCGGTGCGCCTGGTTGGATTGCAGAAGTTGAATCAATCCATCCAGGCCGTCATCCGCAACCAGAGACGCAGGGATTTCCGCCGATCGGACAAACACCTGAAGCTCCGCGATAATGAGGTTGTAATGGGTCTGATTATTATTCAACACAATCCGCAACGCCTGCACATTGGAGGCGCCGGCGTATACTTCCTGACGGAAAAAGGCTCCACCTGAATAAGGGCGCGCGGCATAGTCCGGCCAATACCAGGAGGTCAAGTCATCCGCACATCCCGCCGGTTCCCAGAACTCGCTGTTCGGATGGCGTATTTCCAGGTGGATGCTTTCCGGATAATTTGCGTTTTCGCCTACAAACCTGATTTTTTCCACGTCACATGGGGCATCGAACGTCACAATCAGCGTCTGATTGGAAAACTGCCTGATGTTGCGCCAAACGGTTCGTGCATTGTTATCCGTGAGCTGACTGGTAACGTCTTCATCCTGCATCACCACATCGCGAATAATGAGCCCGTTGGTCAGCGCGGCAATGCCCGTGACGGCGTGAGGTGCAAACCGATCATGCAGCGGCAGGTTGTTGGGCAGGATCGTTTTTCTAGCCGAATAACCGGCCGCTTTCATAACACTTTCCAAGTTGTTCTTATTGTTCAGCACGCCCACACGCTCCGCTCGTTCTCCCTTCAACACATAATGCGGACACCGTTCGCTTTCCGGAATTTCGGTGACGCAGTAGGCTTCCTGATAGTACAGATTCAGTCCGTGTCCATATTTTCGGCCGCCCGCATAGTCCGCAAAAATCACATCTGTTCCAAGGTCATTCAAGTACGGGCGGAGGCTCTCCAGTTCGGCGTAATAGGCATGACGATCATTGAACCATTGCAGTCCTGTGGGAATGAAACGTATTTGAATCAGGATAACAACAGCCACCAGCACCCAGCCCGGTTTGAATGGTACGTGCCGATTCAACACGGCGGTCGCGTAGCCAAAGACCACGGCGATTGCCGGCAGGATCGGAAGGAAGTAGCGGGTGGGTCCCACACGAAGGGGCTTGCGCAGGAAGAAGGCCAGCGCGCACAACAGAATCAGCCAGGCCGCAGTAATATACAGCGTGGTCGATTCACGGCCCCTCTTTCGACATGCCGCGAGGGCGATCGCCAGGCAGCCGGCCATTATCACGAAAAAGAGCACAATGACCCAGGCGGCATCCGTATCCGTCACGGCATGCGTCAGGCCGTGGGCAAAACGCCGCAGACCGCCCGGAATATCATTCGCGGCATCCGCCAGAATAAAGCGTATGGCCTCGCCGCGATGAACAACATCCCAAATCCAAAACGGAAGCCCAAAAACAAAAAAGGACGCCAGCGCCGGAATCAGTTTCCACTGGAAACAGCGGGAACGCAGAAGGACCACCCCGAGAATAAACAAGGTGCCCAGCGACACGAGAATCAGCGGATTTGTCCACCACCCCAGCCCGGCCAACGCGCCGCAACCGATCCAGAGCCACACCGAAGCGCTGCCGGGTGACGTCCGCTCGCGCTGTATGACTTCCAGACCGCACAGCGTGGTCGCGGCTACAAAAAAGGCGGCGGCGGCATAGCCTCCGTACGACCAATTCATAAATTGCAGATAAACCGGCGGGCCGATCACGGATACAGCTAAAGCCATGAGCCCTGCGCTGCGTCCACCGGCTTTGCAGCCCCACCAGGCAATGAGCGGAAGCAGCAGCATGCCGAACAGCGCCGTGCTTAGGTTGCAGTTAAAGTTCGGTGAAAACGGCAGATGATAAAGCAGCGCACCAAGCAGTGGCTCCAAACTGCCCATGTACGGCTGGCCGTAATAAAAAACCGGGATGGGTTTTCCCTCGATAATGTGCTTGCTCATCAGGCACGGCACCGCATGATCGCCGCTGTAATTACAGCTGAAGATGACGGCCCCGCCTACCCGGGCAATGATTCCTGCCGCAAAAAGGCACAAAAAAGCATTCCACCATAACTTGTTATTTTTCATAATGCTGCAAAGCCCCATCGAACATCCATTGTCTGGTTTGTATAATCTATATCTCAGCGCTTTGGAAACCCGATTTTAGCCTTTTCTTCGCCGTGGAGTGGAAAAGGACTGTTCGCGGTTTGTTTAGGACGGGGCCAATCAATGTGTGGAATTTTGCGCGGACTGCTTCACGGGTGCAATGACCGCGTTTTCGTTTTCTTTACGAACATCCACAGACGTCCCGGCCTGAAGAATAGTCTGCGTGATTCCCTTTGAGTTCGGAAAACTTTGCAGCCATGGTTGGATTACCCCTGGTCAATTTTTTGACAGATAAATCGTCTGCCTTGCTGTTTGCGAGCCGTAGATTGTTTTCAGACCCCAGGAGAGCATCTTTGATTTTTTGAAGGTGATCAATGGTCTTGTCGATTTCTTCAATGGCAGTCTTAAACTTCTTCGACGCCAACTCGTAGTTGCGCGCGAAACCGATCTTGAACGCATCAAGCTCGTTTTCAAAATTTGCAATATCAATGTTCTGAGCCCTAACCTGTGCGAGCTCAACTTTGTACTTCGCCGTGTTTTGGGCTGCATTCCGGAGTAATGTGATAATCGGGATAAAGAATTGAGGGCGGATCACATACATCTTTTGATAACGATGAGAGACATCGACAATTCCAGCATTGTAGAGCTCATTACCGGGCTCTAGAAGAGATACAAGAACGGCGTATTCACATTTCTTTTCATTTCGATCCTTATCCAGTTCTTTTAGGAAGTCCTCATTTTTCTTTTTTGTTGCCGTTTCATCATTCTCGTTTTTCATCTCAAACATTATTGAGACGATCTC
The DNA here is from genome assembly GCA_964542025.1 of uncultured Verrucomicrobiota bacterium. Lineage (GTDB taxonomy): Bacteria > Verrucomicrobiota > Kiritimatiellia > RZYC01 > RZYC01 > JAQVYB01. The sequence continues at coordinate 9,708 of CAZISY010000022.1, forward strand.
CGTATTAGACTCGTCTGAATCCCGAAAAATATAGTCACCCTTGCTACCGGACCGCGCGTCGTTGTCCTTTTCAAAGTACGCCTTCGGAAAAGCCATCGCACGAACACGGTTGAACTCAATTTCGCAGTGCTGCTCCAACGTTTCGCCGACCATTTTCGTAGATAGTCGCGCTTTCATGTCTTTGAGACGTTCAATGGCCTCGTCTCGATCTTTGATCTGCGTTTCGTATTTCTCCTTGAGGGAGCTTTCAGACAGCTTCTTCTCAAGCAACGTTTTTTCAAGTGCGCCATGAAGCTCACTGATTTCTTTTTCCTTGGCGTTGACTGCCTGAGTCACCTCAAGCTTCTGCGCCACCCCAACCCCCTCAAGCCTGGCCTTAAGTTCCTGGATTTCGGCGTCTTTCCTGGCGGCCGTCTTCTGGATTTCATTCTCAAGCTTCGTCGCTGCAATCGTTAATGCGACTTGTTGGTCCAGCTTCGCTTGTTTCAATTCGTTTGCCAGCGTATCGCGCTCCTTCTCCAGCGCACTTTGCACCTGGGTGACAGCAAGTTCCTGCTTCATCGCTGAGGCATTGAGCTGAGCCTTGAGCTCTTTTAGCTCCGCATCCTTACCAGCGGCAATCTTCTCCATGTCGCCGGCTAACTTCGTTGTCGCCAGCTTGACAGCACTATTCTTTTCCCGTTCAGCCAACTCGAGCCGCTCATGCAGTTGCTGCTCGAACTCGGTGTTGCGAACCTGCTTGAGGATTTCTGCGTATCCCGCTTCATCAATTTTGAAAGCCTTTTTACAGTGCGGACAAATTACTTCATGCATACCGATCCCCGTTCTGAGTCGTAATTAACAGACAGCAGGGCCATTCCCCTTATTCCTTCACGCCGCCGGACGTCAGCCCGGAGACCAGGAATTTCTGGCAGACGAGAAACATAATGGAGATGGGAATGCCGCTCAGTACAGCCGTGGCGGCAAAGCGGCCCCACTGATAATTCTGATCGTACAGGAACGAGTTCGCGCCCACGGCCAGCGTCCAGCTGCCGGTTTGCGTCAGGACGACACTGGCCACGGGATATTCACCCATATAGGAAATAAAGGAGAGGATGAAGACGACGGCAAATATCGGCAGACTCATCGGCAGCAGAATCCCCAGGAACGTTTGAAAGGTGGTCGCCCCGTCGATCATGGCGGACTCCTCAATACTGGCCGGGATGGTGTCGAAATATCCTTTGATCATCCAGATGTAGATCGCCACGCCGCCCAGATATACCAGCATCAGCCCCGGTTGCGTATTCAGTCCGAGCGACGGCACATAACGACCGATCACGTTTAGGATGGCATAGATGGCCACCAGTGAAAGCACCTGCGGAAACATTTGAAGAATCATCAGGCCGGTCAGGAGGCGGCCGCGACCGGCAAAGCGCAGGCGTGCGAAGGCATAGGCCCCCGTGCCTGAAAGCAGCAGAATCATCAGCGAAGAAACGGAGGCCACCAGGATGGAATTGCCAAACCATTGCAGCACATACGATTTCTCGCCGGTCAGCCCCAGCACATACTTCCAATGCTCCAGACTCACCGGATCGGGAATCAGACTGCCCAGCGACATATTGCCCTGTCTGAACGAAATGGAAATAATCATCAAAAACGGAAACATGGTGAGGGCCACAAACGCGCCTAAAAAGAGATAAGCGATCAGCAACCCCGCCGTATGAAACTTTCCTTTTGTCATGGTTCCCTCTCCGCGTTCTTCAGCGTTTGCCCGCGTTGTCATTCCGCGTGGCGGCTTTCAAATTGATGTAGGACAGGATACTGACGATCACAAATATGATGGTGGCGATTGCACTGGCAAATCCATAGTTCGCGCCGGCATTGCGGAAGGCGAGATTGAACGTGTAGGTCACCAGGATGTCGGTGTAACCCACGGAGGTGGAAGCGCCCACCATTTGCGGAGCACCGCCGGTCAGCAATTGTATAAGCAGGAAATTGTTGAAGTTGAATGCAAAGCTCGCAATCAGCAGCGGTTTAAGCGGCGGAAGAATCAGCGGAAGGGTCATGCGGTATACGTCGCTGATCGGCGTGCCGCCGTCAATGGCGGATGCTTCATAAATATCCTTCGGAACCGACTGCAGAATGCCTGTGCAGAGAATCATCATGTAGGGATAACCCAACCAGAGATTTACCAGCAGAATCATGATGCGCGCGAGCAGCGGATCCGTGGTCCAGTCGGGGCGTATCCCGAAGAGCATGTTCAAAAACGCATTGATATCGCCGAACTGCGGATTGAAAAGCCCGCGGAAAATCAGAATGGAAATAAAAGCGGGCACGGCATACGGAAGAATTATCAGGGACCGCCAGATTTTTTGCCCGCGTATGGCCTCCCACTCCAGCAGCACCGCCAGCAGGAACCCGAGTACAAACGTGAGCATGACGGAAAACAGGGAGAAGAGAATCGTCCAGATAAATACGGTGATGAACGGACCGCGCACGGATTCGTTTGTGAATATCTGCGTGAAATTATTCCAGCCGATATGCACTCGGAATCCGGGGCCCACGGGCTGGCCCTGCGCATCCACAAAACAGCCGATATTGAAATCCGGCTTGACGGTCTGTTGCGTTTCAGCGCTCGTGAAGGATTGATCGGTTGGGTTATACGTCCAGGTATTGATGGTGGGCGCAAAACTGGTAAAGCTGTTCATGCGCAGGCCGGCGGAAGTTATTGGATCCACCAGCGTGATGTTTTTCAGACTGCCGCGGATTTTAATAACTTGAGGCACCGGCAGCGGGGCACCTTCGGGAAGGCTTGGCCTGGTGGTGACGGTGAGATCCACGGCCTGTTCCACCGGCGCGCGAAACGGCGCGGAAACGAGATACTCTGAGCCCGTGGCGGCGGAGTCATTTTCCGAGCTTTCACTGCCGGACGGCATCTCCACGGTCAGCAGGTATTCATCAGCGGCGCCGGCGGAATACACTTTCATCGGATAACTTTTATTGGCATCCACCGTGCGTTCGCGCTGGAAGTAGGCTTTCGTCTCCGCGAACGTCAGCAGATGGGTTCCGCTGTAATTCGTAAAGGCCACATAAATGGTATAGATCAGCGGAACGATGACAAAAACCCCGAACCCTACAAGACTCGGAAACAAATAACGCCAGGCATATGCCTTGGCATGAGCATACACGAATGCCGCGAGGCCGATCACCGCCAGGATTACCACGCCAAGCACGGGATGTCCGCTGCGGTAAATCAAATAATCAAGATACAGAAAGAGCAGCATTATCACGGCATATAGAAACTTCGGCATATAGCGATTCCGTATCATAATCCGCCCTTCCTGAATCAGCAGCCCCGGCGATTGGCACAGCGCCGGGGCTGCCGGCAAACGTTCTCTTCTGAACCGGCTCCAATTATTTCGCGTTTTCCTTCTTCATGATCCCGGCCGCATTGTCCAACGCCGTTTTCGCATCGGACTGTCCTGCGGTCACGGTCTTCACCGCGGCCTCCAGCGAGCTCCAGAAAACACCCATCTGCGGGATGTTCGGCATCAAATGCCCCAATTCCACATTCTGCATGATCGCTTCGACATTTCCATCCGCCTTCTGCTGGTTGTAAGCTTCGACCAATGCCGGAGCGCCGCCAAACGTGTCATCATTCAATGCCTTAATACCATTCACCGTAAGCACATAGTCCTTCAAAAACATTTCCACCAGATCGTTGTTCGGCGTTTTGGCATCCATCATGGCCGTCAATACGCCTACGAACGGACGGGCCGGACCCGTTACTCCCGGAATCACCGCCACGCCGAAATCGATCTTGTTTTTCCGCAGGTTATTCCATTCCCAGGGCCCCGTGACCATCATCGCCAGGTTGCCCTGCATCATTTTGGAAATCATCACATCATAGGTGGCCGCCTTCGGCATAACGCCCCCGGAAATCATACCCGCCACATACTGCAAACCTCTGACGGCTCCCTCCGTATTCACGCCGACATCCGTCATCACATAATCGCCTGCCGCATCGCGACCGTACACATAACCGCCCTCGCCGGCCAGAAACGGCCAGGTAAAGTACGGTGTATCGTAGGCCCATAAAATGGGAAGCACGCCCTTCGCCTGATCCTGTTTGGCCATGGCGCAGACTTCATCCAGCGTGGCCGGCACCTTCGTGATCAGCTTTTTGTTGTAGATCAGGGTGATACACTCCATCGTGATTGGATAGCCCCACATTTTTCCGTTGTAGGTCACGGAATCCCACGCCTTGGTTGTGAATTTTGCCTTGTAGGCATCGTCGACATTCACGGGACGGATCAGTCCGCTCTGCGCCCAACCGCCCAGGCGGTCATGCGCCCAGATGATCAAATCCGGTCCGCGCCCCGACTGGGCCGCCTGCGCAAATTTATTTTCCGGATGATCCGGGTGTTCCACGGTAACGGGAATGCCGGTGTCTTTCGCGAATTGATCGCCCAACTGCTGCAGCGCTGTATAGGGCTTATCGCCGTTGATCCAGATCAGCAGCTTTCCCTCCTCCACGGCCTGCGCCTTCATGATTGTCAATACAGCCGCTAACGCCGCCACCGTCGCAATACCCAGATTCTTTCGCATACCACCCATTCCTTTCTTCTTCGTGACATTTCCCAATCCATCAGCAGATCGCCGCTTCCGTTTCCTTATCGAAAAAGTGTGTTTTGGCCATATTGAAACAGGCGCTGAATTCTTCTCCGATTTTTACATCATCCAAATCAGAACTGCGCGCAATGAACGAATGTTTCCCCGTATCGAGGTAAATAAAAATCTCGTCGCCCATCGGCTCCACCACTTCCACACGGGCATCCACCCGATGTGAGCGCGCGGCATCCGGTGCGCGTTTCAGATGGTGTACATCAGCGGGGCGCACGCCAAACACAACATCTTTTCCGGCATACGACCGCAGCGCCGACGCCTGCGCCTCCGGCAATGTCACCGAAAAGACGCCTTCATCAAAAATCACCTCGCGCCCCTCCGTCCGAATCCTGCCGTCAAAGAAGTTCATGGGCGGGCTGCCAATAAAGCCGGCTACAAAGCGGTTTTTCGGTTTGTGATACAAATCCAGCGGCGCCGCGACCTGCTGGATTACGCCGCTCTTCATGACGACAATGCGGGAGCCCATCGTCATGGCCTCCACCTGATCATGAGTTACATAAATAATAGTCGCCTGCAGTTTCTTATGCAGCTTGCTGATTTCAGCGCGCATTTGAACGCGCATTTTGGCGTCCAGGTTGGACAGCGGTTCGTCAAAAAGAAAGACCTTCGGTTTGCGTACAATGGCGCGCCCGACGGCCACCCGCTGACGCTGCCCTCCGGAAAGTGCCTTGGGTTTGCGATCCAAATACGGGGTAATGCCGAGGATTTCCGCCGCCTCACGTACCCGCGTGTCGATTTCCCCTTTTGGATAGCCGCGCATTTTCAAACCATAGGCCATGTTTTTGTAGACCGACATGTGCGGATAGAGTGCGTAATTCTGAAAGACCATGGCAATATCTCTGTCTTTCGGAGGCACCTCATTCACCACGCGGCCATCAATGCTGATCGTGCCGCTGCTGATATCTTCCAGTCCGGCCACCATACGCAGCGTGGTGGATTTCCCGCAGCCGGACGGGCCCACCAGCACTAGAAATTCCTTATCCTGAATTTCCAGGTTCACATCGCTGACCACACTCACATTGCCCGGATAGATTTTACACACATGCTCCAGGGTAACCTTGCCCATCATAGCCTCCGTAACTAAAAAAACGGGAGAGGGTTTGTTCCTCTCCCGTCATACAAATCCAATCCGTCGTATGCAGGGAGATCAGAACCAGGCTTCCATTTGCACGCCGTAATTCAATCCGCGTGTTTCATCCGCATACGGAGTCCCGCCGACCTTGCCCTCGAAATCACTCGACCATTTAGCCACGGTCACAAACGCGCGCAGCACCGGACGGGCCCAGAAGTCATTGCTCAGGCGCACTTCCGGACAAATGGTCAACTTGCCCACGGCGCCTTTCAAATCGCCTCCATCATCCGCAGCGCCTTCCTGGCTGGTGTAATCCACCCCGGCTTCCACAGCCAGCGCAAAATTCTTCGTGAACGAATAAAGCGGACGCAACCCGGCCGAATACCAATCCGTGATGGCGTCGGTGCTCTTCCCGCTGTCATACCGATCCCAAATGCCGACATACATCATGGACCAGCTGTCGTTCGGCTGGAGCACGCCGTAATCCAGCAGGCGCATGCGGCTCGAGCTGCCCGTCACGGGGTCGGGAGTCGCCCACAGAGCCGATCCGAAATCCTTGGCCACACTGTTGCCCCATTGAGCAGCAGCCTTGTTGAACCCCATGGAATGGCCCTTCGTGTGAATCAGGCAGAGGCCGATACCGGTCTCCGAATCCACGGTGGTGGTCGTGGTTTCCTCTTCATCGCCATTCTTCAGAGTGGTTTCGTAATCGCCGCCCTTCACATAGGACGGCAGTGCAACGAATTCCAGCGTTCCCGCCTTCCCCATATTGCCTTCAACGCGCACGTCCAGGGTTTGTTTGGTGATCAGCCCCACATTGTCGAGATCCACCGCATTATCCGGAGAACCGCGCAGGTAGGCCATGTGCATTTTCAGTTTGTCCGTTCCCAGCGCAAGATTCTGCATACCGCCGCCGTATCCGCTCGTATCCAGCCAGTAGAAGTCGTTGATATGAATGTCATGCCGGCGATAGAACCGACTGCCCGCCCACAGGGTAACCTCTTTGTTGAAATCAAAATTACCGAACTCGGCAAAGGCTTCGCGCACAGTGAACTCATCGGTCTGCGAGGACCACTGATTATCGTTCAGGGTTTTGTAGGCCAGCAGGGTTTCCACTTTGGCGGAAGGGCCCTTCGGTTCATCCATGTTGAAGTTCTTAACCAGAATCGCTTCGCCATACGTTTCCGCCTCATTGCCCAAACGATATTTCGCGGGCGCGCCGGGCGCCTGAAACGGCACACCTTTTCCGCCGGTCCCGCTTTCCAATGCGCCGGAACGGATGTAGGCGTGATACTCGAATCGATCATCGGCCGAAGCCGCGGCCATCAGAATACTCCCCAGTACCGAAACAGGCATCCAGCAGCGACGAATCATTTTCATATCCACTCCTCGTTAATGACCCCGTGATTCGGCGGGGACCATTCACCCGCCTGACCCTCACACCATGAGCGGGAGTATAGGACCCCGCATTATGACTGTGAAGTCTCTTCTTCCGATTTTTCAGCACCAACGTCATTCGGGTTCGGTGCGCAGGGCGCCGCGAGCAGGCCATCGATTCGGGGCTCGGAAAGATTTCTGGTCATCGGGTAATTCGCTTGCGCCAAATCCTGCCGAGCTTTCGCAGGAGAATGGAAATTATAAAGACCGCCGCCGCCGTCAGGATAATCACCGGCCCGCTTGGCAAGTCCCAATGAAAGCTGATCACCAATCCGCACCCATTGGAAATCAAACAACACAGCGTTGCGCCGATCATCGCCTTCCACAGTTTGTTGGTGTACAAACAGGCCGTGGCAGCCGGAAGCGTCAGCAGCGCGATGACCATGACAATACCCACCACATGCACCAGCAGCACCGTCGTCAGCGCTGTCAGCATCAGCAGTACATAGTAATACAAAGTGACCGGGAGTCCGCGTATGCCTGCAAACCGCCGGTCAAAACAGACCGCCAGAAAATTCCGATAGAACAGCACCGACACCACCAGCACCACGACATCCAGCGCCGCCACCCGCCACACATCGGCGCGTGAAACCAGTAAAATGTTGCCAAACAGGTAGCTCATCGGATCCACATACCCCGCCGTACGCGCAATGAACAGCAACCCCAGCGCCATGCCGACCGCCCACACAATCCCTATGGCCGTGTCTTCCCGTTGACCGGACGTCTGATGAATCATCCCGATCAGCAGCGCCGAAACAGCCGCCGCCATCCCCGCACCCATCATCGGACTCAGCCAGGTCACTCCGCTGGACTGCATAAAGAGCGCCAGCCCGATACCCGCCAGCATCGCATGCGAGATGGACCCCGCCGCGTAACTGATCTTTTTCACCACGACGAACGTACCCGTCACCCCGAAAGCCGCCGACGCCAGAATACCGATCAGCAGCGCGTTCAGCAAAAAACCCATACCGGGTTCTGTCATTAACCGGAAGTAATCAAACATGACTGTGCCCCCGATCCGAGCAGCAATGATCGTGACGCACCAGATTCATCTTACTTCCATACAACGCATCAATCACCTCGCCGTTCAGCGCGCTGACCGGATGAATATGCACCACCCGATTCACGCAAATGACACGATCAATCCGCGCTGAAACCAGCCCCAGATCGTGCGAAACCACAACAATTGTCATGCGCCTGTTCAGCATATCCAGCGCCTCGTAAAACTGATCCTGAGCCAGCGGATCCACATTGGCCGTCGGTTCATCCAGCAGCAGAATTTCCGGCTCGCTGCAAAGCGCCCGCGCAATCAACACGCGCTGCCGCTGTCCTCCGGAAAGGGCATGAAATGGTTTGCGCGCCAATGCGTCCACCTGAAGATCGCGCAGCGCTTCCAGACACGCCTCCCGATCCTGCCTGCGCAGCCAGCCAATGCCCGGACGCAAACGCCCCATCGCCACCACGTCCATCACATCCACCGGAAATTGCGCGTCATATTCCGTGTGCTGCGGCATGTAGCCGATCCGTGACCGCGCCTCCATCGCCGGGCGTCCCAGCACACTCACCCGCCCTGCGGATGGCGCGAGCAGTCCCAGCATCAAATACAGCAGTGTGGTTTTCCCGCCGCCGTTCGGACCGATCACTCCGGCCAGATCGCCATCCTGAAGACTGAACGATACATGCTCCAGCACCGGACGCGCATCCGGATACGCAAACGAAACATCCGTGAATTCAATCACGTTTTTTCGTTCAACCAGTCGCTCTTCTTTTTCATTCATGCTGCTGTTCTTTTCCATACTCACCGCAAAGCATCTCGAATGGCTTCCCCCATGGCAAGCAGCGTTTCAGCCATGTGTTCATCCAGCGGATTCAACGCCACCACCCGGCCCCGGATGGCGTCCGCCACCGTTGCCGCCTTGGCCTGATCAAATTCCGGCTGCACAAAAATCACGCGCACTTCGTCTGCGCGGGCCGTCGCGATCAGCAGCGCGAGTTGCCGGGGCGTCGGACTGCTTCCGCCCTGCTCAATCGCCTCCTGCTTCAACCCGTACGCATCCGTGAAATAACCGAAAGCCGGGTGATAGACAAACACCGTGCGCCCCGCAAAGGGAAGCAGCATCTCCCGCAGATGCGCATCCAGCGCCTCCATCCCGCGCCGGTACTCCGCCGCCGCACGCTGATAGTCCGCAGCCCGCTCGGGATGCAGTGTACCCAGTACCGCGGCCACCTGATCCGCCTGCTGAGCCAACAGCATTGGCGCCATCCAGACGTGCGGGTCCGGCTCGCCACGAACATGTTCATGCCCGTCCTCCCCCGCTGCCTCTTCGTGATGGTGCGCCTCCTCCAGCGCCCGACGCACTATACCGCTGCTCATATCCGCAACCCGCAGATTCGGAAGCGACTCGCCGACCATTGGTAAAAACTGCTCTTCAAAAGGAACTCCGATGGAAAAATAAACCTGCGCCCCGCCCAGTTCCCGTATTTTCGATGGCGCCGGCGAATACGTTTCCGGACTCTTTCCCGGAGGCAGCATCACGCTCACCTGAACATCCGCCCCTCCAATCCGTTCAACGATTTCCTTCTGCGGCGGTATGCTCACCATGACGGCAATCGGATCACCGGCCACCGCACTCGACCGGCCCGTACCCAGCGCCAGCCATACGTACGCAGTCCATACGAACATACGCCCATGAAACAAAATGCTCTTCGCTTCTTTCACTGAAATCATAAATCCTCCCTATCTGCTTTCACACCCTTCCAACGTTTATTCCAGCAAACCGTTATTGATTTCATTGATGATACTTCGAAGCGCCGCTGCATACCCCTCCTTTATGATCAGCGGATATCCATCGAAATCCGAACCCCAATTGTAATAGTACCCCATAACACTGCTCCGCTCCCCTTCAATATGATGACTCCACAGGAGCATCCCATCCGAAGCCCGCACCAGATGAATATCCACGTCAACAGCATTAAACACCCGGCCACACGGGAACCCGACCACCCAGAGCAAGCCGCCATAAAAGGAAAGCCCGTATGTGAAGAGCATACCGGTAAACACCGTTTTGTGAATTTCGCCGCGTATGAAGTAATCTACATTCGGTTCGCTTTCCCGTTCCGTATAAAAAACATCATCGAACACCTGATTGACCTTTAATTCCTGGACAAACGCACGGGCAAAATCCTCTTTAGGCCGAAAATTGTAGCTTCCCTGTGTTATAAACATGTTGGCGCCATCAGGCATCTGGTACTTGGAATACCCAAATGGAACAAGCGGTATAAAACAGATCATTGCCGCATTTCGATTTCCACCTTCCCTTTGGTCCGCAAAGGGAAGAACGGCCACTGTTTTCTTTGGTAAATTTACCGCCATATCAATCTTGGGACCCGCCTTGTAAACAAACGATGCACGCGTCGCACATCCCGTGAATTGGATGATGATAAGCATGGATGCTAATAAAACCGATATACCTCGAAACCATTTTCGCATATTTCCCTCAACGGCAAGTCAGGCCATGTCGGCATTGTATACTGACGAGATGGCGAAGTATAAAATCAATTTCACAACAGACAATCCTGTTCCGATGAAACACTCATAAATATTCTACTGTTTCTTTTGATGCAGCGCCGCGACAGCAAAAAAAGGACGGCGGGGAATCCTGCGGGCGCATAACTTTGTCTTTTCTTCCCATGCCTGTTCGCGTATGTATGGCGCCATCGCGGAGGACGAACATGCAAAAACCCATTATAGTATGCGGAATTTCCGGCGGCATCGCGGCCTATAAAGCGGCCGATCTGGTCAGCCGGTTGCACAAACAGGATCTGGATGTGCGTGTGGTGATGACGCCTGCCGCTCAGCGTTTTGTACAGCCGCTCACCTTCCAGGCCATTCTCGGCGCGCCGGTCGGCACCGAACTTTTTTGCGCTTCCAACGCTTCCGCACGCGAAGAGCTCTATCCGCATCTCTATCCCTCCGGACAGGCCGCCCTATTCCTGGCGGCTCCTGCGACGGCCGATCTGATCGCCAAGCTGGTACACGGGCAGGCGGATGATCTCGTCTGTGCATCCGCACTCGGTCTGGCACCCTCCTGCGTGAAGGTGTTCTGCCCGGCTATGAATACCAATATGTGGAATCAGCCCGTGGTTCAGCGCAATGTAAAGACTCTGGAGGAACGGGGATGGATTCGCCTCGGCCCCGACATCGGCCAACTGGCCTGCGGTACTGCCGGAGCCGGACGCATGGCTGAACCCGACTACATTGCCAACCGCGTCATTCATCTTCTCCGCCGCACCCGCGAACTGGAAGGCAGGCAGGTGCTGATTCTATCCGGCCCCACCCGCGAACATCTGGACCCCGTGCGCTACCTCAGCAATCCCAGCAGCGGAAAAATGGGCCGGGCCCTTGCAGAAGAAGCCCTCCGCCGCGGCGCACACGTCCTCTTCATCACCGGGCCTGTCCATGCCGCCCAGTTTCCGCTTCCATCGGATCGTCTGACCGTCGTCCCGGTGACTTCCGCCGACGAGATGCTCGCCGCGGCACGCGATGCGTTCCCTGCGGCGGACGTATCCCTTTTCGCCGCCGCCGTGGCCGACTATGCGCCGACACAATGTGCGGTTGAAAAACTTCCCAAAACACCGAATGCGCTCATGCTGTCTCTGCGCCCCACGCCGGATATCGCCGCCACGCTCGGCTCCCTGAAAAAACCTCATCAGCGGACAATAGGGTTCGCCCTGCAGGACCGGCAGGCTCAGGATCGCGCCCGCGAAAAAATGACCGCCAAGAAATTGGATATGATTGTGCTGAACCGACTCGATGCCCTGAATGCGGATCAATCCGCCTATGAAATTCTCCGTGCAGGGCAAGGCGCTTTTGAGGATTGGGGTACGCTCACCAAGACCGACTGTGCCGTGCGCATTTTTGATGCGTTGGCCGGGCTTTGAGCAGGGATAAGCGGCGCGGGCGAACTATCCTTTGAAGATGATATATTTCCGGCAGACGTAATTGATCATGAGGGAGGCGAACATCTGCAGCAGGAACGAATACGTCGTGTGCAGCCCGAAGATCAGAATACTGAAGGATCCGAGCAATGTCCCGATCGTCAGGGAAAATCCCGAGACCGCATAAAACATGAGCAGCTCTACGATCCAGTGGTGACGTCCCCGCTTGAACACCCAAAGGATGTTGATGATATAGCACGCCAAATTGGAAAAGATAAATCCGATGGCCGTGTTTACCGCAAAAAGCAGGGCGCGGGTGTCATCCGGTATGTTTGCCGGGGTGATGGGCAGCCAGCGGGCCAGCACGTCCCCGATCATATCGCCATCGGTCAGACAGGGAAACACCCAGATGCTCAATGAATAAAAAACAAAAATCTGCACCACCGTGGCCACGCCTCCGGCTATGCCGTACTTGATGAACTGAACAATCGGGTGCGCTTCCTGCTGAAAAAACTGTTTGATGATATGCTTCATTCGCTGTTCCACGGCTTCCGCTGATATTCGTTAACACTTTTACTGCATTTGGATCCACGCCCGCACCGCGTCCGATAACGGCTCCACGGCCAGCACTTTGCATTCCACTTCCGTTTCGAGGGTGGTGGGAACCTTCACCTCGTCACCCTCTTTGGAGCCGATCAGTTTGCGGGCCATGCGGCTCTCGCTGGAAATGATGCCCAGCGCCTCATCCCGATCCCACTCCCCTAAAATGTAGTAGCGCTCCTGGCGTCCATCGGCGTAGGCCAGCAATACGCCGGTTCCCTGAGCCACCAACCCGGAAGGGGCATTGGAGAAATCGGAGGGCACTACCTGAGCCAGCATGGATTCCAGTTCCGCACGCCGACGCAGCAGCAGAGCCTGCTTGTCTTTCGCGGCTTTATACTCAAAATTCTCCCGCAGGTCGCCGTAGCTTCGCGCCACACCGATCTCTTTGGCCACTTCCGGAATTTCCACGGTGATAATACGCTCCAGCTGATCCTGCCGCTCATAATAAGAACGTTTCGAGGTGACCCGTCCGGTCAGCGAATTTTTCTCCGGCGAGCGGTCTTCTGCGATGATCTCCTGCAGATCCGGCTTCATTTTGATCAGGCTGGCCATGATGGAACGCTGGGTCACGGAATCCCAGGCAATGCTGTCCTTGATCCGGCGCATGAATTCGCGCGCTTCCGTCGGATTCATGCTTTCAATAATCGTCTTGAGCCAATCCTTGCGTTCAAAAGCGTCGCGGATGAGATTTTGTGTGCGGAGTTTTTCGCCGTTCAGCTGCTCATTCAACACACGCAGCAGCCAGCGGGCCAGATCAGGCAGTCCGCCCAGATTCCATTGCGCCATGACTTCGGGATGCCGGTAAATCCAGTACAGCACTTCGACATCGGCCACTTGCCGCTCTTTGGTCAGATCGCGAATGCTGGCGGCCACTTCTTCCGTGCGGCCCTGCTCCATCAGCAGCGGGAGCGTTTCGTTAAGCACTGGCATATCGAGTTGCGGAATAAGGCGCAGCAAGAGCGCTTCCATGTGCTCGTGATCCACCGCCCGCAAATGGTTCAGCAGGCGGCGAATTTCCTTGGCGGGAATATCGCGCACCGTGCTCTGAAAGGCGGTTTCCACCAACAGCGCAGAAAGCAGCGTATTCGTGTTCATTTCGGCGGTTTGGATATCCAGCTCACGGGCGGCCATGACAGCGCGCGCGGCCAGACCGGGTTGGCGCGTCCCGGCGCCTTTCACCACGAACGCCAGACGATTGCTCAGCACATCCTGAAATTCCCGGGTCAGCTCCGGACGGTCCTTCGCATTAATCAACTCATCCACAGAGCGGATGATTTCCTGCATGTCGCGTTCCTGCCGCAGCTTGGTAAACCAGTGCTGATTATATCCGCGTTCCACACGCAGAATGCGAAGCGGCTCACTGCGCTTTTTGGGAATCTCGAAAAGCGAATCCGTTTTCAGCTCTTTCCGCGCGCGCTCCCAGAACGGCTTCCACTCGGATTCAGCCAGGATAAGCGGGATGAGAATGGTCTGCACATTCTGAATCGTTTGCGGACCGAAACTGCGGATCAAAATACGGATCAGTTCGCCGGGCTGGTTTTCGATCAGCTCCTTCATGCGATCGGGATTCTGACGGCGAATGGCCAGCAAATGATCATCCTGCATCAGACGCAGGCATTCGCCCGCATACGCAAAGGTCATTTGATGCCCGGTCTTTTTATCAAAATCGATATGCACTTTGCGATAAAACGGATCAATCTTCCGAACAACGCCAGACCCCCATGTTTTGTCGTATACCAGCATGCCGTCTTTCAGGTCCTGCTCCACATTGACTCGTTTAACTGTTTCCTGCATAGCTGCCACTCCATCTGATCCGAAGGCGATCTGTTCGTGATTTCCGGCGGCCCGAATGTCCGCCGGTGTGTTGGCCTGCCCCGGGCATCCGCTGCCGTTTGTTTGTGAAAAAGGTCGTAGGTTCATACCGGATCAGTCTTCTGAAGAAAAGAAAACTCTGCTATAAACTTCCGTGAGCCTTCCGTTTCATCGGGATTCCGCAATAACACGGCTGGACACCCGTGCAGGGAATCCGTATAAAACCATCCTGTTTCACCCCGGAATTACACCCGATGAAAGGATTTACAGCCATGACTTATCAAAAAATCAGCGTGCCGAAAAACGGCGAAAAAATCACGATGAGCCCGGACGGGAAACTCCTTGTCCCCAACCATCCTGTCCTGCCCTTTATCGAAGGGGATGGCACCGGCCCCGACATTACACGCGCCTGCATGACCATTTGGAACGCCGCCGTCGAAAAGGCTTACGGCGGAGCCCGTCAGGTGGCCTGGATGGAAGTGTACGCGGGCGAAAAAGCCTGCCGGGTCTATGGCGAAAACGTCTGGCTGCCCGATGAAACGCTCACGGCCGTGAACGAATTTCTGGTGGCCATCAAGGGCCCCCTTACCACACCGGTCGGCGGCGGCATACGCAGTCTGAACGTGGCCCTGCGCCAAATGCTGGACCTCTACGTCTGCCTGCGTCCCGTCCGCTGGTTCCAGGGCGTTCCATCCCCGGTGAAACACCCCGAACTCACGGATATGGTAATCTTCCGCGAAAATGCCGAAGACATCTACGCCGGCATCGAATGGATGGCAGGCACCGACGGCTGCAAAAAGGTGATCGAATTTCTGCAAAAGGAAATGGGCGTGAAAAAAATCCGTTTTCCGGAAAGCAGCTCCATCGGCATCAAACCGGTCTCCAGGGAAGGCACACAGCGCCTCGTCAGAGCGGCGATTGAATACGCCATCGCACAGGATCGCGCCTCGGTGACGCTCGTTCACAAAGGCAATATTATGAAATTCACCGAGGGTGGATTCCGCGACTGGGGCTACGAAACGGCTCGTTCGGAATTCGGCGGTGTTCCCGTGGATAACGGCCCCTGGCAAACCATTAAGAACCCGAAGACCGGAAAAGACATCGTGATCAAGGACTGCATTGCCGATGCCTTCCTACAGCAGATTTTAACACGTCCGGCGGACTACGATGTGATCGCCACGCTCAACCTGAATGGCGACTACATTTCCGACGCCCTCGCGGCCTGTGTGGGCGGTATCGGAATCGCCCCCGGCGCCAACATCAACTATCAAACCGGAGCGGCCATTTTTGAAGCCACCCACGGCACCGCCCCGAAATACGCCAACCTGGATAAAGTCAATCCCGGCTCGCTCGCCCTCAGCGGCGAAATGATGTTCCGCTACATGGGGTGGACCGAAGCCGCCGATCTCATTACGAAAGGCATTGAGCGGTGCATTGAAGAAAAGCTCGTGACGTATGATTTCGAACGTCTGATGGAAGGCGCCACGCTGCTCAAGTGCAGCGAGTTCGGACGGGCCGTCGCTGATCACATGTAACTCATTCCGGAAAATTCCATGCGCAACTATCAGGATAAGGTACTCACCCGCGAAGAAGCCGCCAATCGGTGCGCCGAACTGCGCGCCGCCGGAAAGACCATTGCATTCACCAACGGCTGTTTCGACATTCTGCATCTCGGACATGTCGATTACCTGAATTGGGCGCGCCGTCAGGGCGACCTGCTCGTGGTGGGCCTGAACAGTGATGCTTCCGTGCGACGCTACAAAGGCGACGCGCGCCCAATCGTACCGGAATCGGAACGCGCCGCCGTACTGGCCGCGCTGGAATGCGTAGATTATGTGGTGATTTTCGATGAAGACGAACCCGCCGCGCTCATCGCGCAATTGCTTCCGCACGTCCTCGTCAAAGGCGCCGACTGGGCGCACTATGTGAGCGGTCGCGAAATTGTGGAAGCGCACGGAGGATGCGTTGCGCTGGCCAAAATGGTGGAAGGAAAATCCACCACCGATACCATAAAAAAAATCCTGCAGGTCTACGGGCCTTCACGGGGAGTGAAGCAATGAGTATTACACATATTGTTACAGGCGGCGCCGGATTTATCGGCTCCAACGTGGTCAAAGCGCTGAATGCCCGGGGCATTCAGGATATACTGGTGGCGGATCACCTGCGCTCCGGCGAAAAATGGAAAAATCTTTCCGGCCTGCGGTTTGAAGATTACCTGGATAAATCCGCCCTGCTCACGGCCTGTGAGGCGGGCATGCTCGACAGCGTCAAAACAGTGATCCATCTCGGCGCTTGCAGCAGCACCACCGAATCCGATGCCGATTATCTGGCCGACAATAACTACCGCTATACGCGCCGTCTCTGTGAATGGGCCCTCCGCCTGGGAGCGCGCTTTGTGTATGCCTCCAGTGCCGCCACCTACGGCGATGGCTCCCTGGGATACACCGACAGCGATGACGTTACGCCCAATCTCCGCCCCCTGAATATGTACGGCTACTCCAAACAGATGTTTGATTTGTGGGCGCTTAAAAATAAACTCTTCGACCGTATCGCCGGTCTGAAATATTTCAACGTCTACGGCCCCGGCGAGGCACACAAGGACGATATGCGTTCCGTCGTGCATAAAGCATTCGGACAAATCAAAACCACCGGGCAAGTCAAACTGTTCAAATCGTACCACCCGGAATACGGCGACGGTGAACAGGTTCGTGATTTCATCTATGTGCAGGATGCCGTCAACGTCACGCTGTACTTTGCTGATCATCCCGGAAAATCAGGCCTGTTCAACTGCGGTACCGGGCAGGCGCGATCCTGGAATGATCTGGCCCGAGCGGTTTTTTCAGCGATGGAACTCCCCGCGAAAATTGAATACATTGAAATGCCCGAAGCCCTGCGCGGAAAATACCAGTATCACACCGAATCCGATGTGCGGAAACTTCGTGCCGCAGGCTACACCGAAATGTTCCAATCCCTGGAAAACGGCATTCGGGATTACGTGCGGCATTACCTGATGCAGGAGTAATTCGGTCACTCCCCCACCGGCTGATCCCAGTCCTGATCATCCTGAATGATATGGTGCTTTGGCACTGAAGGCGCCGGCGAAGGATTGGCTGCCCGCTTTACCTTTGCGTCAGGCGGCGGCACAGCGGTGGATTGTGCCTTCCGCTCGGACGTGTATTCCTCCGGCAGAGAAAAACTGAAGGCGCCGGCTGCCAAAATGTAGTGATTATCTGCGCCGATATACGAAAGGAATGCGGGAAGTACTGTCCCTTCCTCCAGGATTTCGGGATCGGCCTCATCTTCGTAGCCGGTCCCGGCTTGTGTGCGATACCTGATAAAAATCAGATCCCCCGGCGCGCGTGGACGGCTGCTCCGCGCCACTTTCTCCACCTTGGCCCGCACCATGACAACCACATCATTGGCTTCTTCCACGGAAACCACATTCACCTGCTCCACGCGAATGCGAAATACATCCGTTGCCTCCTGCTGAGCGCGGCGGGCTGTTTCAGCATCGTATATTCGATTCACGGGCTCATTGAAAGTAATACGCAGTCCTGCCTGCAGAACAGCCGCCGACAGCAGGAATACAGGCACAAACAGAAAAACAACGAGGCTCTTACAACACCAACGGATAGTCATACCCACCTCATCCGAATCAATGCGCACTGCGCTTGATCACAATGTGACGCTTCACCGGCATGCGCATTTCAGGCGTGTCCGGAATATCTATTTTTACCGTCCGGCTTTTTTCACCCTGATTCAGACTCGACAAATCAAAGGCCACTTCTTCTCCCGGATCGTCGACCTGGTCCGGATCAGGAACCGTAATCTGCGATTCACATCCCGGACACTCCGCCTGCATGCCAATGACGCTGCGGGGCGCTTCCACTTCCTTGCCGCAGATTGGACAACTGAAAATAAACGTTTCGTCTTCCTGCCGTTCCATAACCATCACCTCTCAACATTTTTCCGCTGATTGCACCTTAACGCACAGGCGAACCACTATCCACATCTCCGTCCACAGAGATCAGTTTTAAGCCCTTGCCATCGTTAGCCGCCAGAAGCATTCCGTTCGATTCGATACCCCGAATGACTGCTGATTTCAAGTTAGCAACGACGACGATCTGTTTCCCCGTCACTTGCTCAGGCGTATAGTACTGCGCGATCCCGGCCACCAACTGCCGAACCGTACCTCCGACATCCACCTGCAATTTTAAAAGTTTGTCCGCGCCTTCCACCCGTTCCGCAGCCACTACACGGGCCGTGCGAAGCTGAACCCTTGAAAAATCCTCATAGCTGATCACCCCGGGAACCGCAACCGGCTTAGCGTCAGCCTTCTTCGCTGTCGCCTTTTTATCCGCGCCGGGCTTCACCGCCTCCTGCGCCGGCACCTCCTCCTTCACCACACGCGGAAAAAGAACAGGCGCGGGCTGTAACGGCGTACCCGCCCGCAAAATGCCCCACTGCTTCATTTCACGAAACGTCGGCGGCACCCCCGAAAGGCCAAGCGCCGTACGCACGGCATCCATTTTTTCAGGCATCACGGGTTGCAGCAACCCGGACGTCACACGCAGACTTTCCAACGCCGCATACAACGTGGTATGCAGTGGGATTTTATCTTCCTGTTTGGCCAGAGTCCACGGCTGCTTCTGCTCCAAATAGCGATTCACAGCACGAATCGCCGTCAGCACACCGCTTATCCCCTGATCTGTTTTCATCTGCTCAAGCGCATCTTCCATGCCGGTAACCGCCTGCTGCACACAAGACCAGAGCTCCTGCTCTTCGCTGCCGCCGCACCCCGCTCCTTCGCAAATCATACCGGAACAATAGGTGTTTGCCATTTTGAGCACCCGACTGAGCAGATTACCCAAATCATTGGCCAGATCTGAATTGAACCGCCGGACAAACGCCTCTTCGGAAAAATGGGCATCCTGCCCCAGCGACATTTCTGCCATCACAAAATACCGAAACGCGTCTACTCCGTACCGATCCGCCATTTCCATCGGATTGACCACGTTCCCGACAGACTTGCTCATCTTGCTGTCGCCCACCAGCCACCAGCCGTGCGCAAAAATAGTCTCGGGCAGTGGAAGGCCCATAGCATGCAGCATCGTGGGCCAGTACACCGTATGCGTGGTTAAAATATCCTTACCAATCAGATGGCAGCTCGCGGGCCACCAGGCACCGAATTTCGCTTCATCACTCAGGTAGCCGACCGCACTGATGTAATTGACCAGCGCATCGAACCAAACATACGTCACGAAATCACTGTCAAACGGCAATTCGATGCCCCAGGTCAGCCGTTTCTTGGGCCTTGAAATGCACAAATCGTTGAGTGGTTTTTTCAGAAACCCAAGCGTTTCGTTGCGACGGAAGGACGGCTGAATGAAGCGTGGATGCTCTTCGATGTAGTTAACCAGCCACTCCTGATAGTTGCTCATCCTGAAAAAATAATTGGCCTCGCGAATCTGCTCCACGGCACGATGACACTCGGGGCAGGAGCCGTCCTGAAGATCCTTCTCCGTGAAAAAACGTTCGCACGGGGTGCAGTACCAGCCATCATACTCCGCACGGTAGATTTCGCCCCGGTCATACAAATCCTGCAGTATTTTCTGCACCACCGTTTTATGGCGCGGCTCCGTGGTCCGTATGAAGTCATCATGCGTGATGTTCAGTTTTTTCCATAATTCCTGAAAGCGGACGACCGTGCAATCGGCCTGCTCCTGCGGGGTCCGGCCCGCTGCCGCGGCGGCTTTATCCACCTTTTGTCCGTGTTCATCCGTCCCGGTCAAAAAGTGCGTTGGAATGCCTTCCATACGGTGAAAACGGGCCAGCACATCGGCCAAAACCGTCGTATAGGCATGCCCGATGTGCGCCTGGTCGTTTACATAATAAATGGGTGTGGTCACATAAAATTTTGCTGGGTTCATAAACTGGCGTCCTGTTTTGTTATCTTGATCAAAGCGCATCTTATCCCGATGTCTTGCGGTGTGTCCATCTCTGATTTTTCGGGGTCTCTGTGGACAGCAACGGATTCAATTACCGGTGTTCATCCACCCAGAGAACCGCCTGCTGCATGAGTTGCGACGCCGTGTCGGTTTTCAACTTCTTTTTAATTCTCACGCGGTGCGCTTCAATGGTTTTCACGCTGAGTTCCAGCCGATCAGCCATTTGCTGCGTGGATAAACCCTGCCCGATCATTTCGAAAATCTGCAATTCGCGGTCACTGAGCGTCTCCACGCCGGAAAGTTCTTTCTGTCCGCCAATATATTGCTGGAGCATGCGCGACTGCACCTGCCGGCTGACGTAAATATCCCCCTTCAGCACGGAACGAATGCCGTCCAGCACAGCTTCATCGGCCTGTTCTTTCATAATGTAGCCGTTGGCGCCCGCGCGCAGGGCACGTTCGGCGTAGAGGGCTTCGTCGTGCATGGACAGCACCAGAACCGGAAAGTTCCATCCCCGGTCGCGAACCGCCTTGATTAAATCGAGTCCACTGCTGCTTTTGAGCGAAAGATCGACAATCGCCACATCGGGTTGCAGGGCTTCCATGGCGGTCAGCGCCTCCTGCTCATCCGGAGCGCCGCCGCACACTTCCAGATCCTCTTCCTGGTTGATGATCAAACTCAATCCCTGGCGCACCACGGAATGGTCATCCACAATGAATATCTTCTTTTTCATACGTCCGGTTCTTCCTTCCGTGCGGGGCATCCCGATTGCAGGATGCAGGTAATCACGACACCCTGTCCGGGGTTCGACTGAATATCCAAAGTGCCGCAGGCTGTTTCGGCGCGATAGCGCATGATTTTCAAACCGAGGCCCTGCCTGCTCCGCAGCACGTCATCCACGTTCTTAATGCCCCGTCCATCGTCTGTGATTTTAAGCTGCATGGAGCCGAGTTCCAGGCGGATATTTTTTGCACCGGAATGGCGTACGGCATTGTTCAGCGCTTCCTGTGCGATGTGATACAGATTGATGGCCTGTTCATTCTGCAACCCGTCAAGTTTACCCCACCACTCAAAGGAACACTGCACGCCGCTGGATTCCTGCACTTCGCGCGCCAGTTTTTCCAGGGCTTCGGGCAGGGCTTCCACATCCAGCTCAACGGGAGTCAGCCCATGCGCCATCCGGCGTGTGGCGGCGCGCGCCTCTTTGAGCAGTTCCGCAATCTGCCGGGCCTGCGCGGCCATTTCCTGTTGCTGCGCCTGATCCAGTCGTTTGGCCAGCGCGCTGCTCAACAAACCGATTCCGGTGAGCTGCTGTCCGAGGGAATCATGCAGATCCCGCCCTACGCGCTTTTTTTCCTGCGTACTGATATCAATAATCTGCCGCTGCAATTCATGGCGCCGCCCGATTTCCCGCTCCAGTTCGGTGTTGGCCTGCTCCAACTCGCGGGTACGCTCGGCCACCAGCCGCCGAACGCGCCGGGCTCGTCCGGCGAGTTGGGCGATCTGCCCGCCCAACACCCCGGAAATTAAAAGCCCGCCGATCAAATAAACCCACGGCAGCTTGGTGCGTCGCTTCGCCACAAAGGCATCCGTGGCTTCACTGACCGCCACCCAATTTAATCCATTCATGGCCAGCGATTCTTCATAGCGCAGAGCCCTGGAATCCTTCGAGCTGCTTTGGGGAGATGAACTCAGCGTGACGATCACCGCGCCGGATGCCTCGCGTATTTGCACGTTGAGTCCTTCCGGAATGTGCTGGCGCCGAATGCGGGCCATCACATTGGAGGGATACATGATTGAAAAAGCATACCCGTGCGCACTGCCGGTACGCTGCGGAACGCCGTTTGGGCCGGGAATGATCAGTTGTATCGGCGAGAGCATCAGGCGTCCATCTCCCTGCCGACCGTGAACCAGGCCGCCCGCCTGTACACCCGCCTGCTCCGCGGCATACGTCATGCCCCGTGCGTTGTCAGGATCAGAATAGAGGTCATATCCGATCGGCAGATCGTCAAAAATTCCGGAGATGATGTAGGAAATGGGGAAATAGATATTCCGCTGTGCGGCGGGCACCCATTGGCCGTCGCGAAGCTCCAGGATACTGTAGTCCGGGCGCGTCTGACGCCGCATAGCTGTTTCATACGGCGCCCGTTCGCTGCCGGAGATGCCCGGCGCCAAACCGAACACGCCCAGAATGCTCTGCTGATACATCATCCCCTTCTGAACAAATTCGCGGAACGTCTCCGCTTTCACATCGGCGGATAGGCTGTGCAGATGCCCCACCGAATCCAGCACCTCGACATACTGCGTCAGTTCGCGGCGGATCATGGCGAACACATTGCGCGACTCCATGCGAAAGGCCGCGGCCACCTGATTTTCTTCGCTGCGCCGCCGGCTGTTCCACAGATAAAGGCTCCCGGCCACGCCGATCAGTACCACTGCCAGCGCCAGCAGGTATCCGCCCAAGGATCGTTCATTTTTTCCAGCCGTTTCGTTTCGTTTCACGGATTCCTTATTTTCGGGAGGGCCCAAGCATCCGCAGGAATCGCTCAAGCAGTTTGTTTTTCGCGAGCGATCCCGCCTGTTGCAGCCCCTGTTTTTCCTGCATCCGCTCAAGCTCGGTTTTGAGCGATGCGGCGCGTTCGGCGGCCAGGGCCGCCAGCCGTTCCGGAATTTCTGTTTTCATGGCCAGCAACTTCGTGAAAGCGTCGGCATTGAATTCCAGCAGTTCGCACTCCTCCACGGCCCGGATCGTGGCCGTGCGGGGCAGGCCGGTCAACAGGCTCATTTCGCCCACCAGCGCCCCCGGCTTAATTTCAAATTCGTGACGTGCGTCTCCCGTGCCCTGCTCCACCTCGCCCACCAGCTTTCCGCGCACATGCACATAACAGCAATCGCCTTCCTCCCGCTGGCGGAACAGCACTTCGCCTGCCGTATAATTCACGCGCCGGACACACCGGGCCAGTTCAGTGTAATTCTCCGCGGTCAGCAGATGTTCGCTGTCCTTTTCATTCATGAGCAGGCGGGCAAACTGACTGGCCTGTAAGTCGGCGGCGGTGCGCTGCACCTCCCGGTCTTCGGGCGGTTCCGAGCGCTGACGGTACACCACGGCCATGAAATCATTCAGCAGCTTGTCGCTCATCGGGAACGGAATCTCAATGCCCTTTCGCTTGAACCGATACCAAATCATGCGCGCCACATCGCCATCCAGCAGCCGGCGGTTGTAATACTGGCGCGTCCAGTAGCGCAGCCGGTAATTGATGCCGAAATCCTTGTACTCGGTGATGAAGGCATGCGGCGGCGGATCGCTCAGCACGTCGGGGACGGCTTTGGCGGACTCCACCAATTCGCGAATCACATCGCCCGGCGCATCGGAATAACTCGCCCCCACGTCGATGAAATGACGCCGCACCGTATTCGGCCACGACATGTGATTCAGCACGGAGGAGGACACCGTACTGTTGGGGACGATCATGATGTGTCCGTCGAGCGTACGCAGGCGTGTCTCGCGCCAATTGGTTTCGATCACTTCGCCTTCAATGTCCTGCACCTGAATCCAGTCGCCCGGAACCAGTGAACGCACTAAATGGAGCGACATCCCGCCGAGCAGATTTCCCAGCACCCCCTGCAAGGCAAACCCGATCACTGCCGTGACCAGCGCCGTAGATGCCAGCAGCGGTGCGATATTGATGCCCACCACTTCCTTCAAAATGAAAAAGGCCGCCAGAATCGCGATGATGATGCGCAGAATCGAAAGAATCAGCGAAGGAATGGGAAAGGCTTTCCCACGCGCCCAATATGCGGATACCGCAATCCCCTCGATAAAACGTTCCGCCAGAATCACGCTCCAGAACGTTTCCCACGCATCGTAATGCACCTGGCAGTGTTCCATCCAGGTACAAACCGGAGGAGGAAGCAATCCGAGAATTCCACGGGTCACCCAGGAAAGCAGCATCACCAGCGCGGGCATAGCCACCAGATGCAGAAGTCCCCGCATCCAGTTTTTACGGCGTATCATCTGATTCCATGCCTCGCCCGGTTTCAGGTGAAGCGGCCGCGACAGCAGCCAGGCAACTAAAAAAAGAACACACCCCGCTACAGCTTGCAGCAGCCAGGACATCATTGTGTGCATTCAGCAATCCTTTCTGTTCCCTCGTACGTTTCGCCCTGCCGTCCGAATACGGCGCCGGGACATTCGCGATCGAGCTGTTGCTCCAGGCTCAGCAGTCCGTCGTCGCGCTGATTCGGCGCATGATGAATAATCACCAGTTTTTCAACTCCGGCGCAGCGTGTAATTTCTGCGCCGTCCCGCCAGGTGCTGTGCCCCCAATTCACATGCGCGGGATAATTCTCCGGCGTGAAATGCCCGTCAAACGCCAGCCACCGTACGGGACTCGGCTGCGCGCAAAGTTTCAAGAACGCGGCACGCTCCTCCTCCGTGGATAGCGCCCATTCAATATCCGTTGCAATCAGTACGCTGTGCCCCGTGCCCGGCTCATCCACCCGATACGCCAGACAACCGCCGGGATGATGCACCGCGCACCACCGGATTTCCAGCGCACCGTGGCGCAGCACCTTATCCGAACGCGACGCATCCAGCGTTTCAAATTCAGGATTCGCGGGCAGCATGTGAAGCTGTTGCGGCCAAAACGGCGGCGACATGATTTCCGCAAAAATCTCCCGCACGGTTTTTCCGCCCGACGCCGGACCCATAATCCGCAGCGGCGCACCCGGCTGGTAAATACGCGGGAACACCGGAAATCCCGCAATGTGGTCCAAATGATAATGCGTCATCAGTGCGAGCAGCGGTTTGTCGGGAGCGCCCAGCCGATCGCGCATACTGTTCAGCCCCGTCCCGAAATCGATGATAATTTCTTCGCCCGCCCGCCCCTGAATGAAAAAACAGGTCGTATCGCCCCCGAAGAGCCGGCAGGCCGGATTCGTGACCGTCGATGTTCCGCGCACTCCGCCCAGCGTGATTTGCATTTACTTCTCCGTCAGATTCCAAACGCCGTCCCATGCCGCACCCGCGAGCGCCTCGCGGCACCGCGCCAGGTATTTCACGGAAACGGAGTCGTTTTCCAATGATTGGAACTTTTCAATCGCGTTTTTCCAATCGTTGGAAAATACGCAGGCCAGCCCCTCGTCAAACGTGTTCACCCAGGCCGGACGCTCCGCCGGAACCATCGTCATGAGTTCATAGACAGGTACAGGCGTTTTACGCCCGACCACGCGGATTTTTCCGATCATGCGTCCGCCGAGTTGCCCGCCGGTTTGGTTCCAGGTGGCTTCCGACACCATCATATACGTGCCGAAGGGTTTGTTCGCGCCTTCCAGGCGTGACGCTAAATTGGCGGCATCACCCAGGACGGTGTAGTCGAAGCGCTCTTTGGAGCCCATGTTGCCCACGACCACTTCGCCGGTATTGAGGCCGATGCGCGCAAAGAGCTGCGAGCCGTAGCGGTCCATGAGATTCTGCCGCAGTTCGTCGAGTCGGCGTGCGCAGCGCAGGGCGGCCCGGCAGCCGCGCAGGGCGTGATCGGCCTGATCGAGCGGCGCATTCCAAAAGGCAATGATGGCGTCGCCTTCATACTTATCGAGCGTACCGCCTTCCTGAAAAATGATATCGGTCATTTCTGAAAGGTACTCATTCAGCAGCGCGGTCAGTTCCTGCGGATTCATCCGCTCGGAGATGGTGGAGAAGCCCTGCACATCGGAGAAAAAGATGGTCAATTCCTTGCGTTCGCCGCCGAGTTGCAGGCGGCCCGGATCGTTGAGAATGTTTTCAATCACCTCGCGGCTCAGATAATGCTGAAAGGCGCGTTTGATGAATTGCTTCTGGCGGCCCTCGGTGGCGTAGTTCACGAGTACGGCGGAGGTCAGCGCCAGCAGCATTGCGAGGAGCGGCGCCGTGAGCGGATACCAGAATCCCAGCGGATAAAACAGCAGCGAGCAACCCGCGCCCACCACCGCACAGACGGCATACAGCACCGCATTCTGCCACGCGGATCGACTGAACAATCCGCCGCAGGCCGCCAGCAGCGCCAGAAGAATCAGCACCAGCGCCACCGCATGAGGAGGCGCATCGCGCAGGGCGTCTGCGGCGAGCAGGTTATCCAGCAGCGTTGCATGAATGAATACGCCCGGCGTTACCCGGCTGACCGGCGTGGCGCGCTGATCCATCAGCCCCGGCGCACTGAAACCGAACAGCACATAACGACCCTGAAAAACCGCCGGGTCCAGCACCGGCTGTTCGCCGGCTTGCAGGCGCATTTCCGACTGAATCACGGCGGCCGCCTTAATCCGCTCGTAGGCATCCCGCACGCCCCGGTAATGCAGCAGCACCTTGCCGCGCGAATCCAGCGGGATGGCGACGCTGCCCAGCTTCAGGCGCCCGCGCACCATGGACGCCTCGCGCGCGTCCGGATGCGTCAGTAAATAACATGCCATGCCGAGCGAGGGCACGTAGTGGCCGTCAAACCGGTTCAGCGGGGCCGCGCGGCGGAATACGCCGTCGGCATCGGGCATGTCGCGCACGTTGCCGAGGATTGCGGCGTTCGTCGCCACTTCCGGAATCGGAAAAACCGCGCGGTCGGAAGTCAACCGACGCTGAAAGGCTTCGGCCTGATTGCCGCACTGAACAGTCCAGTTCCACGCCGGAATTTCCGGGGGCCAGTTTGTGTACTGCCCGGAACGATCAGCCAGAAACACGGCGGCCGCCATGTTGCCGGAAGCGCGGATGGCCGCACCGAACACCTGGTCGTCGGCCACTTCATAGGCGGACGGCTCGGTATAGAGCACATCGAACGCCACGGCGGACGGCCCACCCCGTTGCAGGAATTGCAGCAGGTAGGAATACATTTCGCGCGGCCAGGGCCAGGAAACGCCGAGTTCTTTCGAAGCCCAGTCCAGCGTGTCCTGATCCAGCAGCACCAGTTTGATCTGGTCCGATGCCGCCGATTTGCTTCCGAACAGATGCACCCGCCAGGCCCAGCTCACGTTTTCAACGGCATCCAATACGCCCGTAAACCACAGGACCAGGCTGATTGCGGCGGACACGCCGCCGCACACCGCACTGTAGATCCACTTCTTTTTGACTTCCGTTTTCATGACGTATGCCGGGCGCTCAATTCGCGCTGCGCGTTAATCAGCGCAGACTGGCTGTGGCCGTTTCAAACCGGTGCTGCCGTTCTTTCGATGTTTTTCCGGCGGACGCCGTAATCAGCGCACGCACTTCCGCAATGCGGTCATCCGGCGAGGGATGCGTCTTGGCAAAGCCGGGGCCGCCGTCGTGCATTTGCTTTTTCATTTCATCAAGCATACCGACCAGCCCATTCGGATCGTAGCCCACCGCCTGCATGATTTGCACGGCCACGGCATCCGCCTGATATTCCTGACGGCGCGAATAGCCGTTCACCATCAGGGTCTGCGTCACATCATTGATGGAGCCTTCGAACGCCTTCGTCACTTCCGCCAGTTGCGAACCGCCCAAACTCTTGGCGCTCTCCGTACCCAGAATGGTCAGGGCCGAAGTCAGACGGCTGCTGCTGATTGCGCGCAGGCCGTCCTCATTCTGCACATGGCCGACTTCGTGCGCGAGCACGGCCGCCAGTTCATCTTCCGTTTTGCAGCATTTCAGCAAACCGCGCGACACCAGAATCAAGCCGCCCGGCGCGGCAAACGCGTTGACTTCGTCGGCATCCAGCACCAGGAAGTGATATCCGCCGAACGTTTCCGGCTTGGCCGAGTACCGGGACAGCGTCTGCCCGAGGACATTCACATAATGCGTCAGCACGGGATCATTATAGGGTTTGTACTGCCCCAGCAGCGAAGCCGCCACCGAACGCCCGATGTAGTATTCCTGCTCCGGCGTGATGTCATCAAACGTTTTGCCCACGGCGCTGACAGATTTGTTGATGGACTGGGCATTATCTTCCGAGATCGCGCCCGAAGCCACCGCAATGGACGTGCCCGCCTGCGTGACCTGGTCGAGCGTCTCACAGGCCGAAAAGATCATCGCCGCACCCGCTGCGGCGGCGACGGCCATACCCCTGTAAAGCATCGTCCGGTTCATTGCGCACCTCCTTCGCTCTTCAGGATGCCGCCTTCAATCAGAAATTCGCGCATTTCCTTTTCGCCAATGACGATCTTTCCCATGCGATCCACATCGGAGAAATCCACATCCTTGTTCTGGGCTTTGAATTCCGACTCCACTTCTTTGCTGAATCCCTTGCCGGCCAGGGCCAGTTCATCGCTGGAGGCCGCCGTGCCGACGTCGCCGCCACCCGTGCCCGGTTTGATTTTATTTTTTGTCAGCGACGAAGTATGCACCCATCCCGAAACGCCGTTCAGTGTCGCCTTGCTCCACCCGGACTGCTCGCCCGTCACGACCACCTGATCGCCGTACTGAAGTTTGGAAACCTCCGCCCCCAGAAACGAGGGTTTTTCGCGCAGTACGGTTTCCTTCACCTGAACATTCATGCGCTGTTCCCCGCCATACGCGCACACGGCGGAAAGCATGACGCATCCCGCGAGACTCATCCATTTATTCATTGCTGTTCCTCCTTTGCGGCAGGCATCTGCCGCTGAATAATATCCACCAATCGTTTTGCACGCTCCGCCTGCGCCGCATCCGCTTCGGCGCCCGACCGGCTCATGGCACGCTCCACTGCTTGCAGCGCCTCCACGTTCCTCTGCTGTCCATACAGGGTCCACGCGGCATCGAGATACACCGGCAGAGCTTCGGCAGGCGTACTGCCCGCCGCCAGCGCATCGGCTTCCCGCATCATGGCATCCGCCATGGCAAAATAATCGCCCGCCGTTTTCAGCAGGTTCGCGGCACTCCGGTAATCGCCGGCGGCATCTTTATACAGCCCGCGCGAAGAACCCATATCTCCGCGCAGCATCAGGCACCCGGCCTGCGTCCGCGCCGAAAGCTTCTTTTTCA
The DNA here is from genome assembly GCA_964542025.1 of uncultured Verrucomicrobiota bacterium. Lineage (GTDB taxonomy): Bacteria > Verrucomicrobiota > Kiritimatiellia > RZYC01 > RZYC01 > JAQVYB01. Next base: position 39,127 of record CAZISY010000022.1, read on the forward strand.
TCAGGACTGAAACGGCGCCGGAGGCTTCTTCGACTTGGCCGAGTTTCCATTGGAGCTGCGCGATCAGCAAGTCCGTTTGTTCAACGGCATTGGCTTCCTGCCCGCCCGGCGCGGAGGCCGCCTGCCGGGCTGCATCCAGCGCCCCGGCATCCATACTGCCTGCTCCGGCCTGTATTTTCGCGCTCAGAATCCAGCAATCCCACGACGGTTCCCGCCCGCCGATCCGCATGCAGTCCATGGCCGTTTGAATCATCGCAAGCGCCAACGGATAATCGCGCTGCTGTGCATAAACCATCGCCAGGTTGTAGGCCGCATCACTGGCAGGCAGCGTTTCATTCATCGCCAAAGCGCGCTGAAAAGCCTTTTCGTATTCGCCGGATGCCGTATCCATGTAGCGCGAAACATAGGCCGTGCCGCCGCGTTCCATGGCCGTCAGATAGGCCGCATCGCCCGCCGGACGCGGCGTGCCGCAGGCGCACAGGCCAAGCAGCGCTCCGCACGTCCCGACCGCATAAAAACAGGTGCCGAGATGAAGCCGCTTCATGGTGTCACCCCTTTCGGTTCAAGGTTTAGGTCGTCCGGGGCAATGCGCTTCGGAGGGGTGGTAATTTCCATACTTCCGCGGAGCAGCCAATGCCGCTGCAACCCTTCAATCAGTTTGCGGGATTCCTCCAGGGTCGCCGTGGTTTCGCGTCCGAGTTCCGGCAGTTGCTCCTGCGCGGTGGCGCTGACTTCGGCGGTGATGGTCTTCACGTCCTCGCCGATTTTCACCAGCTTTTTCGACAACGCCTGCAGAGACGAAATGGTGTCTTCCAGTTGCGCGGAAGTTTTTGGATCGCGCAGCAGCAGGCCGGCCGGACCCTTGCCCGCCTCCAAATCCGCCATCATCCGCTGCACAGAAACGAGCGACTGCTGAATCGGGCCTTCAGGGTTGTTGACGTTCGTCGCCACGGCTTCATACGCCGCCATGATGGCCTTCACCTGATCGACGAACGGAATGACCGCTTCCTTCACCTGCTGCATGATTTCCTGTACCATTTCGGTCAGGTCTTCATCCTTGCGGCAGGGAACATATGCCTTCCCGGCGGCCAGCGGTTCGTTCGTTCCGCGCGTAATATCAATGAAGGAATCGCCCGCCACGGCAAAGCGTTTTTTTATGATCGCCTCCGAATCCGTCCGGATGAAATTCATAAAATTACCCGTGATCAGAATTTTACCTTCCATGCTGCCGTCTTCATTGATGATGATTCGTTCAAGACGGCCCGCGAGCGTTTCCATAATTTCCACGTCCGCGCCTTTTTTAAGTCCGGCGGTTCCCTTCGTGGGAAAATGAATATAAATTTCATGTTTCGGGACGAACCACTCCTGCGCGTGCCCAACCAGGACAATCGTGATGATCAGCAGCAGCACAATCATCAGAACGAAAGAGCCCACGATTTCATTCACATATCTGAATTTAAACGGTTTGTTATTCATGCGTCACTCCTGCCATTCCTTCAATACTCCGGCGGATTCATACCGGTAACAGCGCGCTCCCGCGCCGAACAGATTCCGTTCACCCGGATCCACCGTCAGCCAGATCAGCGCCGCGCCCGCACTGATACGCCCGTTCAGCTCCGTCAGAAAACGTTCTTTCACCGCCGGCTCCAGCGAATAGGTGGCAAATTCCGCCAGAATAAGTTTCGGGGCATCGAGCAGCGCCCGCACAATCTGACAGCCCTGAAGCAATTCCCGCGAACACATCGGCGGACGACGTTCCGGCCATTCGCTCAAGCCCAGCGTTGCAGCCAGTGCGCGCGCCTCGGCATAGATTTCCTGATCCGAACGGCGCGCCTGGTGCCGTACACGCAGCGTCACATTTTCATCCACGTCGAGATTGCTCAGCCAGGCACTGTTGGCCGGAAAAATGCGCCCAATGGCGCCGCGCCGGACAGACTGTTCATCCGGACTGACGTTCCGCCAGTCCGTACCCTCATACCGCACGGCGCCTGTCTCCGGCTCCAGCAGTCCCTGCGCGATGTCGCACAGGGGCGTGTAAACGGAGCGCATATCCACCAGCACGACCATCACCCCGCCGGGATGAAGCGCCAGGGAAACATCCGTCAGCCCAACGTCGTAATCACCGCGCGGGAGGCTCACCTGTTCATATTCCAGCAATGCACTACTCATTTGATTTACACATAGACAATCAGGGAAACGACCAGAAACGTCACAAAGACAGCCATCAGCGAGCGGACCTGCCCCGCCGTGGTGGCGCGCGGAATATCCGCCAGATCCCGGTTCACGGCAAGCCCCGCTTCACAGCAGATCACGCCCATCAGAATCCCCGGCGCAAGCGTCTGCCCCAGAATCACCGCCACATCCATCGGCTGCAGGGATTGAGCGATATTCCGGAAAAACATCAGCGGTCCCGCACTGCCCACGCCCGCCGCTACGCTGGTCAGAAATCCGCTCACCAGACTCACGGCAATGAAAACAAGCGTCAGGCAGAACATGGAAACCGCCAACCCGATGGCGCGCGGCATCACCAGATAGATGAACGGATCCACGCCCTGCGCATCCAGTAACTGAATCTGACGACTCACCCGCATACTGGCCAGTTCCGAGGCCACCGCCGTTCCGCTGCGGCCCAGCACGATCAGGCACGTCAGCAGCGGACCGATCGCCCGCACCACCAGCGCCACCAGAATCGGCCCCAGCATCCGGCTCTGACCAAACTTTGAAAGCCACATCTGCGCCTGCATCACCACCGAAACGCCGCATATCAATCCCGCCATGCTGATGAAACGCGCCGCCTCGACTCCGGTGAACAGGATTTGCCGCGCCAGCACATTGCGCACCGTTCCGGGCCAGTGATGCGGAGAAAGGGCCACCCAAACGACGGCACCCGCCACGCTCAACACATGACAAATACTGCCCGCCGCCCCGGTGACCCGTCCACCCAGCCGTTCAATCCACTGGAAAGCGCTGTTCAGAATTTAACCTCCGGAGCCTTTTCGGCGCCCTGTTGGGCTTCAAACGGCGTACGCGCCTGCATGCCCATCATGCGGGCCATAAAAACTCTTGGAAATGTGCGGATAGCCGTGTTGAACTGCTGCACCGCCTCGTTGTAGCGCTGCCGCTCCACCGAAATGCGGTTTTCCGTCCCGGCCAATTCATCCTGCAGCGCAATGAAGTTCTGATTCGCCTTCAGATCCGGATAATTTTCCATCACCACCATCAGGCGTCCGAGCGCGCCTTCGAGTTGCGAACCGGTCTCGGCCTTCTGATTCTGCGTCATGGCTTCGCCCCACTGACTGCGCAGGCGTGTGATTTCTTCCAAAAGTTCCTTTTCATGCGAGGCATATCCCTTGACGGTATTCACCAGGTTCGGGATCAGGTCAAAGCGGCGCTGCAACACCGTTTCCACGTTGGCCCACGCCTTGTTGCAGTTTTCGTCCTGCGCCACTAACGCATTGTACATGCCCGCCAGCGACATCCCAATCACCAGCGCCACCACCAGAATCACACCGCCAACCACCAAACACCCTTTTCCCATACTGAACTCCTTTCCATTCCGATTCACTTATTCTCTCAATGCAACTTCACAACTCACCAACTCCCGCTCGCTCCCCCGCCCCCCGAACGTCCTCCGCCGCCGCTGTGTCCCGAAGATCCCGATGACGACGAACCGGAAGAAGAACGCCCGGACGAACTGCGCGCTCCGGATGATGTCGAACCACCCGTGTTTTTACCATATTTGCGCCCCAGCACAATCAGGATCACAAACACGACCACGAGGATCACTAAAAACAGCAACGCCTTTACGCCGTCCCCTGCCGTCACTTCCTTCGGCGGTTCCGAGGTCAACGGGCCCTCCGCCGCCGCACGGGTCAGCGTCTCCATCACCGCCTGCATGCCGGCGATCACGCCCTGCGCCATTTTCCCTTCCTTAAATGCGGGCGTGATGAACTCATCGCGAATACGTCCGCAGGCCGCATCCGTCAGCACGCCTTCCAGGCCATAGCCCACTTCCATCCGCAACGTACGCTCTTCAACGGCCACCAGCAGCAGGAAGCCATCATCCTTTCCCTTCAAGCCCAATTCCCATTGGGCAAACAGCCTGTTGGCAAAATCATTGATTTCACCCCCTTGCAGCGACGGCAGAATCAGCACCGCCAGCTCAGGACCGGTATTCGTCTTAAACGCAGCCAACTGCTGCTCCAGCGCCCCCCGCTCCTCCGGCGTAAACACCCCCGCCCGGTCATTCACAAACGCCTCATACTTCAGCGAGCCGAGTAACTGATCCGACTCAATTTGCGCCGCCGCTCGCTCCGCGAAAACACCGGCCAGACTTAACGCACACCCCGCCAGCAAAACCATCCGGAACCAACCTTTGTGCATGACACCCTCCTTATGGACGCGTGAATATACCGCCCGCCGCCGCGTTGGTCTATCCATAACCTTCGCTCTGTTTTTTCTGGTTTGTACGCGAAAACGAACCGGCATCCCGGAAAAGGGCCCGGCATAAAGCTCCAGCATCGGCAGCCCCTGGGATTCTGAATCCCCAGGCGGAGCACCAGTGCGCCGTCGGTAAATTCGTAAACAGATTCTGCGATGGATCAAACTCCATGTTTCGATCGTTCGGCGTCGGGTTCAGGTAGTACTTCATCTGCATATTTGCTCCCCGAGTACGTACCTCATAAAATAATGGCCCAGTTATTTTTGCCATATAAGGCATTCGTGACTCGCTCTGCCTTATCTTTACTCGCGCGGACTCGATAGAAGAAATTCTGGTCTTCTTTGTATTCGCAGCTATCGCTATCTTCGTGTGCAAAAGTATGCGACACCCAATTTGTCGCATAACCTGCCTCTGGAGCAAAACGTGGTAGGTGGAATGCACTTCCCACTTTAGGCGCTTCCAAAATTTCCCGAATACCGTCGCCGTCATTGGAGAACGTCAGTGTTAGAATGGCATCGAAGATTTGAATGCCGTCTTTTCGTCCCACTTCTAATTGACAATCGAGATTAAAAATAAAATCGGGTGTCTCTCCCTTTCCATACGGGGGAAGCCAATCTGATTTAATAAGGTCATAGCCTAATGGTTGATTATAGGCTGGAATCAAAAGGCTTCGAGAACGTGTAAATCTGGCATACATAGGGATAGGATTGAGGACTTTTTTAAGTTCAATCTCCAGCATGGGATTCCAGGGTTGCCATTTTTCATCAATGGAATTGGTAAAATAATAATTTCCGCCCATGTCACGGTAATAAGACGACCCCGCGACATTCATTTTCATGGTCTGATCGTAATAATCTCCATTCACAAAAACACTGTATTTTACAGAACCCCGTAGGCATGGTAGTTGCAGCGTAACCAAACCATTTGTATCAGTCACTCCGCTAACCCGCCGATGAATATCCTTGCCGTATGGGCCGATGGGCTCCCAGCGTTCAAAGATGTTCATCTGAACGACGGCCCCGGTCACGACTACACCGGAATCATCTTTGACCCGAAACGTTATTTGAGCGTCCGGTTCATTCGCCCATGCCGAAAATGTGAGCATCAATACAAACAAAGACTGGATAAGCTTTTTCATTACAATCCTCCCTGGGAAACAATGTCTTCAAAAAGTGAATGAACATACAGGAACGCCACATCCCTGAAGTCTCCGTGATGCCATGGACCTTCGTTGTTCTCCGATAATCGGTTGGTAGGCCAGCCTGTTTTGAAATCCATAGGATCGGCATTCTCATCAAAGGTAAGAGAGATAGGATTTCGTCCCGTCGCTCTTGAGATAGCCGGCAAGCCTTCCGCGAGCAGCTTGCTTCGTACTTCATAGTTGGTGGCCACCGCACTTCCGTTGGTCCCATACAGATCATCGAGGTGGAACGGCTTGAAGAACGAATAAATCTCTAATTCGTTGGTTGCGATCCCAACGGTATCCTCCGGTTCATGGACCCAATAGTAATGGGTACTGTTGATGCCCCAACCTCCATGCGATTCCACACCCCACAAAATGGCCGGATAAACACCGCCTTTAATTTGTTCCTGAAATACCCACGCCTTATTCGCTCCGGGGACGACCATCTCTTCGGGAGGATTGTTGTTATTCAGGATGTCTTCGCCGGAGGAGTAATATTTAATGGCCTGTGGAATGTTTCCAAATCGGTTACGCCACGTCAGTTGCGAACGTCCATCCGATGAATCGAAAAGCTGATACCATTCCGTAGACCACAAGCGATTGGAGTAAGCCTGCCACGTTGAATTGACCATCTCGTCCGTATACCGTTCGCTCGACTTGTACGCTTCCATCGCCACCGCCGCATCTGGCTTCCCTGATGTTCGGTTCGATTCGAGTTCTATTGCGATTTGCCGTCGGGCTGGCCTCCATTCATCCAGTCTCCATCTTGCCATGTAGTGATTATCCTCTCCTGCGACACCTTTGAGACTATTCGCCAATATATTCTTTAATCGCTGGGCATAATTCATATAGTTTTCAACATATTGGAGCCATTTCAGTGATTGCTATACCTTGGAACCGACAAACAGTACCGCACTGTGTGCTTGAGATCACCCAGCAGTGCAATCTCTCCTGCAGGGCCTGCTATCGGGAGAAAAAAAACCATACCCGATCGGTTGAACAAGTCCTTGCCGATCTGGGAACCATCGAGCAGAACCAGGATGTTCAAACCGTTTCACTTGCGGGCGGCGAACCGACACTGCATCCCGATCTGGTCGAGATTGTGGATCGAGTCCACCAACAAGGTCATCGGGTTTCGCTCGTCACGAATGGATTGCTGCTGACGGATGATCTGTTGGCCCGCCTGAAATCTGCCGGGCTCGATATCGTCATGCTGCATGTCGACGAGGAACAATCCCGCCCCGATCTCCAGGAACATCCGACGATTGAAGCAATCAATGCGCTCCGCAAAAAGCTTGCGAGACAGGTGGCTCGCCATGGCATCGATGCCGGGCTGTGTGTAACAATCTACAAGGAGCATTTCGGCCACCTTCAACACCTGATCGACTGCATCACATCCACTCCCGAAATCAACTTTGTCTTTGCCACGCACGCCGCGGAAATACCGGACATTGTCGGGCATTCGAATATTTCCGGCGCGGCGCCCAACGGCGGCGTATACCGTTCGGCTCCGACTCGTAACAGCGATGTGCAGGATTTCTTCCACTCGACCTACGGCATCGATTGCTTCGCATACATTCCCCCGAAAAAACCGGATTCGAACGAATGGCCCTGCATCAGCTACTACCTGCCGGTTCTACATTCGAAAACCGGCAATAAACTATACACGGTCCAATCCGGGAAAGCCGATCGCGCACTCATCCAGCTCAGTCGAAAACTCACGGGACGCTATATGTACTACTGCCAACCCCGCAGTTGGATCATCGCCCTACAATTATTGATCAACGGCGCGGCGACAGGATCGTTTTTCCGGGCGCTTGGCTTTGTCCTCCAATCGCTGGCACCCGGAAAAAGGCTTTCGACCAAACGGCTGGTCTTCGAGAATGCCCCTGTGGTTATGGAAGACGGTACAGTGAACTGCTGCGACTTCTGCCCCAACTCCACCGCCCGCAACGGGAAAGTCATCCCCGTCTGCCTTGCCGACCATCTCGAACCCGTAAGCCTCTGCACCGACCATTTTGAATCCATATGCAACGTCTACCGAAAAGAACTCAACAAAGCCGCAGCCCGCGCAAGAAACCACCAGATGGTTTAACTAAATGAAAATCCTTCTTCTCATGCCGGATGCGCGGATCCACCGGCTCAAGCTTGGTCCGTTTTGCA
>CAZISY010000023.1:0-30112 GCA_964542025.1 uncultured Verrucomicrobiota bacterium
TCACGCGTTTTAAACCAGCGGGCCGGCGGGTCCGGCATGAGGATTTATTTTATGGACACGATTCTGGCAAGCGACATCGGCGGAACCAACAGCCGCTTTGCGGCCTTCAGCGTCAACGAAGACGGAACGCTCTCTCTGTTGAAAAGCATCTGGCTGAAAACCTGGGAGGCGCATTCGTTTGAACACCTGCTGGAGAATCTGAACGCCGCCGGATTCCCCTACTCTCTGGACAATTGCCGGCTGGTCGTGGCCGCCGTCCCCGGTCCGGTGGAGAACAAGTGTTTTGCTCACCTGGCCAACGCGCCCTGGCAGGTGGATGTCTCGCACCTGAAACGCGATTACGGCAATGGACGCATTCACCTGATCAACGATTTTGTGGCGCAGGCATTCGCCTGCCGTACCCATGCCGTCGCCGATGCGGTTCTCATCAAGCCCGGCACGCCGTCGTCGGAGGCGCCGATCTCCGTGGTGGGTGCCGGGACCGGATTGGGCCACTGCTCCATGGCGCCGGATGGCTGCGGCGGATACATCCCGCTTCCGGCCGAAGGCGGACATCCCGCCTTTGCGTTCCTGACGCCGGAGGAACAGCGCTACGGAGCATTTGTCTGCGCGAAACTGAATGTCCCATACGTCATCGGGGATGTGGCGGTTTCCGGGAAAGGCCTTTCGCTGTTGTATGAATTTCATCACGGCAGCGAATTAACACCGCCGGACGTGGTGAAACAGATCGGGCCGGATGATCCCGTCACGCTCTGGTTTGCCCGTTTTTACGCTCGTGCCTGCCGCCATTATGCGCTGAATATGCTCCCGCTGGGCGGATTTTTTCTGACGGGCGGCGTCAGCGCAAAAAACCGTTTTCTGGTGGATAACGACACGTTTCGAGAGGAATTCATCAACAGCATCGCGCACCGCGGCCTGCTGAATCAAATTCCCGTTCGGCTTAATATCAACGAGGAGAGCGGTCTCTGGGGTGCGGCGTATTACGGTCAACTCGCCCTGCGCGGGCTGAAATAACCGGCGGGCGGAAACGGCCGCGCATCCTGTGATTTCCAGTTGCCATTCACTCAGCCGCTCACTACATTTTCGAGCCATGCCGCCAACCATCCATCTGAAAAATGCCCGCTCGATTCTCTGGCTGGCGCCCGAACGCCTGGGCGATGCCATTATGGGAACTTCGGCTTTGGAGGTGCTGAAAAAAGCCCGCCCGGAGCTGGCAGTTGACCTGCTGGCCTTTTCGGAAACATCGGCCGCTGTGTATCGTCACAATCCCCTGATTCGGACGCCGTACCTGAACCCATCCGGAAGCGCACGACAGCAAATCAAAGCAAACTGCGACCTGATGGTGCATACCCATCCCGATGTTGATCATGAGCAACTGGCGACGATTGGTCTTCCCTGGATCGCCCCCGAGCAACCGGAACACGAACAGCACCAGGCCCGCGTACAGGTGGACTTCATTCGGCGGCAACTGGGGCTTCCAGAATCGCCAATGCCCGATTACACGCTCCTTTTCACGCCGGAAGATCACGAAACGATGCGTCAGCGTCTGCTCCGCCACGGCGGGGATCCGCAACGGGATCTGCTCATCGGATGCAGCCTCGGATGCAACCGGATCGCACGGCGCGGGTTTAAATTCTGGAAACCGCTGGCTCATCCGAAAGTCTGGCCGCTAGATCACCTGCACGGCCTGGATCATCTCTTGAGCGACAAAATGCCTTCCGCCCGGCTGGTCCTGATCGGGGCGGGCAGCGAACGCCGTCTGGCCGAAGCGTTTCTTCGAAAATCTCCACACGCGATCAACATGACCGACGGTCTTACCATACCACAACTGGCCGCGTTGGTAGACGGCCTCGATGCCGTGATCAGCGCAGATACCGGACTGCTTCATGTGGCCTGCGCGCGACGGAAACCGCTGTTGGCTCTGCACGGCCCCACGCGGCCGGAACGTACAGGGCCCTTTCCGCCCGCGCCGTTTCGCCGAATCGTCCGGGCCGATTCCATGGGTGCCATCACGCCGGGCTCCGTACTCACGGAACTCAGGGCAATCCTGTCAGGAAACCCGAAATTTGCGGGATTTTAGGCTATTCAAAACATCCGGGTGTGTTATATATACGCACGTCGCAGACGGAGCGGCCGGGTAGTTCTTCCGAATTGGAGCGTCATCGCGGAGGGCACTCGCAAAAGGGTTGCAGAACGAGGCGCAGAGGAAAGGCACAGGATGAATATATACGTTGGGAATCTTCCATACAGCATGACTGAAGAAGAGTTGAAAGAAGTCTTCAAACCGTTCGGCGGTGTGGAATCAGCCACCATCATTAAAGATAAATTCAGCGGCGAATCGCGCGGATTCGGATTCGTGGAAATGGGCGTGAAGGAAGAGGCCGAACGCGCCATTCAACAGATGAGCGACCAGGATTTCCAGGGCCGCAAACTGATCGTCAATGAAGCCCGGCCGCGCGAAGAACGTCCCCCGCGCAGCAGCGGTGGATATCAGGGCGGCGGACGCAGCGACCGGGGTGGCGACCGCGGCGGCTATCAGGGCGGTGGACGCAGTGACCGGGGCGACCGCGGCGGACGCGGCGGATACCAGGGCGGACGCGGCGACCGTAATTACCGCTAGACCGCTCCGATACAATCACTCAAACAAACGGCGTTATTTTAGCGCCGTTTTTTTATTCCATTTCGTCGGGCGGAGGCAGGAGGCGATAAAGGGTGACACCGGCGTTGCTGTAGGCCACGCCCCACTGGGCATTGGTGCGGGTAAATTTGTTCAGGCCGGCGGGATCATAGTGCGCCCTCTCGGCGTGGCCTACCACCAAGTATTCCGCGTGATATTTGTGCAGTAGATTCCACGCCTGCCAGAGCGATGGGGTGTTGTATATTTCCGCCACATCGCGCGCCCGCTCTTCAATCAGCCAATCGGGTTGCCCGGCATGCTGCTGGCGTTGATGCCAGGACCAGCCGAGGGGTGTTGGAAGTCCGGTATGAATGCTGTAACGCCCTCCCCAGGTGTATTCCGGCAGGTGCGCTTCCACCAGCACAGGCGTACCCGTCACCTGATCCTGAATCCAGGCCATGGCCTCGGCATCGTCGCGCAGCGGATACGACGAACCATCGCGCTGATAGACCGCCTCTTTCATGAAGGCCGCCCCATCGAGCGTTGCGGGTTGCGCGGCGTTGAACCGGCAGCGGGCCCGAGCCGGAATGGCCAGCAAGGGATAGAGTCCGGACGCCAGCCACACCAGCACGCACAGGATGAATAGAAGTACGGCCGGTCGGTCTTTTTTCAGGATCGCGCTCCACAGGATGCCCGCCGCTGCGCCGGTCAGCGGCGCAAGAAGCAGCCAGACCTGAATATAGAATTTGAACACCGTATTCATACGTCCGATGTCGCCTTCAAGCACGAGATATTCCACGCCGGCAATGATGGCCAGCGCTTCCAGCAAAGCACCCAGCCAAAGCAGAAAGCGGGTTAGGCGTTCTTCCCGAAGCGGAGATCGGTGGGCCAGACACCAAATGAAAACGAGCGTCAACGGGATTAGAAACACTCCATAAATTCTGAAGAGATCCGCCCAGCCTGTTCGCGCCCCTGTCCACAATTTGAATGAGCCGTAGCCGGACTGCACATCCAAATGAAAGGGCAGGAAAAGCAGATAACTGCCCACCGAAATACCGAGCAGAAGCAGCAGCGCATATAGGATTCGCCGCGACCAGGACGTTCGAAGTGAAATGAAGAAGGCCCATCCCAAAATAAGCAGAGAGGCCGGATAATCCCAGGCATTCACCGTGCGGATCATACCGAGATTCAGCGCCGCCGCGCAGAGTATCAGGCCGCGGCCGGGCGAGCGAACAAGAGATGCCGCGAACACCAGATTTAGAAGAAACAACGGCATATTCAGCATGTGCGCGTGTAAATCGCCATAGAGAAAGGTGAAGAAGGGAAATTCCGTGATCGGAGCGACCGCCCCTTCCGGCACATGAATCGCGCGGGAGGCAGCCCAGAACCAATCCCAATCCGGCACCCCGCGCTGAAACAGAAGCGTCCATTCATGAAGATTTCCGCTGAACACTGCCAACCCCAGGGCAATAAGTCCGGCCGCAAAGTAAACACCGGACGCGCCGGAGGATTGGACGCCGTCGTCCGACGACGGCGCACGTTCATACGTGTTTAATAGGAGCCCTCCCAGAGAGAATGCCAGCACGCCGGTCGCGGCCGCCACCGTTGGAATGATCAGGTTGTAAGCCACGGCCGGCAGAATACCTGTCAGCTTAATCCACACGGAGGACATCACAAATCCCATCGTGTAGTAATTGATGCTTTCACCGGAACACCAGGGGTTATAGGGCGGGAAAACAAAACTTTTCACGGCGGCATTCAGGTAGGCGAAGTCCATCGGTTTTTCCCCGCCGAAATAAGGATGCCAGAGATCCGGATTGGAGTAACGCAGCAGCAGAAATGCGGCAAACACGCCCCAGAAAATTCCGGTTTCAACCGCCATCAGCCGCCATCCGGTCCGAACGGCATCGCGCAGGGATTTGGAATATACCGTCAACACCACGGCGATGAACAATCCTGCGCCAAACACCATTCGGACGGCGGCGGGTGTTGCCTCAATCAGGCCACTGCGGGCCATCAGCCAGACGGCGTAGGTCATCATCACCGGCCCTAAAACGCGGGCGGCGAGCCACCCGCGGTCCGGCAATGAGCGAAACAGGAAGAACGCTGCCGGAAACGCCAGGACACTCAGCAATTCCACCATGATCATCCAGGCTATGATCGGATGACGATTGGTCCAGGAACCGCGGTCAAAGAGTCCGCGAAAAGTATCCCGCTTTTTCGACCAGGTTCCGTGATTGCGAAAATAGTCCTGCCGATCCTCCGTCAATCGCGGAGGTTTTACACTGCGATGAATTTGAAACGCCGGACGATGGTCCACCTGATCCCAGGCGATGCCTTCCGCAAGTTGCCGGCGGGCGCGAGTTTTGTTCCAGGCCGGTGTTTTCGAATAGATGCATACGGTCGGGTGATCATATACCGAGAAGGCTTCCTCCGCTGCCGTGTCGTCCACGAAAAAGCCGGCCAGCGATGGGAAGGAGGTAAATTCCGCAACCGGTTCAAATCCAAGATGGCCCTGTTGCAATGCCCGGTAATAGCGGGTTGTCATGGGATATTTGCCAGGCAGACGCGGAATGCTGTCCGAAAGTCGGCGACTGGCCAGGATCATGAAATCGGCCTGATCCAGTGCTTGAATGAGATATTCCAGCTTGGTCGGGGTGTCGGGGTCGTACAGCGGAAGCGTGATCGAACGAAGCGTCGGGACGGGCTCGCCTTCGGCCTGACAGGGAAGCGGCAATTCATCATCCCAATGCTCCACGGCCAGTATGCTCGCTGACGGAATTGCTTTATGAATCCAATGACTGGCTGCCACACGCGTGTGCGTGTGGCGATACACCGATGAAAAGGAGAATGCCCATAGGAGAGTGGCCGACCAGACGACAAGCCAGGGCAGATGAGCCGTCCATAGGAAAGAGACGGGAGCTGTTCGACGTATCCACTGCATCAGGTGCATCAGCCACCAGGCCGCCAGCAGAATCAGTGCCGGATAAATCGGCCAGAAGTAGCGCATGGTCATGAGGTATTCTTTCCCATGCCAGAAGAAGGGCCAAATCACCCAGCAGGCGCAAAAGAGCGCGGCCCGGTCCTCTGTGGACGCTTGAATTTTTCGATGGAAACGAAAGGCCGCAGCGGCCAGAACCGCAAGCACTCCCAACCAGGCCGTCAACCCCAATGGCCACCCCATGCCCCAGCGTACCATATTGATCCACGGGAACCCCCACCGCATGCGATCCACCCACTGATGGGTATAGGGCACTTCAATGGCGCCCTTGCTGATTTGAATCACAGTGCTGACCTGATCAAGCCAGGATTTGGAGAGCTGCCACCATCCATCAAAAGCGTACGGTTGCATGCAGCGAACCGTTAGGGCCGCAGAAACCAGCGTAAGCAGCAGTCCAACCGCCGCACGTCCCGATCCGTGCAGGGGCTGCTCTCCGTCACGCTTCCAGCAGAGGACCCAACACCCGGCCACAAGCGGCACGAACAGCAACAGATTGATACGGCAGGCCAACCCCACCCCCAGAGCACAACCGGCAGTCAAGGCATGAATCAATTGTTTTCCGCAAATCAACCGCAGGCAGGCATACAAACACACCATCATCATCAGTGTACCGGCCGCATCCACCGTGAAAAAATGTGCGTACTGAATGGCCATCACTGTTACGGCATAACAAGCCGCGGCCAGCAGGGAAAATCCGCGGGGCAAAAACAGGCGGGCCGTCAGGAAGAGCAGCAGAATGGTCGCAGTATCCAGCACGGCAGAAACCGCCCGGCCGACCAGATAAATGCTGTCATACTCCGCAGTACCAAACAACTCGGCCACCCAGCGCACCAAAAACAGGGGTGCCGTTCCATAGGCATACCCCGGGTACCCCCGATTGGCCGGATTGGCCGTTGATTCGGCGGAATTAAAATAATCAGACGCCGAAAGAGGCATTTCGATGGCGGCCGCCACCATCGTCATGAAGCGTTCATCCGGGTGCTGATGTGTGCCGGAATCCCAGTCCAGTGATTGGAAACGCAACACCGCGCCCAGGATGAGAATGAAAAGCAACACCGTTCCTGTGATTATATGTTGGAAATACCGCATAGCAGCCTGTTTCATGCACACCTTAACGCCGTAGCTTCCCGCAAAATCCGCGGCGTGGGTTAGTCCGTACCAATGAAGACGCCGGCATTTATACCTGCCGGCGCCTTTTCGGATCAACATTAACCAACGGTTTTATGAATCCGGGTTGAATTATTTCAGCCCGTAGTACGGCTTTAGCTGCTCTTCCGTCGGCAGCGTGGAATATTCTTCATTTCGCGGGCCCACATAGCCATTGGCTGTTTTGATCAGCCTAACCCTATTGATGGAGCCGTTGTCGTTGTGAATAATGACTTCCTGGATACTCATCTGAGTTTCGAGCGCGTTTAGCCGCTGATTGGTATAGTCCACGCTCTTTCCATATTGATTGCCGGCGGCTCCGCCCAGTGCGGCGCCAATAGCGGCACCCAAAACCTGATTATTCCCATCCCCGACATTGTTTCCAATAATAGCCCCAAGAATACCCCCGGCCAGAGCGCCTCCGACCACGCCCTGCGTTTGTGCGTTAACTGCCTGATTCGGCGTGGCACATCCGGTCAGAGCGGCAATGAATACCAATGCCATTGAACTGCTGATCACCTGTTTCATACTTATTTCCTCCTCCGTGGAGTTCCCTCCCGTATCGCTTAGAACGAATGACCGCACTGTTTATTGTGCGCAGCCAGCCGGCATTCTTTTGCCATCCGTCCCGCTGCGCGCATTCCCGGCTCTTTTTATCAGTGTTATTTCCCATCGAAAATGCTAAACATCCACTAATTAAACAGGAGGTTGTTCATGGCGTCTCAATGTTTCAGACATTTCACGGTCGCCGTTTTCGCCATCGCGCTCTCTGCCTGCCAGCGATTCGCTCCGCCAGTCCATGAAGCCGAACAGCCGTCGCCCCAACCACCGCCCCCACTCACCATTCTTCATGTTAATGACACGCATTCCCATTTTGATCCTTCGGTCATGGAATTGCCCGAACGCGGAAAAACACTGGTCGGCGGATATCCCGCCATCGCCTCGGCAGTCAATGCCGCCCGCGCCACCAATGATCATGCGCTTTTCCTGCATGCCGGCGACGCTTTTCAGGGCACCGGCTATTTTGTTCTCTATCACGGCGCCGCCAATGCCGACTTACTCTCCCGCATGCACCTGGATGCCATGACCATCGGCAATCACGAGTTCGATCAATTGCGTGTGATGAATATCACCTGGAGCGCTGACGGCAGCATGGCTGAACAAATTGTTCCCGGTGACAAAATTCCGCAGGACCTTCCGCTCTCCCGGTTTGCTGAATCCGTAAATTTCCCGCTGGTCGCCGCCAACCTGCGCGTCAACGATGACCCCTATCTGGCCGCAATCACCAACATAAAACCCTGGATTATTCGCGAAGTACTCGGTGAAAAAATCGGCATTTTTGGAATCGTCCTGGAGGATATGCCGTCTATTTCCTCGCCGGGACGCGCCCTGGCCTTTGATCCGATCATTGAATCCGCCCGCCGGGCCGTAGAACAATTGCAATCTCAGGGAGTCCGGCGGATCATCATGCTTTCCCACATCGGTTACGCCAAAGACTGCCGACTCGCCGCTCAGGTGGATGGCATTGACGCCATTGTCGGCGGCCATTCACACGATCTACTGGGGGATTTCACGTCTTTCGGTTTGCCCAGCGTCGGCCCGTATCCCACAATCGTCACCTCGCCCTGCGGGGATCGCGTGTGTGTGGTGCAGGCTGGAGCCTACGCCGGCTCACTAGGAACCCTCCATCTGCAATTTGATCCGGAAGGCCGAGTCCAATCCTGGTCCGGCAGCAACACCCTGCTCGTACTCAAAGGGCCTGAGAATCCCAGCGGCATTGAAGAAGATCCGGCCCTGCGTGCATTGATCGACGACCAATACAAACCCGCCCTGCTGAAAACCTACGGGCCGGTCATTGCACAGGTTCCCGTCACCCTCACCCATGAACGGAGGCCAACAGACAAGGAAGGACACGGCAGTGAAGTCGCCCCAATAGCCGCTGAGGCCTACTGCGCGGCACTGGAAGAACGAAATCTCCCCGTGGATGCCGGGCTGGTCAACGCCGGCGGCATACGAACACCGATTCAAGCCGGGGATTATTTCAGGAATCAAACACTGATGGAGGTCATGATATTCGGCAATAATCTGTGTTCTTTTTCGATTACAGGAGCCGAAATCAAACAGGTACTGGAATCCGTGATCAACGCTTCATTGGCCGATCCCGATCTGGATGGACGATTTCCCTACACCGCTCGAATGGCCTACACCTATGATGCCGCGATGCCCGCCGGACAACGCATCACTGCACTGAAATTCGTTCAACCCGATGGAACCTGGACGGATGCGGATGAGGAACATCTGTATCATCTGGTTTCCAGTGCCTACGTCGGCAATGGCAATGACGGATATGAAACGCTGAAAGCACTCATCGACGCCCGCGGCACTGCGGTCATGTATCCGGACCTGATCGACAATCAGCTGTTTACCGCCTATGTGATCCGGCAGTCACAAAGCGGGCTTCCTCTGATCAAATTGCCGTACACGCCTGTTACCCTGAAAAACGCCGACACGGAAACCTTATGAACGCCGCAGGAAACAAAACGCAAAATATCCGCGACTCGATTGATCTGCCGGCACTGAGTGATTTGATGCGCCGGTTTTCCGCCGTCACCGGTATTCCATTTCTTTTGGTGGATACAGCGGGCGAAGTGTTGATCTCCACCTGCGGCGACGATTTTTGCAACCATCACATCGAGCCCAACAAAGACGCGGCGGCCAATTGCATCCGCAGCAGGGAGCGCATTCAGGAAGAACCCAAACTGGCCCAACCCTATTCGCTCTTCACCTGCCAGAACGGTCTCTCCCAGGCGGCCTGCCCGGTATATGTGGATGGGCGCCATGTCGCCACCATCATTCTTTGCCATTTCCTTATAAGTGATGAACAGCTCGAAGCACGTCGCAAAGCCATTATTCAGCGCATCCGCCCGTTTGCGTCGGTTGACGAAAACGCGGTTCAAACCATCCCCGTCCGTTCCCCCGGGGACATTGAACGGATTATGCTGTTCTACCTTCAGCTGGCCCGCATCATTGGCGAAGGAGGCTCGCAACATGACCGTCTCCTTCAGCTCCTGCACAAAGAGCAGCTGCTGAACGAAAATCTGAATAACCATGTAGAGGCTCAGCAGCTGGCCGAAAAGCAATTGCTGGAAAGCCGGCGTCGAATCGAAATACTCTTGAGCAACCTGCCCGGAATGGCCTACCGCTGCCGCAATGATCGGTTGTGGACTATGGAATTGGTGAGCGACGTGTGTTTGGAAATCAGCGGGTACTCTGCCTCGGAACTGACGGAAAATGCATCCGTATCCTGGAGTGATGTCATTCATCCCGACGACCGCGAAATGGTCTGGAACAAAGTTCAAAAAGCCGTCGAACTCCGCGAGCACTACACCATTGATTACCGGGTCATCACCAAAGATGGAAGCCTGCGTCATGTACGTGAAAAAGGAAAGGCGCTGTTTGAGGCGTCCGGTCGCTGTCAGGCTCTCGAAGGCTTCATTATGGATGTCACAGATGAAATCCTGACGCGTGAAAAACTTTCGATCAATGAACAGCGCTTCAAAATCTTTGCCGAAAACGCACGCGACGTCATTTTTCGAATGAAACTGCCGGAACGCTCCTACGAATATATCAGCCCTGCCGCCCAGGAAATGTTTGGGCGTCCCATCGGGGATTTCTACCAAACACCCCTCTTGTTTTTGACCCATGTGCATCCGGAATCCCAGGACTTCATTCGCCAACTTTTTGAACAACTGGAGCGCAATGAAGTCATCCCGCCATCCTGCGAATACCGGATCATCTCGCTAAACGGTACCGTCAAGTGGGTCTATCAGCGTTCCGCCTGCTTCACCGATTCAAAGGGACGCATCACGGCCGTAGAAGGCATTCTGACAGATATCACGGAACTTAAAGAAATTCAGTCTGCCCTGAAAAAAAGCGAACGCCAACTTATCGCCGCGCAAAAACTTGGTCTCATCGGCCATTGGGAATATGACTTGAAAACTCGCCTGATCACCGGTTCCGATCAGGCACTTTCACTGTGTGGCATATCCCCCGCCGAAAACCGCCGCACCCTTTCCATTGATGAGCTGCTGGCCTCCGTCTTTGAGGAGGACCGGACACGCGTTGCCTCGGTCTTCCGGAATTCCGTGCTGAATCAATCGGACTTCGAAACGGAATGGCGTCACGGCGAACAGGGAGAACGCTGCCTGCATGTGATCGCCCGTTTTGATCGCGAGCCCAAACACGATTCCACGCATTTGGGGGGAACCATTCAAGATGTGACCGGGCAACGTTCTCTCGAAAAGCAACTGGCTCACGCACAGAAAATGGAAGCCGTCGGGCGGTTGGCCGGTGGGGTGGCCCATGATTTCAACAATCTGCTTCAAGCCATCATCGGATATGCCGATGTGATTCTGGATAAGGCCTGTGAAGTTCCATCGATCCTGCAGGACGTGGATAAGATTATCAATGCAGGGGAAAAAGCCCGACGCATGATCAAGCAACTGCTGACCTTCGGGCGGGACGAAGATTTCGCACCAGTGCCGGTCGATTTGAATGAGGTTACCGCTTCACTGCTCGATATCCTGCGCCGCCTGGCAGGCGATTCCTGCGAAATCGTGTTTCAGCCATCCCCGGAAATCGGAAAAACACGGGCGGACAGCGGACGCATGGAGCAGGTGCTCATGAATCTGGTAGTCAATGCACGGGATGCCATGCCGACCGGCGGAAGAATCCTTATCGGGACGGCGACCGCGTCGCTGAATGAAGCCTTCTGCGAAGGATTTCCCGAACTGCTTCCGGGAGAGTATGTCCGCCTGTTTGTCGAAGACGGCGGCTCCGGAATTCCCGAACGTGTTATGGAGCGCCTCTTCGAACCGTTCTTTACGACCAAAGACCGTGAGCACGGTTCCGGCCTTGGATTGGCCACCACCTATGCCATTGTCCGCAGGCACAGCGGATGTATCACTGCACAGAACAACCCGTCCGGCGGCGCCACGTTCACGGTTTACCTGCCGCGTATGGCAGAATCCATCCCGGCCAATGCACAGGTCCCGGGCGTTCAGCCGCTCCCGACCGATGCCGTTACCATTCTCCTCGCCGAAGACAACGATATGATACGGCCGCTTTCCGAGAACGTGCTTTCGCGCAGAGGATACCGAATCATTACCGCTCGGGATGGGGATGAAGCCGTTGAATTATTTCACAAAAACCGCGAACAAATCGGCCTGCTGATTTTGGACATTGTCATGCCCAACAAAACGGGAGTGAATGCCTACAAAGAGATATCTGCAAGCGCCCCCAATTTGCCGGTACTCTTCTGCACGGGGTTCAACGATGATCTGTTGAAGTCGGATTATCTCATGAAAATTCCGGGGCTGCTGCTGCACAAACCCTATACCAACAAAGAACTCCTCACCGCCGTTCGGACGCTGCTCAAGACGAACTGAACACACAGCAACCCGCCGCCGTCCAAAAGAAAAAACGGCGTTCCGTTTGACCGGAACGCCGTCTTGTGTTCGTTAACAGGCGATTTTCTGAATCAGATCAGGCCGTGCGCCAGCATGCAATCGGCTACTTTCACAAAACCGGCGATGTTTGCGCCCAGCACCAGGTTGCCCGGCTGGCCGTATTCCTGCGCGGTTTCGTAGCAGGCTTTGTGAATCTTGACCATGATGTCATTCAGCTTGGCATCCACTTCTTCACGCGACCAGCTCAGGCGCATGGAGTTCTGGCTCATTTCCAGACCCGATGTCGCGACACCGCCGGCATTGGCGGCTTTGCCCGGCCCGTACAGAATTTTTTTGCCGATGAACTGATCCACTGCTTCCGGGGTGCTCGGCATGTTCGCTCCTTCGCTCACCAGCGCGCAGCCGTTGGCCAGAAGTGTTTTCGCATCTTCACCCGAAATTTCATTCTGGGTGGCGCTCGGAAACGCGCAGTCACACGCGATAAACCACGGACGCTTTCCGGCGTGATAGGTGGCCCCGAACTTGGAGGCATATTCCTGAATGCGCCCGCGACGCACGTTTTTCAGATCCAGAATCCAAGCCAGTTTCTCGGCCGTGATACCGGCCTTGTCATGGATTGTTCCGTCGGAATCAGAAACACTGACGACCTTGCCGCCGAAGTGATTGATTTTTTCAATCGTGTACTGCGCCACATTGCCGGAACCGGATACGGTACAGACTTTTCCTTCCAGAGTCTGGCCGCGGGTCTTCAGCATTTCCTGCGCGAAATAGACCGAGCCATACCCCGTCGCTTCCGGACGAACCAGCGAGCCGCCCCATTTCAACCCCTTGCCGGTCAGCACCCCGGTGAACTCATTGCGGATGCGCTTGTACTGGCCAAACAGATAACCGATTTCACGCCCGCCCACGCCAATATCACCGGCCGGAACGTCTGTATCGGCGCCGATGTGACGCTGAAGTTCCGTCATGAACGATTGGCAGAAGCGCATCACTTCGTTATCGGATTTCCCTTTCGGATCGAAGTCCGAACCGCCTTTGCCGCCGCCCATTGGAAGCGTAGTCAGGGCATTTTTGAAAATCTGTTCGAATCCCAAAAACTTCAGGATGCTGGCATTCACGCTCGGATGAAAACGAAGGCCGCCTTTGTACGGACCAATCGCACTGTTGAATTCAAAGCGGAAGCCGCGGTTGACCTGCACCTGGCCCTTGTCATCCGTCCACGGAACCCGGAAAATAATCTGGCGCTCCGGCTCCACAAGACGATGCAGAATACGGGCATCGCAATAATCCTTACGCCGGGCCATGACCGGCTCCAACGACTCAAGCACCTCGCGCACTGCCTGCAGAAATTCTGGTTCCCCGGCATTCCGCCGCTCAACAACTTCCAATACTTCCTGAATCACATTGCTCATGTTTTGATCTCCTTTCAGATGGCATATATAAGCCGTCTTAAAACAAAAACTGCTGCTTGTATCGTAATATTTTATTCGTATGTCAATTTATTCGTAATTGACGATCTTGGGCAAAATTTTATTATACGGCAATTATGCCGTCTATAATGGACTGATTAAAAGGTGGCAGCTTCATGCCTGCTGCATTTTACGCACTTGATTATCAGAACACCGGCCGTTATATACGGCTACACGAAAGGAACACTTTTTTTGGCGTGAAAATGACGGATAAATCCAATCAGGCCCGAACAGCCATACTTCGCGTATTGAATGAACTGGAAGGGCAACCCGCCGGAGCGGCCTACATCACGGAGCGCCTGGCCTCCTGCGGCGTAAAACTCCAGCCCAGGACCGTTCGTTTTTACCTGCTCCAACTGGATCGCGACGGGCTCACGTCCTTTATCAGCAAGCGTAAGGGACGCGTTATCACATCGCCGGGCCGGGAAGAACTCGCGCACGCCAATGTGCTGGAAAAAGTCGGTTTTGTGCAAGCCAAGGTGGATACTCTGGGCTATCGAATGTCGCTGGATATCAATTCCGGCCAGGGCCAATTGATCACCAATGTGGCTCTGCTTAAAAACCAGGACCTCTCCCGGGCTTTCGCTGAAATGAAACCGGTGTTCGATCAGCACCTGGGAATGGGAAACCGGCTTTGCCTGATCCCCTCCTCCGACTGTTTTGCCGGACATGCCATACCGGGCGGACATACCGGAATTGGCACAATATGCAGCGTCACCCTGAACGGCGTATTGCTCTCTGCCGGCATCCCCGTCACCTCGCGCTTCGGCGGACTGGTCGAGATGAAAGATGGACGCCCCGCACGTTTTGTAGAACTCATCGAATATGCCGGCACCACCGTGGACCCGCTCGAAATGTACATCCGCGCCGATATGACCCGCGTGCGCGACTGTGCTAAAACGGGAAGCGGCATCATCGGCGCCAGTTTTCGCGAAATTCCCTCCGTGGCCATGGATCAGGCCCGCATAATTTTCAAGAAGCTGGAACATCTGGATCTGGGAGGGGTTTTAACCATCGGACGCCCCGGACAGCCCCTGCTGGAAGTACCCGTCCCCGACGGACGCACCGGCTTCATCGTGATCGGGGGCCTCAACCCCATCGCCGCGCTCTTTGAGTCCGGAATCACCTGTACCCTGCAATCGCTTTCCGGCCTGGAAGAATACGCCCGGTTTTCCAAATTTTCAGATGTTTTGCGCGGGTACATGAATACTCTGCGCTAGACCAATGAATTGGCCGGCACTTGAGGTTGAGGTTTGACGCCGCGGAAACAATCCCTTATTTTCCCGCCAGTATAAAATACCGAGCCGCTCATAGGGCAGGCGACGTGTAAATGGTGAAAGGACGCATGGCCGCACAACTTCAACTTGCCAACATCCGAAACGTGCTGATTCGCCTGGAAGAAACCATCATTTTTGGATTCATTGAACGTTCCCAGTTCCGCCTGAATGCTCCGGTCTACAAAGCCGAAGCACTCGGCCCCCAATTGGGACAGGAAAGTCTGCTGGACTACATGCTGCATGAGTGCGAACGCTCTCATGCGAAGGTGCGGCGCTACACGTCTCCGGATGAACAGCCGTTTTTCGACGATCTCCCCCAACCCATGCTGCCGGCGCTGGCCTACATGGACAACCCTCTCGCGCCAAACACGATCAACATCAATGCCGCAATCAAAGAGGTCTACATTGGAAAAATTCTTCCGATGATCTGCCTGCCCGGCGATGACAAACAGTACGGCTCAAGCGCAGTCAATGATGTTAATCTCCTTCAAGCCCTCTCCAAACGCATTCACTATGGCAAATTCGTGGCAGAATGCAAATTTCACGACCATCGGGATGCCCTCCTGCCTCCCATGAGCGCCCATGACCGTCAACGCATCATGACGCTGATTACCAACGCGCGTGTGGAAGAGGATGTGCTGAATCGAGTGACCAACAAAGCCAGAATCTACACCGCGGAACTGGACATCCTGCCCGACATGCACGGCCTGCAACCGGAAACCGTGTGCGCGATTTACAGGGACTGGATCATCCCGCTCAACAAACAGGTTCAGGTGGACTATCTTATTCAACGGGCTGTATAAGCCCCCCTGGGACAGGCCGTGAACCCGGAAAGCGCTCAACCATGAAATACTCCATACTGCTTCTCGTGTTCTTAACCGCATCGCTCCTGCTTAGCGGGTGCGTCAGCTCGCCGCCGTCCGATGACGACACCATCGCCCCGAAAATCATCAAGCAGTTTTTTGAAAAGCCGCAGGATCCCCGGCGCTTCGGATTGACCGTGTATCAATCCAAATACGGGCCTGTTTTTTCCGGGTCCAAACGCCTGCACGACTTCCAAACGGCGAAAGCCGGTTTCGTATCCTGGCGCTCAGAGATGCCGCTCGTTCACTGCCAGAGCCGAAAACTGCAGCTGGTAACAGCCCTTGTGGATACGTCATCCCGCGATTCCTGGATCACGCTGGATGCGGCTTCGCGACTGGCCGCCACGCCCATGGGACCTCCTCCCTACCGCAGACAGGCCGACCACGTAGCCGAAGCGGAACCCGGCATTGCCGCCTATATTTCAAAACTCCGCGTCGAGGATTTGCACATCGAAAACATGGTGGCTTATGTACGCGTGCCAAAAATCACCCTGGGCCATATTGGACGGCAACTGGATGACCCCAAACCGGAAATGGTTCTCGGGTGCGACCTGCTCAGTCAGTTCTCGTTTGTGCGGTTCGACTTCCCGGAGCGATGCGTCTATTTCTCCGTGGATCAAAAATATGCAGGTAACGAGGACCTGACCATTGAAACCGCTCCTTTTAAAAAGATTTATGGAACACCGGCCGTGGACGCTGTTCTAAATGGTACGCCTGTAAAACTGGTCATCGACACCTGCGGCGATTTTGAAGTCGCCTGGAACAAGCCGGACGGCTCCGTTATTCAACAACTTTCCATCGGAGACCTTGTTCTTCGCGATGTCGTCATCACGAATGCCGACGACCTCCCGCTTGGATACAGCGAAGTTCCGCGAATAGGAAACCGCCTGCTCCGCCGTTTTGCTGTAACCATGGATAATAAACGGCGACTGATTATTTTTGAGCGTCCTGCCGCACGCAGCACCATCGACTTCCTCATGCCCGATGAGGATGAAAAAAACAAACCGGACCCGAAATCCTGGATCCCCGAATAACGCCTTGGATAGCTCCCGCATCTCTGCCGGTCTCATCACCGACCGGTATGCCGCCCGCCCTATGGCATGAAGCCTGCTAATTGAAATCGGCAAATTCGCTTTCATTTAGCAGGAGCTTAAGTCATGTGGAAATATCTGAATGATCGTTTTGTAGAAGCATTTCGTGTGGAGAATTATTTGGAAGCGTATGACTGGTCGCAAAAGGCGCTCCAGTATGCTCGTGATGAATTCGGTGCTGAAGATATGCACACCGCGACTTCACTGAACAATTCAGCAGTCGTTTTGCGGTGCATGGACCGGCATGATGAATCGGAAAAGCTCGTACGCGAAGCCCTCGCATTGGTGATTCGTTTGCGCGGAATGCACCATCCTGAAGCCGGGAATTATCTCAACAATCTGGCCATTATTCACAGTGATCGCGGCGAATTCACCCAGGCGGAATCGCTCTACCGGTGGGCTATTGAAATCCGCGAAGAAGCGTTGGGAAAACGGCATCCCGATCTCATCGTCAATTATCACAACATGGCGCGCATGTATGAAGCCTGCGGCGAAACAGAACGTTCCGAAAATTGCAGGCGACACATGCACGAACTTGAACATGGCGAATCACCGGCCTGAGCAACACCGTGGTCCCACTCTCAATTGTAAGGCTGACCGGGAGTCGACGGTTCAATGAAATCCTGTTCCGGTTGCGGGGCCGGACTCTGCATGGTCTGTTTTTGTTCCTGGGGAGTAAGCGGCACGGCTACTTCCGGTTCAGCCTGCGGTAAAGCCACCTGTTCAACCACAAGAATCGGTGATCGGTAGCCATGCACCCAATACTGCCTGCCCTTAAGCGTCAGCGATTGCCCCAAATAGCCTTCCAGTTGCGCATCATTTCCCCACACATAACAGATCATCTCGGTGTGCCCGTGATCATAATGAACCATGCGATAGCGCGTCGGTCGCTTGATCATAAAACCGACCGTTTTCAGAATCCCCTCCACCTCCACCACCTTGCCCTGGCCTTCCAGGGGGATCAGCTTCCAATCCGGGGGCAACGAAATGGTGCGCTGTACCTGCGGTTTTGGACGAACCCGTATTTCACCGGAATCCCCACGCTGAGCGTCTGAATCCGGCTGCCGAGGTTCTGCTGATGTCATTATTCCGGAAGTCTGCCATTCCGCGGAATCGGGTTTCGTTTGATATCTCTCGTGCGCGGTATCCGAACCCATCGGCTCGCGATTGCCCGGCCTGGCGGTTTCCACATAGGCGCTGCTGATCCACACCGATGATTCCGGCGGTGGCGCAATTTTCAACCACTCCCCGAACTCACCACGGACTTCGACCGGGTCGTTCCTGCGCATCTCGCCCAGCACTTTATAGTTAATGCCCGGACCCGCCCGTACATTCAACTTCTTTACATTCACCCGGCCATCCACATAAAACTCGCGGTGTATCCAACCATCTACATTTGTCGGTGTAACCACCTCCACCCATTCCGCCCCGATTTCCCTGGCCTGTAAAACATCGTTTTCGTCCACCTGCGCAACCACTTCGGCCGTCATTTGCGGCGCCGCGCGCAGATTGACCCGATCAGACAAAACGCGGACCGGCACACTTTCCGCCATGGAAAAATGAACCATTCCAAGTACCGCCAACCCGACTGCTGCTCTTTTCACGTATTCCTCCGTCCTGCAATGCGGTCTCATTTATAGAGACATCCCTCATGAAAACAAGCCGCTAATTTGTTGAAATAGAATCTTGATTCCATCATGCGTCTTGTTGCGTAATGCACTTAACGCGGAGGTCCCTTCATGGAAAAGAAAAGCGCGGATTCATCATCCCGCAAAGGCATTGTTTCGCTGCTGAATGAGTATCCGTTCACCAGTTTGATCGTGGCCGGATGCTTTATGCTGAGCGCCCTGCTTTATGTGTCCCTCCGCTATGCCGGCAAAAAGACACTGACGCCTCCGGATGCCACGGCCATGCTCGGACTGAGCCGCCGTCTTTATCAGGAAGGCGATTATGACCAAACCATTGCCATCAACCGGAAACTGGAGGAACAGCAAAATCATTTCTGGCAGGCGGAAATGACCACCGGAAATGCCTACTTTAAGAAAAAGGACTACTCCAGCGCGATTGAGCACTTTACAAAGGCCACCATGCTCAATTCAAATATGCCGCTTCCATACTTGAACCTGGCACTGGCCTGTTTTCATCAGGGACAAACGGGCGAGGCCCGAAAATGGTACACCTACGTCATCGAACACTTCGGGGACGAATATCCGCACCTCCGCGAAAAAGCCTCCACGGCGCTGGAATGTATGAACAGCCAATCAGCTCCGCGCACCGCGACGCCCTAACTAGAAAGACACCGCCGGTGGTTTTGAATGTTAGGGGCCGATCTCCGCATAACGCGCATTTTCTTTTATCGCCTTGAGGTAAACACTGTCGCCTTCCAGCCAGTGTCCCAGATTTTCGGGCTCGGTCTTTTTCAATTGTTTCAGAATCGTCCAGGCCTCATCAATTTTCCCCATGGACGCATAGGCACAGGCCAGAGCAAAATACGAAACGCCGTCCTGCTGCAAGGCCAGCGCCTTCCGGAACATCATCTCAGCCACTTCATAGTTGGCGGATTGCAGCGCAATGAGCCCCCCGTTGAACCAGGCCATCTGGTAATCGGGATATTGCTCCTGCACCTTTCGGATAATAACCCAGGCTTCATCCAAACGGGCAGCATCATAGCAAGCCTGTGCCTGTGCCATGACTATACTTTGATTCTGCAACCCCAGTTGAGCAAGCTGCGAACATAAGTCGATGGTCATTTCTATTTTACGATCGGCAGAACGTTCATTGTCGGCATACTGATCGAGCAGCACACGAATTTCGTCCAGCTTCCCGGCGGTTCCCTTCCCGACAATCCGATCACACAGCACTCCGAATGAGTCCGCCCCGATCACCTCCGTAAGGTTCGTCTGGTCATTCAGCAACCACCCCAACGCCATACGAAAACGCACGGCATCCAGAAGCCGCCAAAAATCACCGGATCCGGAGTCCTGTCCGGTCCGCAGCGCCAGAGTTTCCATTTGATAACGGGCCATCACATTTTCCGGATCCAGCTTTAAGGCCCTCCGAAGCATCACGCCTGCATCTTCCAGGTCATCCAGATAGATTAAGACACCACCCCACGCTGCCATGTGATTGACCTGCTCCGGATAATTCTGCAGAAAAAGCCGCAACATGGCGGACGCCTGTTCATACTGCCGTGCGGCGGCATAAATCAGTCCGGCCTGTCCAATCATTCCAATATTTTCCGGATCGCGCAAAAGAGCCAAATCAATTTCCTGAACCGCTTCATCCAACCGATTGTTCTTCACACATTCCTCGGCCCGCGCGGCATGCTCTCTGGCCAGCTCGTTCCGTCGCTTCAAAACCATACCATCCATCCATCCCGGAGAAAGTCCAATAGAACTGAATGACGGACGGTCGCCGGCTTCCTGCTGATGGGCCGATCCGAAATTTACCGTTTCCAAACTGAAAAAATTGGAATTTTCCTGAACTCGATTCGTTGATTCCGAAATGGGATCGTCGGATATCGTCATCGCATCAGGCCGGACAGACAGCACGAAAACGAAATACCCCAGCAGGCATGATGATGCAAAACAGCTTCTTTTCATTTTTTTCGCTCCATGGAATAGATACGCCTCATGGTTTGTTCATTCATTCCCTCAAATCCCTGAATGGCGCAAAGAACATCCGGGTATTCCGCCACCGGCCCATGATGAACCACGGCAATCACGTTCAATCCGGCGTCACGGGCCGATTGCATTCCCTCCCGGGTATCCTCAAAAGCGACACAACGTTCCGCCTGCATGGGACGTCCCGTCACTTCGCAAAGACGCCGAACAGTCCATTGATAGGGCTCCGGCGACGGTTTACTGCGTGACACACATTCCGCCGTGCTGATCACAGAAAACACGGAGGAAATTTCAAATTTTTCCAGAAGCGGATCAATGTCACACCGCAAAGCGCCGCTGCAGAGCGCCAGTGGAATGCCATGAGACTGAAGATTTCGCAGAAAACTGACAACTCCCGGATAGGGCTGGATCGGTGTTTTAGCGGCGACGGCGGCAAACAGTCCGGCTTTTTCGGCGATGCACTGGCTCAGTGTCTCGGGTACCAGTGGAATATGATACCGGGCAAACGCGGCTTCAAAAGCCCCCCGATCATCAAACCCCATGTAGTCGGAGCAGTATTCTTCCCAGGTGCAATCCATGCCCCGAGCGCGCAGGATTCGCCGGAAGGTATCCCAGTGCAAGGGCTCCGTATCCGTAATGACCCCATCAAAATCAAATAGTATCGCATCCCAGTTCATCACTTACCTATGTTGCGTGGACGATGTCCGCTTGCTAATTATGAGGCTTTCCTTATAATCCAGATTTCATGAATATATCCAGTACGAAATCCGGGCTTCTGGACGCCATCATCCAAACACTTTCCAATGACCATGCCCCGGATTTGCTGATCGCCACGTTCTGCGAACGGGTTGAAAGGTTTCTGACGGCGCCATCCGCATTCATCGCCGAAACCTCGTTGAGTCCGATTGATTATTTGCCGCCCCTCGAACACCTGCCTCCGGCCGAGAACACGACCGCCCTTTTACCGCGTACGGCCGTATTCAAGCTGAATGGAGGCTTAGGCACCGGCATGGGTCTTCAACATGCCAAATCGCTCATCCCCGTTAAGAAATCATATCGGTTCATGGATATCATTCTGAGACAGATTGAATATCTCCGTGAAACATTCTGCTGTTGTATTCCAATTGTATTCATGAACAGTTTTTCGACGGAAGAGGACACTCAGCTCGTGCTGGCCAACTACCACGAACTGGTTAAGGAACAGCGCGGCATCCCCTTTTCTTTCCTGCAAAACCGCGTTCCGAAACTGAAC
Organism: uncultured Verrucomicrobiota bacterium; assembly: GCA_964542025.1. Lineage (GTDB taxonomy): Bacteria > Verrucomicrobiota > Kiritimatiellia > RZYC01 > RZYC01 > JAQVYB01. The sequence goes on from CAZISY010000023.1 coordinate 21,808, forward strand.
CGCGACACCCTCATGCCCATTTCTTTTCCCAGTGACCCCGAATTGGCCTGGTGTCCCCCCGGACACGGCGATTTTTACACCTCGCTCTATGCCACAGGCATGCTCCGGCAACTGATCGACCACGGAATAATCTATGCCTTCATTTCCAATTCGGACAACCTCGGGGCCACCCTGGATGAACGTATTTTAGAATATTTCGCCATCAATGATTTTCCTTTTTTGATGGAAGTAACCCGGCGCACGTCCGCAGACAGCAAAGGCGGACACCTCGCTCAAACCGCCGACGGCCGCCTCCTCCTGCGGGAATCTGCCCAGTGCGCCCCGGAAGATCGTTCGCATTTCCAAAATATTGAACGTCATCGTTTCTTCAACACCAACAACCTGTGGGTCAACCTCAAACACCTGTTGGCCCGCATGGAACAATCAAACGGCATACTGCCCCTTCCCGTTATAGCCAACAGTAAGACGGCCGACCCGCGCGACGAACACTCAGAGCCCGTCTATCAACTCGAAACGGCCATGGGCTCGGCCATCGAAGTGTTCCCGAACGCCGGCGCACTGCTGGTTCCCCGCTCCCGTTTTGCTCCCGTGAAATCCACGGACGACCTTCTGGCCCTTTGGTCCGATCTCTACGAACTCGACAGCCGCTTCCACATCGTCCAAAATCCCAGGCGCACCCGGCCCCCGATTACCATTGAATTGGACCCGCGCTTCTATCGTATGATGAGCGATTTTTCCCGTCATTTCCCAAACGGCGCACCCTCCCTGATTGATTGCGACCGACTGACCGTCAGCGGTGACTACTCATTCGGCGCGGACATCAGCATCACCGGAAACGTAAAGCTGCCCGACACCGGGAAATCGGAACATGTTCCCGCCGGCAGCGTGCTGACCGGAGCATGACGTCCGTCACTTGACCACACGCCGACACCGTTTTATTCACTGGTTGCAGGTTCCCGCCTGACTGATTATCCCGTGCCGGATTTATTCCACCAGCTGCAGGAGATTAGGAGCCACGTCTTTCACCAGATCACGGCAGGCATGCAGCACATCTTCCGGCGATTCCGAATTCAGTGCCACATTGCCCAGTTCTTCCGCCTGAGAAAAACGCATACTGCGAATAACCTGCTTGACCATCGGCGCCACGGAAGGACTCATGCTCAGCGAATCGGCGCCAAGCCCCATCAGCAGCGGCGCCAGCAATACATTTCCGGCCATCTCCCCGCACACCGAAACCTGCAATCCGTGCTGATGGCCCACCTCTATCGTGCGGCGAATCAGCTTAATGATTGCCGGATGCGTCGGCCTGTACAGGTACGCGATTTGTTCGTTAACCCGGTCAACCGCCAGCGTATACTGAACCAGGTCATTCGTTCCCAGACTGAAAAACGAAACATGCGGAGCAATGAGCTCGGCCGTCAGAGAAGCCGACGGGATTTCAATCATCACGCCGATGGGGATATTCTCGTTGAAGGGCACTCCCTCAGCGCGAAGCTGATCCTTGGCCTGTTGAAGCATTTCATTGGCCTGTACCACTTCGCCGGCATCGCTGACCATCGGATACATAATTTTCACATTATCGTATCGGCTTGCCCGCAGAATCGCCCGGAGCTGAGTCATGAATATGGTGCGATTGGCCAAACAGTAACGGATGGCGCGCCAGCCCATAAACGGATTCATTTCCTGAGGCATCTTGAGCTGTGATAAAAATTTATCACCGCCCAAATCCATCGTTCGAATCACCACAGGCGCCGGATAAAGACGGGCTGCTACCGAGGCATACGCCTTTTCCTGTTCCGATTCATCCGGCAGCACATCCCGCGACAAATACAGAAACTCTGAACGGAAAAGACCCACGCCGCCCAACGCCCCATGCTCAATCACGGAATCCACATCACTCGGCATTTCTATATTGGCCGCAAGCAGCAGCTTATAGCCGTCCGTGGTCTCGGATTCCATATCCCGCAGCCGCTGCAATTCATGCTTAATGCTTTTCTGCGTCTCGGCGACAGCACCGTAGTAGGCCAGCCGATCTTCCGAAGGATTGATAACCAGCAGCCCCTTGTTGCCGTCAATCAAAACCATGTCGCCGGGCATTACGCGCACACTGACATCGTGCAATCCCACCACGGCCGGGATTTCCAGTGCCCGCGCCATAATTGCCGTGTGCGAAGTGCGGCTTCCCAGATCCGTCGCAAATCCAACAACGGTTTCGTTGCGCATCATGGCGGTGTCGGAAGGCGAAAGGTCATTCGAAATGACGATATAACTTCCCTTCAGATCCGCCAGGGATGACACTTTCCGCCCGGCCAAATTTCTCAAAATCCGTCGAGCCACATCCTTCACATCGGTGGCCCGTTCCCGAAGATAATCATCTTCAACCCGGGCCAGCGCCTCGGCATATCGATTGGCCACCAGCAGTAATACCGTCTCGACATTTTTTCGTTTGGCCTTCAGTTCCTTAATCACCTCTTCCACAAAGGAACGATCATCCACGACCAGCAAATGTGCATCAAAAATGCTGGCGTTTTCCTGCCCAATGGCTTCGCTGATCCGACTTTGAATTTCGTGAATCTGGTGCCGGGTGGCGATCAGCGCATCTTCAAAACGAGCGATTTCACGGGAAACCTCATCCTCTTCGATGTCCCGTTCCACATAGCGCTCATCTTCGGTAATCACCAGATAAGCCGGCGAGATGGCCACGCCCGGCGAAACACCGAGCCCCTGCAGCACCACCTCTTTTTTCTGACTGTCATTCTGCACAAAATCATTCCTCGTAAAAACGCTGATCAAACAATTCGCCAATGGCCTTCAGGGCCTCCGCGGCATCGGCGCCCTTTGCCGTTACCGTCAACGTGCATCCGCAATACCCCTCAATGGTCAGCAACCCCATGATACTTTTCCCGGACACTTCCACATCATCTTTTTTAACATTTATTTCAGCATTGAATTTGGATGCGGTTTTTACAAATAACGCGGCCGGGCGGGCATGCATACCGTATTTGTTGCACACCTTGAAACTCCGCTCTAAAACATTACCTTTGCCCGTCATTATGTGCCGGCGCCTTTCCGAACCAAATTATTCACCACCCGCGCATCCAGTTCCATCGCCGCGTCATAGCCAAGCAGCCGCAGCTTGTGATTCAGTGCGGCCACTTCAATAATATGCGCAAGATCACGCCCGGGAGCCACAGGGAGGCTGATAAAGGGAACCTGCACGCCCATAATCTCACGGCTTCGGGTTTCCATTCCAATCCGGTCATCATCCTCATCCGGGGTCCAGGGATGCAGCTTGACGATCAGATCCAAACGCATGTCTTTCCGCGTGGCTGCCACGCCAAACAGGCTGGGGATATGTATGATCCCCAACCCCCGAATTTCCATGTGATTCTGCGTCAATTCCAGCGGCGAACCGGTAATGCTTTCCGCACCCGACTTCCGCAGCTGAATAATGTCGTCACCCACCAGGCAGCAACCACGCTTGATCAGCTCCAGGGCCGTTTCGCTTTTGCCGACGCCGGCCGGCCCCTCCAGCATAACGCCGATGCCGTGAATATCCACCATCGTTCCCTGGAAGCGCATTTGCGGCGCCAGTAAATCCTCCATGATGATCGTCGCCGTGTTCACAAACTGACTCGTAATCATGGAGGTGCGAAGTACCGGCACATGATGCGTCTCTGCCGTTTCCAGCAGCGACGGCATCGCATGACGATTCCGGCTTAATACCAGGCACGGAATGTTTTTTTTGCACATTCTATCCAGGCGCTCCGTCTGCAGCGGCAGCTCCAGACTTTTCAAATAGGCAAACTCCGAAAGCCCGAGCACCTGAATTCTCCGGTTGGCGAAATACTGTAAAAAACCCGCCAGCGCCAACCCCGGTCGGTTTATGGCTTTTTCATGAATGACGTTGTCAAAGTACTCCTCGCCGGACTCAACCTCCAGCGAGAGCATCTGCCTGCCCGTCTTATATAAATCGCCAACCGTTACCGTCATGATTCCAATCCGCCGCGGCCCTGCTGCGTATCAGCCTTCAAGACCCGGCTTTTTCAGTTCCACTTCTGTCTTGGCGATACCGTCGGCCTTGTGCGACTGCACCTTGTCTTTGGCTTTGCGCATTTGTTTGACCACTTTTTCCACCGCCCCGTCGATGGAGGCATACATGTCATCGGACTCAACCTTGCCTTCCACCCGCAGATGATTGGACGCCTGCACACACACCTCGGCGATGTGCCGGTATTTTTCCACATCTAAAATGATGTGAACGCTCTCCACCCGCGGAAACGGAGCCAGATCATCCGCCGCTTTGCCCCGGGCATAGTTGGTGATGGTGTCTGTGATGTCCATGTGCCGACCGGTTACTTGTATATCCACAACGATCTCCTTGGTTATGGTGACTGTTACATACTGAAACGCGGACCCAAATACAATTCACGACTCATTTTGTCATTGATCAGAAATTCGCTGGTGCCTTCCCGAAGCACTTTCCCTTCGCAAATCAGGTAGGCCCGATCGACCACCGCCAGGGTTTCCCGAACATTATGGTCCGTGATCAAAATGCCCAACCCCCGCGATTTCAAATCCGTGATGATCTGCTGTACATCATATACGGCCAGGGGATCCACGCCGCTGAAGGGCTCGTCCAACAGAATCAGCGACGGATTCGTAACCAGCGCCCGCGTAATTTCCAGCCGGCGCCGTTCTCCACCGCTAAGGGTGTACGCTTTTTGTTTGGCCAAATAGGCGATCTTCAATTCATCCAAAAGTTCGCCCAACCGGGCCCGACGTTCGCGGGCCGACAGCGGAAGGGTCTCCAAAATCGCCATGACATTTTCTTCCACGGTCAGACGTCGGAAAATAGAAGGTTCCTGCGACAGATACCCCATCCCCATGCGAGCCCGACGATACATGGGCATATTCGTCACATCTTCGCCGCAAAAAAAGACGCCGCCCTCGGTCGGCTTGACCAACCCGACGATCATGTAAAAACTGGTGGTCTTCCCGGCGCCATTCGGACCCAACAATCCCACGATTTCGCCGGTCTTGACATTCAAGTCCACGCCATCAACCACCCGCCTGCCCTTATAACTCTTCGCAAGGCGATTGGTTCGTATTAAATCTGAACGATCTTCCACGGTCATTCATCTCCGATCAGTTTTTCCCGCGCACCGCCTTCTTCCGGGAAGATTATCAATCGTGCGCGCGGTTCACAAATCATTTTGTTTTCATCCCGCCAAAAAGTAATTGTATCGCCGGCCAGAATATCCTTGCCGCGCCGAACCCGCGGATTTTCCTCCAGCACCACCTTGCCGCTGATCACATCGTATACCGCCACGCCCGCTTCCGCCTTCTTATCGGCCTGTTCTATCACTACATCCGTTTTAGCGACAATGGATTGCACTTCGCTCTCTTCGTTGAACTTAATGATCAAACTCTGGGCTTTCATATCCATTTGCGGATCAGAAACCACCACATTCCCCTCAAAAAGGGCATACTGTTTTTTATAGTCAAAAACCAGCCGGTCGGAGGTGACCACCGTGACATCGCCACTGATCTCATAGCGCGGGGCGGGCTCCTGATCCTGCGCGGTGACTGACACAGCGGCCAGCATTAGCCCGAAAAAGGATAGGCGGACAACATCTATTTTCCTCATGATTCGTCTCCTGTCTTCACCTGCTCACGGATATTTTTCAAAACCACTTTTACCTTGGACTTAATAACCAATCGGTCCTCGCCGGAATTCCATGTAAACCCGGAACCCGTCACCACCATATTGTCCCGCGCAATGCGCACGTCGGCATCTGACGTCGCCATTTTCTCAGCTTCCCGATATTCACACTCCGGCGAGGTAATGCTCATATCGATTTCATTGTCCCTGTAAGAATCGATTCGCAGGTTGCGAACACGAACTCGTCCATCCGGCAAAATGTCCGCGTAATCGCCGCGCAACTCGGAGGCCAAATTGCCCGCAGTGTCGTACTCCGGAACACTGAAATCCGTCAGCGTGGTGACATCATTCTGCGCATAACCCGCTCCACTACAGAGTAATAGAAAAACAGCCGCAAAGCTGCCCCACTTCATCGTGTCCTGCATGGCGATTCCTCTCTTGATACCATTCATTGTAGCCGGTCAACCGACATTATACCAGATACAGTGGCATTTCACATTGAGGCTATTTGTAATCATTTGTTAAATCCCTGTCTACAACAAAACTTTCCGTTTCCCGCCCCAAAAAACGGCCTTTCAGGGATTCCTAAAGGACCTTCCCGTATTTTTCGGCGTATTCTTTTTCAAAGGCTTTTAAACGCTTCCCGGACATCGCTATGCCCGACTTTTCAAGCAATTCCAACGCATACTGAATGCGTCGCAACGAGAGATCGCGCCCCATGACGGCCATGCTGTCAAAAAGCGGCAACGAAACTTTTTCTCCGGTCATGGCCACGAAAAACAGTCCCAGAAGCGCTTTTATCTTTACACCTTCTGCTTCCGCAACCCGATTCAGTATGTCATGCACCCGTTCAGCCGTCCACGACCCGGGCTTTTCCAATTCCCATTGAACGATCTTGAACAGCTCGGGAATTTTTTCCGGTTCGATCCCCGCTTCGGTAAGCGCGGAGGCGGCGTAACGCAACTCATCCCCAAAGAGAAATGCGGCTTTTGGAACCAAATCCGAATACGTCTCCATTCGCTGCTGAGCCAGCGGAATCACCTGCAGCCACATGGCGTCATTCAGCAACCACGTCTTCATTCGCTCGAGTAACTGATCCGGGGCTAACTCGCGAATGTAGCGCCCATTGAAATTTTTCAATTTAACCAAGTCAAAAATGGGCCCACCCAAACTGACTCGATCCAGCTCAAAGGCGTCGCACAATTCCCTTAGGGTGAACATCTCCCGCCCGTCCGGCATACTGTAGGCAAGCTGCCCCAAATAATTCAGCAGCGCTTCGGGCATGATCCCAGCCCGCTTGTAATAGAGAATGCTCGTCGGATTTTTCCGTTTGGAAAGTTTTGACTTGTCCGGATTCCGAAGCAACGGCAGATGAACAAATTCCGGGGCCTCCCATCCAAAGAGCTCATAGAGCCGTACATGTTTGGGCGTGGAGCTGATCCACTCTTCGCCGCGTATGACATGCGTGATCTGCATGAGGTGGTCATCCACCACGTTCGCCAGGTGATAGGTGGGAAATCCATCGCTCTTGACCAGCACCTGATGATCCACCTGCGTCCAGGGAATTCGTATTTCGCCGCGCAACCGATCGTGCATTACGCACTCCCCCTCCGCAGGCACCTTCATGCGAATCACATACGGCTCGCCCGACTGCATACGACGCTTCGCCTCATCCGGCGCAATCCCGGCGCAATGTCCGTCATAGCCCAGCATTTGCTTGGCTTCGGTTTGCTGCCTGCGAAGGGTATCCAGCCGCTCGGCCGTGCAGAAACAGGGATACGCCGCGCCCTTGTCCACCAGCATTTGAGCGTGCTCCCGGTAAATTTCCGTCCGTTCACTTTGGCGATACGGACCGTGCGGCCCTCCCACGTCCGGCCCTTCATCCCAGGTCAATCCGGCCCATCGCAGCGCGCTGAAAATATCCCGCTCCGATTCCGCCGTGCAGCGGGTCTGGTCCGTATCCTCAATGCGGAGGATGAATTGCCCGTTATGCTTTTTCGCAAACGCATAATTGAAAAGAGCGATGTAAGCCGTGCCGATGTGGGGTGCGCCGGTTGGCGATGGCGCAATACGTGTCCGAACAGTCATGTCGAATAACTCCTGAAAGGTTTCACTGAAAGATGGGCAGACAATATTCCCTGAATGAGTTCCGGGCAACCGTTTATCGCGCTCCCGTGCGTTTTAATTAAACACTTCGCGATTGGTCGTTTGGTGCCGGAGCAACTCTGCGCCGGGTGCCCGCTTCAATCCAGGTATGAGCAGATGTACTCGCAGATGCCCGGTTTGGCCTCAATATCAAATCCGGACTTAGCGGCAACATCGAACTGCTGACCGGCGACATATTGTTTAATCGCGGTCTGGCCATCTATTTTCACCAGACATTCCCCGGCAGTAATCTGCATCCGCTCCGCCCGTTCTGTCCCAAAATGATAATTCCCCGGAAAGATGATTCCGGCGGTTTTGCGGGCTCCGTCCGCCGTGATGAAGGTGTGACTCACCACCTTGCCGTCAAAATAGATATTGGCCTTGGCTACCAGCGTGACTCCGATCAATTCGCGTTGTATATCGCTCATCGTTTTCTCCTTTTGCAGCCCGACAAGCTAGGCACCGCGCTCACAAACGTCAAGCCGCGAACCATTC
>CAZISY010000023.1:30212-46277 GCA_964542025.1 uncultured Verrucomicrobiota bacterium
ATATCAGCGCCACAAGTCCCTTGCCCCCGCCGATAAAGAGCCGTATAAAGTCCGTGTACTTGGGGGGAGCTAAGCGGCTCCATTCAACAACGTCTATCCAGAATGTCGCCGGCAACCCCCTCGACTCAGTCAATGTACTGGCGGCGTCAGTCTGGATAAAACGTTAAGTGTGGGGTCAAATACAAAGTGAAAACGCTAACAACTGTCACATGGCTACCCGAAGCCGATGCACTATGCATGCACCTCAAGGCAGAAGGTATTGATTGCTTTATCCCGGATCAACTCACTGCACAAACTAATGCCATGTACGGAAACGCTATCGGCGGACTACGCGTGCAAGTGAGTGATCAGGATTACGACCAGGCAAAAGAGATTCTCAGTGGCATGATTCCCCCGGCGTCCACAGGCATGTTTGTGTGCCCCACTTGTAAGTCGGATGCTGTCAACTACGAGGAATTTTCCCTGCGCACGGCCTTACTGGTGTTGCTGCTACTGGGCATACCTCTACTTTGGAGAAAGCGGCAATACACATGCAATTCATGTGGCCATAAATGGAAAGACAAATGACCCAACAGGGTGACCGGGACTGACCGGGGAGGGTTAGCCCGGCGCTCTCATTTGTGGATTTATTGTTTCTTAATCTGTGACCATCTGTGAAATCTGTGGATAACCTCATTCTAAAAAGAGGTCTCTTCGATAAAAACAAACGGCTTCCCTTTAGATGTTTATTTCAGCCGATGGGTTATGCTAACAGTCCGTCCGTTGAAATATTCCATGAAATCGAAGTTCTTCACGCTTAGTTTTATTTTGATTCTGCTGTTCGCAGGATCGGCCAAACCGCTCTGTGCGGGCTGGATCGAAGATGCACCGGACCGCACCCTCCTGCATGTGAAGGTGGCGAATCTGCCGGATCCCACGCGCATCGATCCGGCCTCGCGTGCCGCGCTGGCGTCTCTGAATTTGTTTAAAGCGGAATTCCCGCGGATTTTCGAGCAGCGCTACCGAAAAGAATACGAGACGCACCCGGAAATCTACGGGGTGCACCGCTGGGATCACGTAGAAATTGCCCTCGAATCGTTCACAGGCATCCGCGTGGAGGGCGTAGAAAGTGATTTGCTGGCCATCGCAGGCGGCATGGCGCCGGACGTCCTGTATGTGAATTTCCGCAAATCGGATCAGTACATTCAGAATCGTTTTCTCCAGCCGTTGGATGAGTATTTCAACACCCTCACACCCCGCGAAATCGACGACCGTATTCACTCCAAACTCTGGCCGGTGATCCAGCGCAAAGGCCCCGACGGCAACACGCACATCTGGGCACTGCCTTACGATGGCGCGCTGGGCAAGGTTCTGCTCTACCGCAAGGATTTGTTCGATGAATATCACCTGCCTCACCCCACGCCGGACTGGACATGGAACGACCTGCTCAACGCCGCCCGCTCGCTGACGCATCCCGAAAAAGGGCTGTACGGTCTCTTTCTCCAACGCGGCAAGCAGGAATCGTGGTACTGGCTGACATTTCTCTGGTCGGCAGGCGGCGAGGTGATGCAGTACAATCCGGATACGGATCAATGGCGCTGTACGTTCGATTCGCCCGAGGCCGCCGCGGCACTGGATTTTTATACCCGGCTCTGCGCCGAGAAATGGACCGATGCGCAGGGCGAAATCCGCCGGGGCTATTCCGCACGCGATGTCTTGCAGGCCTCGACGAAATGGAACCGCGGCGAAATCGGCATGATGTTTGCCTACATTGACGAAAAAGTGTTCGCCGACATCAATCCCGAAGTCACCGGCATGGTTCCCGTACCGATGGGCCCCACCGGCCTGCGCGGCGGCGAACTGAACAGCAAAATGATGGCTCTGTTTTCCGGCATACGCGAGCGCGCCATACGTGACGCCGCGTGGGAATACATGCGTTTTTACGACAGCCCCTCCGCCCTGGCCTGCAAAACGTCCATTCTGGTGGACAGCGGTCTCGGTCCGTTCATCAATCCGAAGTATCTCGAACAGTTCGGCTATCCCGAACTGCTCCGCCTCGCTCCGCCGCACTTTCAGGAAACATTCCGCACCGCCATCGAAACCGGAAAGCCCGAACCCTACGGAAAAAACAGCAATGTCGCTTATGAACTCATGACGCTCCCGCTGGCCCGCGCTGAACAGCTCGCCCTGCACGATGCCCTGCCCGCCGATCCCGCCGAACGGCTGGCGCTGCTCCAGGGGCTGCTCTCCGATGCCTGCGCCCGCGCCAACGAAGTGATGATGGGCCTGCGCACCCCGGAAGAACGCCGACTCCGCCGCCTCTGCGCCGCCGCCGCGCTGATCGGCATGGCCATCATCGCCTTCTTTTCGATTCGGCGCATTATCCGTCAGTTCACACCGCCCGCAACAGGCAAACTTCCATTCTCATTTCGACGCCACCTCCTCCGCTACGCCTGGTCGTATATACTTCTCCTTCCTGCCGTACTTACGATCATTGTCTGGAAATATCTCCCGTTGTTTCAGGGCGCAGGCATGGCGTTCTATGATTACCGCCTGATCGGTCCGTCCACCTTCGTCGGACTTGATCATTTCGGAGACGTCCTCTTCGATGGATTCTGGTGGCGGTCGGTGCTGAATGCGTTCCGTTACAGTTTTCTGGTAATTGCCCTGACCTTTTTTCCCCCGGTTATTCTCGCGCTGCTCCTCCACGAAATCCCGATGGGACGCCGCCTCTTTCGCCTGACTTATTATCTGCCGGCAGTCATTTCCGGACTGGTTACGATGATCCTCTGGAAACAGTTTTACGAGCCCTCGGAACATGGCACGCTGAACGCCCTGCTGCGCCATATCCCTTCGCTGACGTATCTGGTACTCGCGCTGGGTGTGCTGGTGATCGCCTTTCGCCTGCGGGCACGTCTGCGCCGGCACGGTTTGTTTGGGGCGGCCAATGTCACGGCTGGTGCCGGACTGCTTCTGGCCTACACCTGCCTGCGCCCTGTGTTGCCGGAATGGTTCCCGATCGGCGAACCGCTTCGGGCATCTCTGGCCCACCTCCCCGCGCGTCTGCTCTGCGGCACGAGCGAGCCCGTCCGCTGGCTGAGCAATCCCGGCACGGCGATGCTGTCGTGCGTGATCCCCATGGTCTGGGCGGGCATGGGGCCGGGGTGTCTGATTTATCTCGCCGCGCTGAAAGGCATCCCGGAAGAATTTTATGAGGCCGCCGACATGGATGGCGCGGGCCCGCTCGATAAAGTGCTGTTCATCGTCATGCCGCACATGAAAATGCTGCTGCTGATCAATTTTGTGGGCGCATTCATCTCATCCTGGTATGCCGCCGCCGGAAATATTCTGGTTATGACCGGCGGGGCCGCCGATACCGAAGTGGCCGGTTTGCACATCTGGTACAAAGCATTCACATTTCTCCAATTCGGACCCGCCACGGCGATGGCCTGGATGCTCGGTTTCATTTTGATCGGATTTACTGTCCAGCAACTCACCATGCTTTCAAAAGTCGAATATAAATCCACACGCTGACCATGCCTATCATTGCCAAAACAGGAAGAAAATCCCCCCGGGTCGTCGGACTGCTGGCACTCCTGTACGGCATCCTCCTGCTGGGCGCCGTGTCGATGGTTTATCCTTTCCTCCTCATGCTGTCCGGCACATCCAAAAGCGGCGTGGACGTGCATGCCTCGGTCATCGTGCCCGCCTTCCTGCGCGACGACGCCGCGCTCTTTCACAAATACACGGAAGGCTTTTTCAACGAGTCGCTCCAAATGATGCAGATCGCCTTTCAAACAAATGCCCCTTCCTTTCGCCATCTCACCCCGGCCCACGAATTCGCCTCCCCCGTGCTGCTGGATGACTGGCGCGATTTTCTGCGTGTCACGCCACTACCCTTTTACGCCTGGCAGCCCGCGTTCATGTATACCCCTGTTTCACGAGGCACTATTCCACTCACGCTGCGCCGCTTTAAGGAACAGCTTCAACAGAAAAGCGGCGGACGCATCGAACAACTTAATCAGCAACTCCAAACGGATTTCCGCGACTGGAACACAGTGTTCGTTCTGCCGCGCAATTACCTCGTCAAACGCATCCAGCCCGAAACCAGTCCATTTTTCGATGCTGTGAACCAATTCACAGAATCCCTCGACACCGCCGACCGCTGTCCGCTTTCCATGGACGGCTATTTCCGCTGGGTCTATCTCCGCGCCCTCTATCCCGATGGTGACATCACCCGCTACAATGCCGATCATCACACCGACTACACCGATTGGAACACCATTCCGCTCCCGGACACCTGCCCCCCCTCCGCCGATGAAGCCACCCGCCGCGACTGGCTGGTATTCGTCCGCGAAATGATCAACCCTCTGTGGGTACAGGCCGATGAAGCCGCCGCCCCGCTCTATCAGGCCTATCTCCGCACCAAATACGAATCCATCGACGCCCTGAACCGCATCTACCACACCGCCTATCCCTCGTTCGACACCATTCCGCTCTATCGCGCCGACACACTCTCCTTCGGCATCCGACTGGCCGATTGGAATCTCTTTGTTTGCGGCTGGGAAGATCCCGTCACCCACACGCGCCACATCCTCCCCGACGACCGGATCCATCTCGACAGTGCGGACATCCGATTCCGTTCCTATCTCGCAAAAAAACACAAAACCGTGGAAGCCCTCAACGGCGCCGCCGGGTTGTCGGTTACTGATTTTTCGCAGATTTCCATGCCACTACGCGAGGCCATGACCGCGCATTTCATGTCCTGCCGCTCCGAACTGAAAAGGGAATTTCTCACGCGCAATTTCATCAGCGTGGCGGATTACCTCCTGCTGCACGGACGCGCCCTGTTGAACACCGTCGTGTACTGCCTGCTTTCGATCCTGCTGGCGCTGATTGTGAATCCGCTGGCGGCCTATGCGCTCAGCCGTTACCGCCCGCCGTCCACTTACGGCATTCTCCTCTTTCTGATGCTGACCATGTCGTTCCCGCCAATGGTCACGCAGATACCCGTCTTTCTGATGCTGCGCGAATTCAACCTGCTCAACACCTTCTGGGCGCTGCTGCTGCCCGGCATGGCCAATGGATTTTCCATCTTTCTGCTCAAGGGATTCTTCGATTCGCTGCCGCAGGATCTCTACGATTCCGCCTCGCTCGACGGCGCCGGCGAGCTGACCATCTTCTGGCAAATCACCATGAGCCTCAGCAAACCGATTCTTTCGGTCATTGCCCTCAACGCCTTCACCCTCGCCTACACCAATTTCATGATGGCCCTGCTGATTTGTCAGGATGAAAAGATGTGGACGATCATGCCGTGGCTGTATCAACTCCAGCAAACCGGCGGCCAGGGCATCATCTTTGCCTCGCTGCTCATTGCCGCCATCCCCACGTTTCTGGTCTTCACCTTCTGCCAGAACCTCATCATCCGCGGCATCGTCGTCCCCGTGGAAAAATAATCGGCGGAAAAATGCTTCCTCCCACAAAGACGCCAATTGCAAAGGGCGGGATCAACGGAAGGATATATTGTCTTTCTTCCTCTGCGTCTCTGCGTTTCCTATCCTAATTTTACTGGCTTTTTGACACAAATCCCGGCCTTCGCAGGATATTAAGAATGATGAACGCAGAGGCGCGGTGACGCAGAGAGGAGACAAATCACCTCAATCATGCCCGGTGCGGTGTAGACACCACGATTAGTCTCAGTTTTCATAATGTTCATTTGACGGATACAAAATGCAAACAAGAACTAATTCTTGCGGCTCACTCGCATGAACCCGTGTAACGACCTTCCTCTGCGACCCTGCGTCTCTGCGTTTATTATCCCGAATTCTATCGGCCTTTCCCCATAATACGCTTTGGGAATAGGGAACAAGAATTATGAACGCAGAGGCGCGGTGACGCAGAGGTTTATTCCTTTAATCCATTCACCACACGACGAAGCCCATCCTTTAAGTATCGTTGTCCGAAATTGATTACCAAACCCAGTTGCCTGTTTGACAACCTCAGATAGGTCAATACTTGCGACTCAAAAATTGGATTGTTTTCACTTACCGCCTTGCACTCAACGATGACCTGATCCTCAATTAACAAATCCAACCGTAATGGGTTCTGCAATCGATTCCCCTTATAACAAATCGGCAGAAGAATTTGTCTCTCCACACGCAATCCCATAGATTCCAATTCAAACACCAGGGCTTCTTCGTACACGGATTCCAACAGTCCCGGTCCTCCCAGCGTATGGTGTACCTCTATTGCTGCCTGAATAATTTTCGCGGTCAATTCATTCGCATTCATTCTTCCCCCGCTGCATCACATCTGTCCCTGCATGTATCCAATGATTGTTTCTTCATCTGCGCCCCGGCGGCTCTGCGTTTACATTCCATAATCTTGTCATTTCGCCACCTATGCCGGCTCTTTTGATCCATGAGAAATATAAACGCAGAGGCGCGGTGACGCAGAGAGGAATATGGAATGCAGCGGTGTTAGCGGATCTCATTCGGCGCGAGGCTCATGTTGTCAATCGGACGCCAGAGCGCGCCTTCAATATGATTGGCGTGAATTTCGTTGCCCGTGCAGCCGCGGCTTAAATTAATTCCGGCGCAATGCGGACCCCGAATCGTATTGAACGCCACGGTAATGCAAAACGCCGGGAAGGTGACCTGCCCCGGACGCTGCTGGGGATGGTAATCCAAATGCACGCCGTAGTGCGGGTGATTTTCGCTGAAGCCCACATTGTTGGACAAAATGGAATTATGCGCCACGACGCAGCGATAGGCCGAGCGAACGAATTTCACGCCATCACCGTAGTTATTTTCAATCAGATTGTTTGAAACCGTGCAGTACGCCGCATTGTCCATGCTCACGCCGGGCAGCTTCACCCGCGAAGTGCGGTCCTCCAGCAACCCCGATTCCTCCACAAAATCCTCCTGCAATTCCCCGGCATGCTGCAGGCCGCGCCGTCCATTTCCGTAAATGTGACATTGCTGAACCAGACAGCACCAGGCGCCGTTATCCAGGGTCATTCCCTCGCACTGATTATCGGCAATCACGCACTGCACCACACGCATCAGCCCTGCGCCGTCCGTGCAAATACCCATTTTCCGATTGCCGCGAAACGTACTCTGCTCAATATCGATGCGCACCGGCCCCGGATCATCCGCGGAAAATCCAACCACCGAACCGGCATGATGCGCCTGCGCATTAAAATCCAGCGGGTCCATCTCCGGCAGCAGCCGCCAGTCGGCCAGCAGCATTCCGCTTTGCGAACATCCCTGCGCCACGCATTGCCGCATGCGCACTTCGGACACACTGCGCAGAAACAGAAATCCCTCCACGCCGGCCCGATAAACGCGGCAGGCATCCAGTTCTACGCGGCGCGCCCCGTCGGCCAGGAAAAATCCCACGCCTTCGGCATCCACCACTTCCACTTCCCGGCACACCACATCCTGCGCGTGCGCCAGAAAACACGCGGCAGTAAAGGCCGCCGGACGTTCCCGGTGACGCACAATCAGATGCTCCACCCGGACTCCGCGCAACGGCTTATCCGCGCGCCCGCACAGGCTCAATCCATACGGCACGGCACGGAACGAAAGCGCCGTCTGCCCCGGAACACCGATCACACACACACCGGATGGAATATGCAGCGTGGCATTCAGGTTCCGTTCGCCTGCCGGCAGACACAGCGTACCGCCCGCGCCCGACAGGGCATCCAGTTCTTTTTGCAGATCCGCCGTCATAAACTCCTGCAGCGACAACGAGCGAACCGGCCCTTCCGTCCGCCGCTGCGGACACTCACGCGCCCCCAAATCCTGCACACGCGCCCCGCCCGCCAAATCAATACGCCGAAGCAATTCCCAGTGTTTCAGCATGCGCCGCACCAGCCACCCCTGAAAGAGCACTTCTGCAAAAACACGATACACGCCATACGCCATACACATCCATTTCATAGGCCACATTCCCATCATTTAGAACGGTCGCACTCAGGGCAGAAACACCACATCCCCCACATACACTTTCCGATTGTTCACCGGATTTTTCAGCTCATCGGAAACGCGAACCGAAAGACGATTATCCACCCGGCATGACGTCATGCCCATCCACGCTTCATACACGCCCTGCAAAGGCGTATCCAGCGCGCATTCGATCGGGATCTTCCACTCCGTCCCATTCAATGCCTGATAAATCGAAAAACCAATCACGCCCTTTGTTCCCGACTCTCCCTTGCGCACAAAATGAATGAATACAACCTGCTCCTGCAAATGCCGCACAGGGCCCACCAATTCCATACCGGCGGACAGCGTAACCGCGCCGTCGCTTCCCGATTGCTCCGGCATCTCGAACCCGTGCAACCGAAAGGCCTTTCCAAACACCACATCCTGTTCCAACGGCTTCGCGGCAGGCTTCACGACCTCCGGAACGGCGCGCGCCCAGCCCGGACGCAGTCCGCGTTCATGCCACGCACGCAAATCGTTCAATATCGTCCGGGTTTCCGGCTTCACACTCCAAATCCCCACCTGAACATCACCCTGCGCGTCCGCGAGATCCAGATGATACACATACGGGAAAAAGGGCTTTGAAAACACATAGTCCAACTCGTTCAATCCTTCTTTGAGCGGGAAGGAAACCGTCCAGGCCGAGCTGGTCCAGTCGCTTCCGGAGAAGAACGTACTACCGCGCAACTGAACCACTGCGCCGGGCCGTACTGCAATCACCTGCGCGCGCCAGCGAAACACGCCGGACGGCAGCGGCGCATAGTTTAACATCGGCATGGCTTCCCCGGTGCGCAGAAACACGGACGGCTGCCCCATATTATCATAATACCGGGCTCGCTCCACCTGATCGGCAATCTCATCGGCGCGCGTCAAGTCCGGCTCAAGAAGCGCCGGAAACGTTTCACAGTCGCCGCCGAACAAACGGAACAACTGCTCCTCCCGCTCATTCTGCACAACCTCCACCCAGGCCGGACCCGTTCGGGCCTCCACACGCAGCAGTATCATCCAGGAATCCGGCTGACTCCGACTACCCGCCACGCACGGCGTGATTTCATCGGGCGGCACTTCGAGTACCCGTTGCGCGTTGGGCGGAAGCGTCACCTGATGAACGGTACGGCCGGCCTTCAGTTTAATCGCAGTCGGCCAGATTCCACTGCGCACACCCAGCCGAATCCGCTCCGGCGGGCGATCCCAAATCACGGCCTTTTCCGTGGTCGTGTCTTTCGGCGCCAGAAACGCGCGGTCATTGCGCGGATACACCGGCCCGTTGTTGAATATCCAGTAAATCGGTTCCGGGAACGGAATGGAAGGCACCGGCGCGGAGCCCAGTTCATTCCAAAAGGCGGCCTGCGGAAGTGCGAGCTCGCGAATCCGGTTCCGAAACACCGGCAAACTGCTTTCATCCTCCAGGTTGAACAGGCGTACCCGATGCACGTCCTCCTCGGCGACGATATGACGCGGATCAAGCAGTTGGTTCTGGAGGCGGGTTTTTGTCTCATACACTTCTTCACGGCTCCAGAACCAGTGTTCACTCAGCATCCCCTGCAGCGAAATGATTCCCAGCAGCGCCGCGCCCGTGACCGCCAATGAACGGAACCGCCGCCCGCCGCGCGTCCAGGCCGCATCCAGCAGATACACCGCCGACAGCAGCAGCGGAACGTTCAAATAGGAAAAATGAAACGGCTGCACGTTGTATTTTCCGAACAGCGAAATAAGCACATAAAGGAATGGGGAGAGAAAAAGAGCCGCAGCCAGCGAGGCGCTCCGCCGGGCACCATCCGATTCCGAATGCCCGCGGATGTTCCACCAGCGCCGCGCCGCTAAAAGCAATCCCGCCAGCGCCAGGGCCGACAGCACCCATCCCATCGCACTCCACAGCGGAATCAGATTTTTTTCATAGCCCATCACGGCGCGTTCCAGAATCGGCTTCTGAAGGATTTCCGCCGGAACATTGTAATTCGCCAGAAAACGAAAATTGGCCAAAATCAGCTCCAGCGTTTTTTTGCCTTTGATGAAAAACTGCGGAGTGGCTGCCAGAATCCCGGCAATCAGAAACAGCAGATAGAGAAGCCCAAGCCCCATCACGCGAAGAGGACGGCGGCGACAGGCGCCTTCATAGAGCAGCAGAAAAAGCGCGGGCGTCAGACTGACCAGCAGCCCCTGATACTTACCCGCAAACGCAAATCCGCCCAGCACGGCCGCACCCAGCCAATAGGCCGTGCTCCCGGTTCGTCCGTACCGAAAAAGCAGGAGATAAAGCCAGGCGCCGAACAGCCCCACGGCAATATCACCCGTGGCGGCATGGGATACGGCCACTTCCAGCGGATTGACAGCCGCCAGAAAAGCCACCCACTGCGCCCCCGTGCGCCGGATGCCAAGCAGCCGGGCCACACGATATGCGGCATACACAATCAGCAGGCCGTAAATCAGGCGCAGCGTCCGGGTCCAGTAAAACAGCCAGATGGCATTGGGATAATAATCCTCCGCCGGATTCGATGCCGGACGCAAAGCGCTCTGTTCCCCATAGAGAAAGCGCGTCCCCTGCTCATAAACCCAAAAAAGAGGACGGGTCAGCCACTCATCCACATGGTTCAGAAACAGCGGATAGCCATCAATGAACAGAGAGCCGTCATACCAAATGTACCGTCCATTCAGATAATTGTGGAAGGAATACACCTGTTTCGGCGAATCCGGATGATAAATGGCCCCGGTTTTTAACCCGCGATACAGCCCCTCGCCGCGAAAAAACAACGCCGCGCCTGCGATCACCGCCCACACCAGAACGGTCTTCATTTGATTTTTGCTCAAACCCATATCACCCGCTTATCGTTTCGCACCCGATCCTGCCCGAATTGGCGCGCCGATTTTCCGCTTGCCCTGCTTTGTGTCAAGCCTATATCCTGCGCCCGATTTGCAGAGTTGTACCTGCCGGGCCGCCGGGGTTCCGTCGGCGGCATCGGCGCATCGCGCGCCCCTCTGCCGATTACGGCAACCATGAAAAAAATAACGCCCAGCATGATGCTCTATGCGGCAGGAATCACCGCCTGCACCGCCCTGTATTTTTTCATGCTGTTCGTACCATTCTTTCCCTCCATCCCCATCGTCATTGAGGGGCATCCCGTACTGCACCTCATCCCCTGGCCCGCGATTTCCAAACTGGTCCTTGCCATTACCCTCCTGCTTCCGCCCGGAGTCGCCGCTCTGTACGTTCACTGGCGCCGAAAATATCCGGACGCCTCCCCGCGCGCCGGCATCTTTCTGCCCGCTGCATTCCTCCCGCTGGCGTATATCGGCCCCCTGCTGCCCGGCCGCATTCCGCTGGATATTTCAAGCAATTTACTGTTCATCGTGCCGCTCGTTATTCTTACGCTGATCATCTACCGGCGCATGCGCCTTTGCGAACAGACCCCCCAAAAACAATCCACCCGCCGAACGGCACTCATCCTCTTTATCGGCCTAACCCTCTTCTACACCGCCGGCGGCACCTACCTTTCCTCCCGCATCGGCGAACATGATGTCGATGAAGGCCATTACCTGATTCAGGCCCAGAGCCTCTACGATGATCACGACCTGAACATTCGCAACAATTTCGGGTTTGATATCGATCAGGCGATCAACGACCTCATGGCCAAAGAACAATTCACGCCGGAAGAGGAAGCCGCCGTGCGCGAACGCGTGACCACCCGCTTCCGCGCCTATCTGCACATCAGCGCCTTCTCGCCGGACAACGAGTGGCGCTCCTGGCATCCCTACGGCATTTCGCTGCTGCTGGCCCCCTTCTCCGCCATGGGCATCGCCGGACGGCAGCTTGTTCTCGCCCTGATCTCCGCCTGCGGATGCACCCTGCTTTTTCTGATCTGCATCCGGCTCGGACGAAGCGCATGCTGGAGCGTGGTCATCATCCTCCTGCTGGCCGGTTCCTGCTACTGGTTCGTCTATTCCTGCCGCAGCCTGCCTGAAGTGCTTGGCGCGACGCTCTTTCTTTCCGCCGTCTACGCCACCTTCCTGACGCCCAACTATCCCTTCCGCTCCTTCATCATGCTCATTGCATCCTGTGCCGGCATGGTTATCGCCCATCCGCGTTTCGCACCCTGTGCCGGACTCGCCGGCATCTGGTATTATCTCTACGCCCTCTTCATTCATCCCCTGCGCAAAAGCACGCGCCTTGCCTACATCGGGCTGCTGCTGGCCGGCATCCTGTTTGCCGCAGGCTATCTCTTAATCAACCTCCGCCTCTATCAAAACCTCACATCCTATGAAACGGTCGGTCTCTTCGGCGTCTATCCCGAAGGCGCCTGGCTCATCCTGTTCAGCGAACGCGGACTCTTCTACTCGCTCCCCCTCGCCGCCGCCATGCTGACCGCCCTGATCTACGCGCTGTTTCGCGACCGCGAACACCGCCTCTTCCATGTCCTTGCCGCCATCAGCCTGCTCATTCTCGTCGTGGTCGTCGGCACGTCCGATTGCTGGGATGGCGGACCAACCATGTCCGGGCGCTACCTGCTGATTGCTGTACCCCTGCTGATCCCGGCCACAGTCATCCTCGCCGAACGCACCCACGCCTTTGGAAAATGCTGGATCCTCCTGCTCGGCCTCTTCTCCTGCATGGTCAATGCCCTCGCGCTCTGCACCCTGCCGCGCATCGGCGAAGGCTTTCTCCACCGCCCGCAGGCCGCCCTCAAACAGGCCATTCCCCTGCTTCGCAACCTGTTCGAACCCTACTTCATTTCCGACATCATGGCCGGAAAACCATATCACGGGCTCGACGCCTTCACCACCAATCCATTTCCCGTGCTTCTGCTGCTCGTCACCCTCATTTTCATTCTCCAGCGCAAACCCCGCCCCAAACGCAACACGTTCGTTCTCGTCCTGTTCATCCTGATTGCCATGGCGCTTCATTTCACCCATGGCCGGCCCGCCTTCACCTGGCCGCCCGACGCCGTGGAATACGTCCTCTCCAATACGCCCCTCGCCCGCGCCCGCGTGACCCCGTATAACCTCCAAACGCCGCCGCGCCTCACCCCCCATTCCAATCGCTTCACCGAATTCAAACCCGTCTCGCTCACCACGGATGACCTTGGTCAGGCTCAGGTCGATCAGTGTTTCTCCCAACCCCGTCTGGATCAAAACGACTGGGAAGGCCATGATTACCGCTGGTTCACGCTCGTTCCCCCGTTCAATTCCGGCATCTCCGGCCTGCGCAAAATCACCATCAGCGGACGCCATGAAGGCCCGCTCGAACTCTATGCCGTCGTCAAGGAAGGCGCTCAGCCGCTGTGTTACGAGTGCATTCCCCTGCGCACCGAAAAAGCATCTTTCAAATGGTCCACCGTCCTCGACTGCGGACGCTACCGCGGCGACACCTATATTCTTTTCCGTTTGGAAGGCCGCGGAACCGTTCATTTTGAAGAGATCGCCTGGACGCCTGTTCCGGGCTTTGAGAGAGCCTCAGAATAAACCGTCATGAAAATCAAACACATGCTGCTGATCTCCTTTTTCGTCACCCTAATCGCAGGCGCAGTCTTCACCTGGCCGCTGCCGCGCTACCTTTTCAGCGGCATTCCGGCCTCCTCCACCAACGTGGAAAAGGGCAACGTCCGCCGCATGATCGAGGGCGACCACCTGCAAATGCTCTACAACTACTGGATCTTTTCCGACATGCTGACCGGCCAAACTCCGTTCTGGCACAACATCTACGAATTCAACACCGGCGACGACTCCGCCCGCAAATACATCGGCCCCGACCTGCTGCCCTACTCCCTCGTCTTCACGGCCGGCTACCTCATCGGCAACCGCGCCTTCGCCTGGAACCTGCTCTGCTTCACTTCGGTCTGGATGAGCTACTTCCTTTGCTGGCTCCTCGTCCGCCGCTACACCCGCGAATCCTTCGCCTCCGCGCTCGGCGCCCTGCTGATTCTCTACCTGCCCTACCGCTGGGCCAGCCTGCTCGGCGGAAGCCCCACCGGCATCTCCATGCTGCTCGTCCCGCTCCTCTTCCTCGGCATTGACCTGGCCGTGCGCGACGGACGCCTCATCGGCGGCGTACTCGCCGGCTGCGCCATGATCATCGCCTCCTGGAATGATGCACACATCTTCTTCATGGGTATGCTGGCTGCTCCAGGCTGGTGCCTCATCGCCTTCATCAAAAAAGAAAACATGCGCTGGCTCTGCTGGAAGGACTGGTTTCACATGGCGCTCGCACTCCTTCCGTTTGCCCTGATCGCCGGCTATCCCGTCATTCAATCTCAGCTTGCCGTCTCCGGCGGCGCCATTGAATCCACTACCATCGAAGACGGACGCAGCATGCGCGAAGTCGGCCTCTTCAGTCCGCGTCCGGAAGGCCTTTTCGACTGGATCGCCTCCGGCCATGAAAACAGCATCTTCATCGGCTGGCTCATTCCCGGACTGCTCGTCCTCGGCCTTGTCCTGATGCTCTGGGCCGCCCTGCGCCGTCCGCGCCGTTTCCTGCCCGATGCCCTGATCTACCTGCTTCTCCTTCTCGGCTCCGCACTCCTCATCATCCTCGCACTCGGCGTGAACGGACCCGAAAACGGACGCTGGTTCAACGTCTGCCGTCACTACATCCCGCATTACGACATGATCCGCCAACCCGCCAAAATCTACTCCCTCTTCCCGCCGCTTCTCGCCATACTCTCCGCCCTGGCCCTCCACCGCGTGCTGGAGCTGAACGCCCGCTTCCGCCCTGCCCTTCATGCCCTCGCCCTCGCATTCATGCTCACCACCGGCATCGTCTGCGCCCTGCAGGTCCGCACCACCGTCTGCCTGCTGGATGACCGTCAGGGTGCCTATGCCGCCGTGGCCGACGACGCCCGCGCCGCCGGAAAAGAACCCCGCGCCCTCGTCATACCGCTCTGGCCCGGCGATTCCGCCTGGTCCTCGCTCTACGAACATTACGTCTCCCTCTACCGCATACGCATGGTCAACGGATACCTCCCCGTCGTCCCGCTCGACTACGTGAACAACGTGGCCATCTTCCACGAATTCTCCAACGTGGCCATCATCCCCCCCGCCCAGTGGGACGACCTGCGCCGCCGCGGCATCGACTACCTCCTCTTCCACGAAGATGCCTTCCCCGAACAGGTCAGCAATTTCCCCGCCGCCTTCACCCTCCGCAATCTCCTCCTCAACCCGCGCCTCGAACTCCTGAAACAGGACGGCAACGTCTGGGCCTTCAAAATGCTCGACACTCCGCGCCCCGCCGTCACTCCGCCCCCCGCACTCGCCTCGTGGAACATTTTCTTCCCCACCTGCAACTGCTCCTGGGAAGCCGAATGGGGCCGCACCGAACCGTCCGTCGAACCCATCCGCGAACCCTCCGCCTCCGGCGAAGTCTATCTCCCGCTCAAACAGGGCGACACCCTCCAAATGCACGCCTTTGCCCACTGCGAAGCCCCGGCCGCCGCCCTGCTGATCCGCGTACGCGGAAACGGAACCCTCCGCGCCGACATGCTGTTGGATGAACAGCGCAACCTCGCCTCCGAACACCCCATCCACTCCGCCGACTGGCAGTGGCTCCGCATCCCCGCCGAACCGCTCGCCGGCAGTAAACTCCTCCAGCCATCCTTCACCGCAACCACCGGCAACGTGGATCTCGACGCCGTCATTTCCTTCGCCGGCTTCCTCCCTGACCTATCCGCCCCCGGCTCCGTCTGGACCATCCCCGCGCCCCTCTTCTTCCGCGCCGGCTACACCGACCTCGAAAACAACACCATCGTCCTTCGCCCGGATTACCAATCCGACGGTGGTGACTGGGGTATCTTCTACGGCCCCAAACTGCCCATCCCCGCCGGAACCTACGACATCACATTCCGCTTCAAAACCGATGCCCCCGCAGGAACTCCGCTGGGCTCATTCCGTCTGGTGCAGGAACGCTTCGAATCCGAGCGCTTCCCCGTCACCGCCGGGTCCCCCGCCACCGCCCGCGTCACCCTGCCCAACAACCTGCCCGTCAAACTTTCCTTCAACTACGCCCGCACCGCCCCCCTCGCCATTAACGCCGTCGAATTCACCCGACGCTGAAAAAGCCGAATTTCCAACGATTGGAAAAACAGCCCGAAAAGTTTCCAACGATTGGAAA
>CAZISY010000024.1:0-14852 GCA_964542025.1 uncultured Verrucomicrobiota bacterium
GGGGCCAGTCGAAGACTGGAACGACGCATGCATCGGCGAATGCAGGGAAAAGATTTCTTTCAACCCTTCACGGGTTGGATGTCATGAAATGACCGAGCACAGCGAGAAAGAAAAACCGTAGGTTTGTGTCAACTGACCAATTGTTTGGTTACTTTTACCACGAAATTTTTTCTTCTGTAGTCGCGTGTGGGTTGATGTGTGGGTTTGTGTCCGTAAAATTTCACGTTGTTTCAGCATGTCGCCGCCCGGATGGCAGAGGATGGATTTTTTAGAAAACAACGATAAAACCCGCATAAAATAAGGCCCGGAACGTGTGTTCCGGGCCTCAAGTTGGTAGCGGGGGTTGGATTTGAACCAACGGCCTTCAGGTTATGAGCCTGACGAGCTACCAGGCTGCTCCACCCCGCAGTCATTTCGTCATCAATGGGCGGCAATATGCCCCGCTTCGTTCAGCAATGCAACCCCTATTTTTGTTTTTCTGTTTCGCACGGCGGCCCGCTGTGACGTTTCGAATTTTCCGATACCACGGAGCGCTAATCTTTATTATTTTTCCTGTAACAAAACACCCATCGCCCGCGTCTTATGTTTTTGAAACCGCTGTAATACAGGCCGGGGACATGCCGACGCCGCCGGCGCAGGAATATAGAAAACAATGAATGGATGCTGATCGTAAAGTGGTTCGCAGGGTTTTGGATGGGGACGTAGATTCATTTGAACTGCTGCTCCGGAGGTATGGAAAGCGGGTTTTCGGATATGTTTCCCGCCGAGTCCCTGCAAACGATGTCGATGCTGTGGCTCAGGAGACGTTTATACGCGCCTTCCGTTCCCTCGTCGGTTGGCGCGGTTGTCAGCCGTTTGATCACTGGCTGGTGCGAATAGCCTGCCGGTGCAGCTGTGATTACTGGCGAAAAAGGAAATCAGAAATGGAAAGACTGGTGATAGAGGCAGACGAAATTCATCATTTTTCGATCGATCAGGCGATGATCAGCCGCTCCAATGATCTCCACCGGGAAGCAAACGATCTGCAGGAAATGAAGGACCGGGTTTCTTCAGCGCTGAGCGAACTGGAACTGGATGAACGGATTATGGTGGAAGAAATTTACTTCGAGGATCTGCCTCACAAAACGGTGGCGGAACACCTGGGAAGTTCTCCGGCCAAAGTCCGCACAAAAATTCATCGTATTCGGCGGAAACTTCACCGCCTGATGAATGCACGCCGGGACCACCCGCTCACTAATGGCAGAAGTGCAGAGGAGTTGGAATGATGACGACCCATCGAGTGCATATTTTGGAAGAAGCATGCGGACCGGAACCGTCAGAACAGTGGATTCAGTCGGTTATGGACCGCGTGCGTGCCGAAGCCGAACTGATTCCATTTCACGGCGCGCCGTATTCCTCCCCGCGTGCCGGCGGGGGAACAGCCGCAGTAGCTGCCGCAGCGGCGGCACTGATCGCCTTACTGGGCTGGGCTTCTCTGCCATCGAATGAAGAATTGGCCTGGAACGCACAAACCGGCGGTTATGTCTCCGAATATTTACTGCTTGCTGAAAGGTGAACCCCATGAAAATGAATCGCTCATTCTCTTTGCTGATCGTGTTTATTTCGGGTCTTGTTATCGGGGTATTCGCCGGCCAGTTCATTCTTCATTTGCGCTTCATGCACATTATGCGCAAAGGCCCGCAAAAAATTGAGCGTTTCTTTCTGCGTCAACTCACCGATAAACTATCACTGACCGACCAACAGATTGCGGCGGTTGAACCCATCACCCGCGACACGGTGTTCCATATCGACAATTTGCGAAAACAGTCGATGGCGACGGCGGAAGAAAAGGTCGATGAAATGCTGAGGAGCCTTCGGCCTTTTCTGGACGAGAAGCAGCAGGCTGTTCTGGATACGCTGACCGCCAAAGATATGCGCCCCGGCCCGCCGTTCATTCCTCCTCCACCCCCGAGTGTAACAGATCATGAAAATGATCCCCCGGGCCATCGAAAGGATGAATCGCCATGAACACTGAACAACAGTCAAAAGATCCATGCTTCGCAAGCCCGGGTGCGACGGAAGGCATTACCGCCTCGTTCCATTCAGCCGGCGATCATTCGGACGCGCTCGCGGATGAAGAAGGCGGAATGCGCCGCCGTTTTACGGGGGCCTTCAAAGCCGCCGTTGTACTGAAATCGCTGGAAGGAAATCAAAGCATTCAGGAACTGGCCGAGCAGCACAACCTTCATCCCAATCAGATCCGCAACTGGAAAAGTCTTTTCCGCAAGCGACTGCCTTATCTTTTTGAGGACCGGCGTTTGTGCAACCCGGGACGGAGAAATTCCGGTTTTACGAATAACGACTCTCCTTCAGCTGAATGCTGAATAATACCCGACTTCATCATGGCCCCCCTTCCTATAACAACAAAGGAGGATGCGATTCGCATCCTCCTTCCTTGTTCCGCTGTGAGGCCTTTATTTAATCGGCGATTTTTTCAGGCACATAAACCAATCCAGGCATTTAACATCCGGATCCGGTTTCTGGGTGCGGTCTTTTGCCACGCCGCATGAGCCCGGAGGCGGGACGATCACATCATCACCGGGGCGCCAGTTGGCCGGGGTTGCAATGCCGTATTGATCGGAGGTCTGCATGGCAATCAGCAGGCGCATCACCTCATCCATGTTACGCCCATTGGACAGGGGATAATACAGAATGGCCCGTACAATGCTTTTCGGATCAACAATAAATACGGCACGAACCGCCTGGGTGCTGCTTGCGCCGGGTTGCAGCATGCCAAACGCCTTAGCCACGTCCATTTTTAAGTCCTCAATCACCGGAAAGGTCACTTCAACGTTTTTCATGCCTTTGTATTCAATCTTCTCTTTGATCGTCCGCAGCCATGCGATATGGGCATAGATACTGTCGATGGAAAGGCCGAGCAGTTTACAATTGTACTTTGCAAACTCCTCCTGCATGGACGCAAAGGTCATAAACTCCGTGGTGCAAACCGGCGTAAAATCCGCCGGATGGGAGAAAAAGACCACCCAACTTCCCTCATAATCCTTTGGAAAGTTTATTTCTCCCTGCGTCGTTTTTGCCGTGAACTCCGGCGCTTTGTCACCAATCAGAGGCATACGTGTAACGGCCTGATCACTCATAATACGCTGCTCCTTTCTTTGTTTTTTCCTTTTCTAAACACTTTTTGCAAATCCCGTGCACTTCCATGCGAAGTGATTTCATCTGCCCCAGTCGCCCAATCCGGCTCTGCAGATCAGATGAATTCAGCTCCGCGTTCCCAAAATCATAAACAGATCCACACATTTCGCAAACAAAATGATGATGCCTTGACCTATTTACATCAAATCGCGCATGACCGGTCATCACACTCATTCTCGTAATTATTCCGTGCTACACCAAGGTCCTCAACGTCCGATAAACCGTGTCGATGGAACGAGCGCTTCGACATGCTTCATGACGGTGCGATAGGCTTTTTCGGCTTTTTTCCCGCAGCCGGGCAACGCCCCGTGACATTTCATGCCATCCAATTCGCTTTCTACGGATAGCATCAGCTTCTTGATCTGATTTAGCGTTGCACCCCGATGCAGGGCGATTCCTGCGGCCAGCGCCGGGGCCGCTTTCTGCGCCAAACCGCATTCTCCGGAAATGCGGTTTTTTTTCTCACTCCGATAAATTTGAATCAGCAGAGCCAGCAAAACGGACGGGAGAACCGAGTTTCCATGCTCCGCATAGAGCACACAAAACGGTACTCCGATGAAAATGCCCTGATTGCCTGACCCCGTAAGCGTAATCACCGGCAGCGGGGATCCGCACATGCGCGCACGGATCAGTTCGGCAATACGGCGATCCATGGGCAATGCCTCATCCCCGCGAACCTGGCTCAGAACAAAATCTCTTGCCACCGCTTCGAGTTCCGAATCGCGCCGGCGCACGGCGGAATATATTTCCTCCAGCGTAAGCGAAACCGAAGTTGGCTCCGCCGCCTGTTTGATGCTCTTTCCATTTCGTTTCGCTGAAAAGATTCGATCATGCCGCGCACGTATTTCCACCTCGGCCGATTCCCGGCCGCAGCGCACCACGACGCGAATGCGAAAAGCCCTTCCACCAAGTTCCGCGACGTGCAGCCAGCGCCGCCGGGCCAGCAGCTTCTCAGCTGCCTTCACATCCACGGAGGGGAACAAATTGAAATCATCCGCCGACGCCGCCAAGCCTGCCGACGCCACCGTGCGCAGTCCGCGCCGATTTAAAAAAGGAACCACCGCTGTGGAGGCATTTCTTTTCACCTCTTTGGAGAGATGCAATTCCGCCGTCACCGTCACCGGGTCAAAGGATGCCCCGAGCAGATGCCGCGCATGCGAGAGCGCATACGCTACGCCGGCGGGCTCGGTGCATCCCACCACCTGAACGATTTCATCCTGCAGGAGCTTCTTCAACAATTCAATTTGTTTCATCGGCAGGGACCTCCTTATCCCCAGGTAAGACCATCTCCTCCATGCCCGCGAACCAATCGGTCCGGCAGCATCGCCGCCATCAGCGAAACCGCCAGCGGTCCCGTGCAATGAGTCGGCGCAATCTGCCTCACGCCGTACACATCATAGAGTGCAATCGTCCGTCGAATTTTTTGTTCGTCGGAGTGTGCCAGATGCTGGCCGCCCACCAGCGCCGGAATGATGCGCGAACCGGTCTCCCGCGCGACGTGCGCCAGCGTGTGGCCCACGCCGCTGTGCGCGCAACCCAGCACCACCACAGGGCCTTCGGGCGTTTCCGCCCAGATCGTCTGATCGTCGGGAATCGAATCGGGGATGGTGCAGGCGGCATCGGAAAAGAGCCCTTTATCCGTGGGCACATCGTCCGTTGTGCGTGGAATGGTTCCGCTGATCCATACACCGGGAATGATTTCCGTCGGACCGCTCGTCCAAATAACGCCCAAAGCATGCGCCTCCAGCGCGCGGCGCGAGGCATCCGGAATGCCGATGGCACGAACCGGTCCGCCCGCGCGCCAACTGTAATGCGGCGCGAGCGCCTGCGGATGGGCATACACGCGCGCCTGCGGCGCACGGTGTAGGGCATAGGCAAGGCCGCCGGTGTGGTCATAGTGCCCATGACTCAGCGCGATGGCTTCAATGCGTGCCCAATCAACACCCAGCATTTCGGAATTTTGCACCAGGGCCGGGCCCTGGCCCGTATCAAACAACACACAGCGCCCATCCCGTTCAATCAGTGCGGAAAACCCATGCTCCGCCATCAGGCCCGGCACGGACACCTCGTTTTCCACAAGCACTGTTATCCGAAGCGGCATAGCTCACCCGTTCCGAATGAACAATCAGTGATCACACACATTCGCGCCGGATTGAAGGGTCCCGGCCAAATAGGAAGCCACCAATTTTTCAGGATCATCGGCGGACACCCCCACCACCACCTGAATACCGTTTTCTGTAAACAGCGTCTGGGCGCGCTGCCCCATACCGCCTGCCAATATCACATTCGCGCCCTGCTCGTGCAGCCAGCGCGGCAGAACTCCCGGTTCATGCGGCGGCGGAGTCAGCATCGTTTTCTTAAGAATGGCTTTCGTCTTCTCATCCACATCAATCAGCGCGAACTGTTCGCAATGACCAAAGTGCATGC
The DNA here is from genome assembly GCA_964542025.1 of uncultured Verrucomicrobiota bacterium. GTDB lineage: Bacteria > Verrucomicrobiota > Kiritimatiellia > RZYC01 > RZYC01 > JAQVYB01. The sequence goes on from CAZISY010000024.1 coordinate 5,623, forward strand.
AGAGTTTTCCTTCCGCTACGGGAATGGCAATTTTCATCATCAATCTCCTTTCATTCGCAATTCAGTGTTCGATGTTCGTTGTTCCGTGTTCAATGTTCGATGTTCCGTGTTCAGCGTTCCGTCCCGTTCCCTCTCATTTTCCGCCATCACGCACGGCGGCCACCACTTCGGCGAACGCCTTCGTCGCCGGTGAATCCGGATGCCGCTCCACAAACGAATGGCCTTCATCGCCCGCCACGACCACGCGCGGATCCAGCGGAATTCTTCCCAGAAACGCCACGTCCATTTCCCTGGCCAGCTCCTCGCCGCCGCCGCGACTGAAAACATCCACTTCTTTCCCGCAGTGCGGGCAGACGTAGCCGCTCATATTCTCCACGATGCCCAGCACCGGGACGCCCACCTGCCGGCAGAAATTCACCGAGCGCCGTACATCCGCTATAGCCACTTCCTGCGGCGTCGTCACAATCAACGCGCCGTCCAGCCCTTCGATCAACTGGCATACCGAAAGCGGTTCGTCGCCTGTTCCAGGAGGCGCATCCACAATCAGATAATCCAGTTCACCCCACTCCACATCCTTCAAGAACTGTTTGATAACGCTCATCTTCATCGGACCGCGCCAAATCACCGCCTGATCGCGTCCATCCAGCAAAAAGCCGATCGACATGACCTTCAAACTGCCCACGGCCAGGGGAAGAATACCTTCCTCGCCATTCACCGGGCGCTCGTCCTGCAGGTGCAGCATCGTCGGAATGCTGGGCCCGTGAATATCCACGTCCAACAGCCCGACTCGATAGCCCTGTTCCGCGAGCGTCGCCGCCACGCTCACCGCCACCGTACTTTTCCCCACGCCGCCCTTGCCGGACATTACCAGATATTTCCGCTTAATTGAGCACAGCCGCCGTGCCAGCGCCTGGCGCTCCAGCATGGCCTCTGTCGGTTCGCCTGGTTTTACCTGCTTTGCCGAACACGATTTATCACCGCAGGTCTCGCATGTTTTTCCCGCATCACTCATGATTTCATTTTCTCCTTTATTCGTTCCCAAATTATTCTCAACGCACTGGCCGCCGTGCCCTCTCCATATTCCACCACGGAGAGCCCCTTCCGCTGCGCCTCCGTAAAGACGTCATCATACGCCAGGCGTCCCAGTGAACAAGCCCCGCGCGCCGCCGTCTCGCGCTCAATTTTATCCGTCATTGCGCTGTTTAAATCGTATTTATTCACGATCATCGCCGTCGGAATGCGAAAATGTGCCGTCAAATCCAGCACGCGCGCGAGATCATGCGCCCCGGAGAGTGTCGGCTCCGTGACCACCACCGCCAAATCCACGCCCGACAGCGACGCAATCACGGGACACCCAATTCCCGGAGGACCATCGATAAGTACCCAATCCATTTTTTGTTCGAGTGCCAATGCCTCGGCCTGTTCCCGAACCAATGCCACCAGTTTCCCCGAGTTTTCCGCGCCGGGTCGCAACCGGGCATGTACCAGTGGTCCGCACCGCGTTTCCGAAATAAACCATTCGCCACCCTCGGATTCCGGAAAATCAATCGCTCCAGCCGGGCAGGCCGTCACGCAGACCCCGCACCCCTCGCAACCCGTTTCCCGCACACGCATCACCGCGCCGCGCTGCTCAATCGCATCGTATCGGCACACCTCGGCGCACACGCCGCACCCCGTGCAATCAGCCGCCCGAATCACGGCTTCGTGTCCGCAGCGAAATACCTCGCGCCGCTGAACTTCAGGACGCAGAATCAGGTGCAAATCCGCCGCATCCACATCGCAATCGGCCAGCACGGCTTTTTTTGCCAGCACGGCCAGCGCTGCCGTGACACTGGTTTTCCCCGTGCCGCCTTTTCCACTGATCACCAAAATCTGCTTCATACAATCACCGTTTCTGCCAAATGCTCCATTGCCGCGCGGAAAGAGGACACGGCATGCAGCGGCAATCCTCCCCGCGAATAGCATTCCGCCACGGCGCGATCATTGGGAATTTCCGCGAGGAGTTGGATCGACTCCTCCCGACAGTAGCCCTGCACTGTTTCATCTCCGCCGGCGCGGTTAATCACCACGCCAAAGCGTCGGCCCAGCGTGCGCATCAGCTCCACCGCCAACTTCAAATCATGCAATCCGAAGGGCGTGGGCTCCGTCACCAGCAGCACGAAATCGGCATCCTTCACCGTCGTGACCACCGAGCAGGCGGTGCCCGGCGGCGCATCCAAAATGATTATATTCGATTCACACGCTTCTTTTTTTACGGCGCGAATCAGCGGCGGCGCCATGGCTTCGCCCACGTTCAACCGGCCCTGTACAAAGCCCACCTTCCCCGCCAGGCCGCTTTCAACCAGCCCCACGCAGCGGTTTTGCTCCGTAATCGCCCCGGTCGGACACACCCGCGCACATCCACCGCACCCATGGCACAGCTCCGGAAACAGCATGGCCTTTTTCGGAACGATCAACGCATGAAACTGACATGCCTCCGCGCATTTCCGGCACCCATCGCACAGCAAAGGATCAATGATCGGCACCGGAATTCCGGCCTCCTCCCTGTTGGCTATGACAGGCTGAAGAAAAAGATGACCATTCGGTTCTTCCACATCGCAATCGAGATACTGAACTGCAACCCCCCGCTCCGCCAGCAACACGGCCAGATTCACCGCCACGGTCGTCTTGCCCGTACCGCCTTTTCCGGATGCCACCGCCAACTTAACCACACGACTATTTTTACTCATGATATTTCCTGCTTCCGAATCACCAGACAACCCACAGGAGCGCCGGCCAATTCCGACACGAGTGCGCACTTTACAATAAACAGAAAAAAGATTGATTTACCCCGCACCCCGGACAGCGTTTCGAAATTACCCTGTCCTTTGGAAATAATTAGATCCGCCTCATCCCACACGCGCCGGAATTCGTCGGAACAATCCTCCAGCACCGTACCCGGCGCGTCCGATCCATTTTCCATCACACGCACCAAACCCGTCAGTCCGGCAATCTGCGCGTCATCCATCGTGGCATCATTGATCACCGGAACCCCACGCACCGCCAGTGTGATTTTTTCCATCGGCAGTGCCTCAATCAATACGCGGTCCAGAACAATTTCCCCGGCATTGTCGGCCAAATACAGAATGCGTTTTGCACGCTCCGCCGCCTCAAACAATGCCGACGCGCTTCCTCTCAGCGGTTGGTTCCAAATCGTATTCAGATGCTCCGGCAATTCTTCGGCGGCGATTTGCGTTTTTGCGCCGGCATCCAGCAGATTACCACCAATGGCCACCCGGACTGCGGCTTCGTGCGGGTCGGGTTGCTGCTGCATGGCGTCGCGCATGGCCGGCAGCATATCCAGCGCCGCCTGATTCATGCGTCGCTTGATGTCCGCATACGGATCCGTGCAATACAGCGCCCGGCGAAGCATCCGGTGCATCCGCTGCGCCAAAACCGGCGGCGTTCCACTCCAATCCGCCGCCGACAAATCCCGCAGCATGTCGCGCATCAGCACTTCACGCTCCGCCTCATCCGGCACCACCAGCGACACCGCCTCCAGCGCCTGCCGAACAAAACAGGGCATACATTTCAGTTCTGTTTTCATGCTTCATTCCTGCACCCCGAAGGGGTGCATATTTATATTACATCATCTCATCCCGGGGCCACCGGCCCCGGGCTAAATTCCCCTGCCCCCGCCGGGGGCGCATTCCCATGATCCCCGGAGGGGATCGGGTGTTTAGCCCGGGGTCGTATGACCCCGGGATTACACGCACCCAAACAAAATCCCATGAAACCCGGAGGGGTGCCGGAATCTCATTCACCCAAATATCGTTCATCGTATTTCACCCCATGCGCATCCAGAAACATTTTGAATTCTTCCATAAACGTCTTCGTCCGATGATGCTCCACCTGATTTTGAATATATTCCCTTACCTTTGGCATTACTGAATGGCTCACGGTGAAGGACGCATATTCCGTCTGCCATGAAAAATGCCCTGCGATTTTCCGCGCCTCATTGATCCAATGACTGCTTCCACTTTTAATCTGACGTATTACCTCGGACACCGGCACGCTCTGATGGATATACGCCAGGATATGCACATGATCAAAGGTGCCCCCTATTTCAAGCAGATAACCCTTATTGTCCCGAAGGATGCCCCCTATATAGGCATATAAATCATCACGAATAGTTGAGGAGATGACAGGCTCACGATTTTTTGTGGAGAATATGGTGTGATAGGCGTGGCTAATGTAACTCATTGTACGTCTCCTTCCTCAAGGTATCCTTCCCGCACCCCTCCGGGGTGCATATCTATTTTACATCTTTTCATCCCGGGGCCACCGGCCCCGGGCTAAATCCCCTGCCCCCGCCGGGGGCGCATTCCCATGATCCCCGGAGGGGATCGGGTGTTTAGCCCGGGGTCGTATGACCCCGGGAACACGCGCCCAAACAAAATCCCATGCACCCCGGAGGGGTGCCGGAACGTCAACCCCTGACCGTCATCTCACTTCCTGAATTTTGTGGTCGTGGGATCGAAATCCGGGTCCAGCGCGCTGTTCAGCAGGTGGGCCAAACGGATGCCGCCTTTCTGCAACTGCTCCTGCACAATCGGAAGGTGCGAGGAGATATAATTTTCCAGCGTCAAATCCATACCCGGACGCGACCAGGTGAAGGGCAGATTCTCTCCGTTCGTCCAGCGGTACGCCTCCTTGCGGGCGCGCCAGTAGCTATCCACCGCCCACGCCATCACGTCATCATTCCGCCACTGCTGAATCTGTTCCGCCGAAATGCCCTTGCGCAGCCGGCTCGCGAAGGTGCGGGGCTTCTCTTCACGCATCAATTCCTTCACCAGCGCTTCATCCCAAATACTGTGCAGACTCGGCGGATAATCCATGGGCGTCTCGGCATCGAACGAATACGATTCCCCCTGAAACGAATTCACGGGAATCATGTTGCCGCCCATATCTCCATATCGATAGGCGCAGTGCATCGGCTGATGTAAATCCCCGACGAAGTGTACCAGAAACCGCAGCGCATCCAGCTTCCGTTCAGGGGTCGTCTCCGGTGCGGCCAGCTCCTTCTGCCAGCGCTGAACTTGCGTGACCACATCCTGTCCATCCTCGGGCAGCGTTAACTCAAACTCGTCCGAATACTTGGCCTTCACATCGAAATCCACAAAATGCCAGCGCCCGTTGTGCGGATATTTCTTTTCATACTCCTTGTCGCCGCGAATCACATCCGCCCAGCACGACACCTCCGGATCACTGATCTTTTTATCACCCAGGATCATTTCCAGATTTTCCCGCGTGGTCGGCGTCAAATAAAACGAGGCAATTCGCCCGACAGCCTCATGCCCTTCCGGCCCCCACGCCCAGGCAGGCAACGCCATGCTCACGATCACCGCTTGAACCCATAGAATCCATTTCATTGATCTTCCCTTCCATGCCCCCGACCATTTCGTTTTCACGGCGCCAGCATATAATCCGCAATAGCCCGATAGAGTGTGCTGACCGCCAAAATCGCACAATGCCTCCCCTCGTAGGGCAGGCATTCCTGTGCGTCAATAATTTCACGCGGGTTGATTGCCAGCGCATCCAGCACGGTTTTTCCCGCTGCACGGTGCGCAACCGCCGCTGCACAGGAACGCGTATGATGGCATCCGTTTGTATAATAGCGGACATCTTCAATGCGCTCATCATGAATCACCAGATAGAACTCCATCTCATCGCCGCAGATGCCCTTCAGATACGCCGAGGCCGTAAAATCATTCAGGCGTCCAAAAAAAGAATCCCCGGCCAAATCCGCGACGTTTTCCGCATGTTCCGTTGTCATCAACCACGTCCCTTCTTCATGTTTTGCAATGCCTGATCCACATCGGCCAGCAATTCGCCGACCGGTTCAATGCCCACCGAGAGGCGCACCGTATTCGGTTTCACGCCGAATCCCGTTCGCCGTTCCGGCGGCATGTAGAGCATCGTGGTCAGGAAGGGGATGCAAATCAGCGACTCGGTGGAGCCCAGGCTCACCGCATGATAAATCACCTGCAGGGCGGAGATAAACCGCTTGGCATCGTCCTGTGTTTCGCCGATGTCAAACGCCATCATGCCTCCGAAACCTCTTTTCATCTGACGGCACGCCGTTTCATAATCCGCCGTTCCTTTCAGGCCCGGATAGCGCACATTCGTCACGCCGGCGCACGTTCCCAGGTGTTCCGCCAGCGCCTGCGCGTTGGACGCCATACGCTCGGCGCGCAATTCAAAGGTTTTCAAGCCGCGTTCCAGCAGCGACGCCGAATAGGCATCCAGCGTGGTGCCGATGGCCTGCCGCGTAAACCAGAGTTTTTCATAATGCTCCGCGGAACCGGCAATGGCGCCGGCCATCAGGTCGTTGTGTCCGCCCAGTGCCTTCGTGGCGCTGTGCACCACCAAGTCCGCCCCCAGCGCCAGCGGATTCTGGTGATACGGCGTGGCAAAGGTGTTATCCACGACCACCATCGCGCCCACCTTGCGCGCCATCTGCCTGATCGCCGCCACATCCACCACCTTGCAGAGCGGATTGCTCGGCGTTTCCATAAAAATCATCTGCGTATTCGGCTTCAAATGGTTTTCCACGCGGGCCCAATCTGCCGCATCCAGCCAGGTAATTTCCACGCCCAGCCGCTCCAGGATGAGCGATACCTTGTAATTAGCCCCGTAAACATCATGAAACATGATCACATGCCCGCCGGACCGCAGATAGGTCAGGTACACCATGGAACACGCCGCCATACCGGATGTGCAAACCACGCAGTCCTGCGCGCCTTCCATTTCCGCGATCGCCCGCTCCACGGCACGTACGGTCGGATTGTCGTCGCGGTGATAGGTGTAGCCATCCACTTCGCCATCCGTAATTCTGCGCAACACATCAAAATCCAAATACTCATAATTCACGGCATTCACGATCGGCGTCACCATTGGGCGGTTCCCATACGGCGTCAGCGGATCGGACAATTTGGGGCGGCTCCCGGAAGGTATTCTGTTCTTATGCGGCATACTTCATTCCTCTCTTCATAACGCGGCCTGCCCTTCAGGCGGCGAAATAGCCTTTATACACTCATCGAATAAAATAATAAACATCCCCGTTTCGGTATTCCGACTGAATGAGTCCGCCGCGCATCAGTTCGCCGGTATACTTGGAAATTTCATTCACATGCATGCCGAACACCTCTCCCATTTGCCGCGCCGTGCAGGGGCGACGCCGCAGCATATCCAAAATCGTGTCGCGATTGATCTGAAATTCCTGATCCGTATGCGGGGCGGAATCGCCAATCACCACCCCCTCAGGACGAAACATACGCGCCGCCCGCTCCAGCGTTTCCCGTCCGACAGGACGCACCCCGGCCTCCGCCGGCGGACGCACCGCCGTATTGACATGCACCTCATCCGGACGAATCGTTTCCGCCAGACGGGCGATCCGTTCCACGTCCGCCTCCGCGTCGTTCACCCCCTCCACCAAAAATACTTCCAGCCAGATGCGTCCCGGAAATTCCCTGCGAAAATGCTGCATGCCTTCCACGCACCGCTCAAAGCACAACGCCTCATGCGGGCGATTCACCCGCGCAAACGAATCCGCATCCCACGCGCTGAGCGACAGCTTCACCACATCGGCCCGGCCTGCCGCCGCCCGCACTTCCGGCAGATAAAAAAGCGTCCCGTTGCTCAACAGTACCGACGGAATTGAAAAGTGCGCACGCATAAAATCGAGTACGTCTCCGAACGCCGCATGCAGCGTCGGCTCCCCCGACCCCGAAAGCGTGAGATAGTCCGCCGTGCCGCCTGCGTTCTTCCACGCCAAAAGCTCCTGCTTCACCGTCTCAACCGGCACATACGCCCGGCGCTCGAGCGTTCGATTCGTTGTACGGCCCAACTGACAGAAAATACAGTCGATCGTACACGTCTTCATTACGCTCAGGTCCACACCCAGCGACCGGCCAAACCGCCGCGAAGGCACCGGACCGAACAGATAGCGATACCGATTCATCAGCTTCCCGTCCCCTTGCGGCGGGAGACGAAACAACGCCTCCCGCCGTTTTCTTCAGGCATCATGCCTGATCCTTTTTTGCTTCCAATTCCCGGATGCGCGTCCGAATCTGCTCCAGCTCGCCGCCGTACATTTCGGCCTGCTGTTTCAGGTCGGTCAGTTCATCCTGCGGCGCGGCAACCGGGGCGTACCCTTTTCCGCGCGCCCAGGCCGGAAGGCCCGTCGCATAGAATTGATTCCTCCGTCCGAATCCACCACCGCGACCGCGACCCATGCCCATGCCGCGGCCACATACCCCCGCATTCATGTATCCCGGGCGATCATACCCGGCGCAGAATCCCGCACCGCGGCCCGACATCGCTCCCATACCATTTGGTCCTGTTCCATTTCCTCTCGGCATTGCTGCCTCCTTTCATTTTCCGGGCGCCCTGCGCCCCTTGCTTCACTTTTTCCAATGGTTGGAAAATGACGTTGAAAAGTTTCCAATGATTGGAAATTTTATCCACTATTTTTCCAACGATTGGAAAAATGCGCCGGCCATTCTCAGGCCCAGTGGCCTTCCTTCGTGGCGCCGGCGGCGCGCGTCAGTTGATTCTGTTTCCACAAGTCCAGCGCCTGCTGCACCGTTCCTGATACGGACACGAGATACACCGGTACCCCGGCTTCACTCAGTACGCGGAACGCCTTCGGCCCCACATTACCCGTGATCACCGCCTCCGCGCCCAGGCGCAGAACCATCTCGGCCGACTGAATGCCCGCACCCTGCGCGGCGTTCAGGTTCTGCCGGTTGTCGTGCGGCGTACAGTCGCCGCTTTCCGTATCGATCAACAGAAATTTTTTTGCCCGTCCGAAGTGCAGATCGATTTCGTTGTTCATGCCTTCCCCTTTGCAGGTAATTGCAATGTTCATCATGTTCTCCTTTTTTTGAACTTTACGAGTGTCTTCCACCGCAGCCCCGGCGGTGACGGCATCCGCAGCCCGAACCGCTCGGCGGAAGCACCGGCCCCCCGCCAATACGCAGGGCTTTCCCGTTAACGAGGGCATCGGCGATTTTTTTGCGTGCGTTTTCCACGATTCGGCTGAATGTGGGGCGCGACACGCCCATCTTGAGGGCGGCCTGTTCCTGATAAAGGCCTTCGAGATCCGCCAGGCGCAAGGCCTCGAATTCATCCAGCGTCAGGCTGATTTCCTCCAGCAGGCGCATGGGGGTTCCTGCCGGTTTGAAATA
>CAZISY010000024.1:14952-45793 GCA_964542025.1 uncultured Verrucomicrobiota bacterium
GCGGCGGATCAGCGCATCCAGAGCGGTGTTTCCTGGAGGGGCTTGCGGTCGCCGGCGTCGATGCGCTTGTAATTTCGGCGTCCGAGGCCGCGCTGGAAGAAATCCCAGCGGATGCCCATGAAGGCGCCCCACTGGTTGATTTCGCTGTTGTTGAGATAGGCGGTGTAGCGCGTATCAAAAACCAGCGCGAGAGTGCTGTCGTCAATCGGATAAATATCCATGCCTACGCCGGCATGAACGCCCGGCACACTGAGGCTGTATTCGTCGTTGTGCTCGTTGTTTTCCTGATTGTCGCGGGCGTAGCGCTTGTAGGTATCCACCAGGGCCCAGTCGACACCGACCTGCCACCACGGTACGAACAGACTCGGGTAGAAATATTTTTTGCGCCCGGAGATGGAAAGCTTGTTGGCCTTTTCTTCGAAGTACGTGGAGATGCTGTTTTCTTTCACGTCCCAGCGGGACAGGGCGATTTCCAGCTCCAAATCCTGCCGCACGGAAATGACGCCGCCCACGCCGTATTCATATTCGTGTTCCGTACCGCCTTCACGAATCGTGCCGCCGTTTTGCGAGGGGCCTGCAAAGATTTTCAGCGAGAGGGCATGCCAGGCGAGTTCCGCCCGGGCGGCGGGTAACCCCACACCCAGCAATCCGATAACCGGCAACGCCCATAGTAGTTTCATAACCGCACGATCCTTTGGCGCCCGCATCCCCCCGATGTCGCCGCGCCCGGAGCGATGAACCCCGAAACGATTTCGATCTGTTAAACCGAACTCAGTCGTTCTTCCAGACCAACCAGCTTGGTAACGCGGATGCCGAAGTTTTCATTCACCACCACGACGTCACCCTGGCCGATCAGTTTTCCGTTTACAATGATATCCGCGGGATGCCCGGCCACCCGGTTCAGCTCCACCACCGAGCCGACATCGAGCCGCAGGATTTCCTGCACTTTGACGCGGGTATGGCCGACCTCGACATGCACGTCCACGGGAATATCCAGAATCATATCCAGATTGATATCTTTGGGCGGTTCGTCGCCGCTTTGTCCGGGCATGTTATCGAAGCTCGGCATTTTCACGGGCCGAACCTGCACAGCCGGTTTGGGGCGGGCGGGCGGCGGGGGCGCTTTGGGCTGGGCGACGGCGGTGCTTTGTTCTTTCGCCACTTCGGCGGCGAACATGGCTTCCAGTTCATCTTCGCTGGGTTCGGTTTCCGTGGCCTGCTTTTCCTTTTCCTTGGCCACTTCCGCAGCGAACATGGCCTCCAGATCGTCCTCGGAAAGCTCATCGTTTTTGATTGAATCATCGTTCGCCATAACGCACCTCGTATCTTGCTTTATCCCGATCAGTCCCTTATTCCCTGCCGATTACCACGCTGCCTTCTTCCCTGTCTTCCGAATAGCGTTCCACCAGCTGCACGGCCAGTTTGCCGCGGCGTGTTCCGAGCGCCGCCTGAAAAGATCTCCGCCCCTCCACATACACATCGGCCAGGGCGTCGATCCGCTTGTCGAGCTTGAGTACGTCGCCCGGTTTCAGGCGGCTCAAATCGTTGGCCGTGATGCTGCAATGCCCCAGGCCGACATCCAGTTTGATCGGCACATTGCGAATGGAGCGCAGCACCTCGTTCTGCGTACCCAATTTGCGTCCGCGCCGGTCGCGTCCGCCGGTCATCTTGGCTGTCACGCGATCCAGAATGGGCTGAATCATTTCAAACGGATAGCAAATGTTCATGGTGCCGGTCTTGTTGCCCATACGCAGGTCGAAGGTGGCGCTCAGTACGGAGGATTCCAGCGCCGTCACCCGGACGAACTCCGGATCAAACTCGATTTTCTGGCAGTGGAAACTGATATCGGCGGTGTCGGACCAGGCGTGCGAAAGCTCCAGCAGGACATAATTGACGATCGGGCCGACGATGGCTTCTTCGATCACCGAGAGCTCGCGCGATTCGGGATTGCCGCCGCCATCGCCGCCCAGCAGAATATCGATCATGGAGATGATGATGGGGAGGTTGATTTCAAGCAGCAACTCGCCCATGAAGGGTTCCGTGGTCAGCACCACCATGAAGGTGGGGCTCATGATGGACATGATGAATTCCGTATAGGTCAGGTAGTCGATGGCCACGGGCATCACTTCGAGCGGCACCTTCAGGTTCGTCAGCAGACTGCCCTGAATGCCTTTGGCCAGGGATTCGTGAATGACCTGGAAGCCGCGGTTCTGGTCGCTGGAAATGACCTGCGGTTTTCGGAAGTTGTAGGTGATGACCTTAACCTGCTCGGACTCATCCTTGATGGCTGCTGTGTCATCCACAATTTCACCGCTTTTCACTGCGGCTAAAAGGGCATCCACTTCTTCCTGTGAAAGGGTATTATCCATAGCCATCCCGTCCTGTTACATTCGTTCCGCTACTGAATCAGGAAGTCGTCGAAATGCACCGCCACAATCGAACCGGACAGCCGGTTTCTCAGTGAACGGTTCAGCGTATCGCGTATTTCCTGTTTCAACAGCTCCGATCCTTTCGGTCCTTCCAGTTCATCAAACGTCATACTTCGGGCCACCGAGGCAATGCGGTCTTTCAGCAGCGGGCCGAAATCCAGCAGGGCATCCTTCATTTTCGGCTCGCTCACCTCGAGGTACGGGGTGAATTTCAACACCCGCGTGCTTCGTGTTCCCTGAATGTTGACATACACATCTCCGACTTTGAACAGAATCGGCACGCCCTTGGGTTCTTCAATGGGCTGTGCCGCCACTTCAGGAACCTCTGTAGCAGCTTTGCTGCCACTGCCCGAGGTGCTTTTCAGGATGAAAAACGCGGCAATGGCGCCAACTACGACAATCAGCACACCGATAACCAGAATGAGCAGCATTCCTGTTTTCGACTTCGCGGGCGCCGCTTCTACAGCCGCCTCTTCGGTTTCTGCCCCCTCTTCTTCTTCATATTCTTCTGCCATAACGCACCACCTTTCTTAATGTAATCAGCGCAAGCGGGTTCGCTCCGGGGATGCCGCTTTACTCTTACGAACGGAAAACAATACGGTTTGCAACACGTTGGTATCCGGAAGGTAACTCATAAACCGGGTGCTGCCGTATCCCAGTGAGGAAAGCCGCGAGGATGGTATGCGGCATTCTTCGCTCAAGTAACGGGTCACGGCGGCGGCGCGCTCCAGGGCCGGAACGATGTCGCTGCTGCCCGCCGGGGGAACGGCCATTCCGACAACTTCCACCGTCAGATCCGGCCGGTTGTAAAACAGGGTCCCGATTTTATTCAGAAATTTTCGCGACTCGGCGGAAAGCCCGGCATCCCCGATTGGAAACTCAATCGGTGTTTGCAGGATCACGCAGCCGCCCAGCGAATCCACGCGCACATCCAGAATGGAAACGCTGGAAAGCCCCTCGCGCCACAGCATGTTTTTGAAAAAGCCGATGAGGGCCGCCTTTTCATCCGGTTCTTCCGCCGCATCGCTCCGGCGTGATTCCACGTTGGCGCCGGACTCCTCCATGCGGTGGCCCTGCAGGAATTGCAGCAAGCCGAAGCCGCCTTCCGTACCGAAGGCATTACGAATTTCGCCGACGCCCTTGCGGACATCATCCGAGCGCTGGTGCCCCATGGAAAGCACGCTGACGAAAAAGGCCAGCATGATGCACCACAGCGCGGCATACATCACCATGTATCCCGGGGCCTGTTCTTCTTTCGGTGCCGGCGGTAGTTTCATCCGATTATTCCAATATACCCTTCAGCAGGGCACCCTCGGCGCCCATGACTTTCGGAACATCCCGATAGCCTAAAAACGTAATTTCCATCCGTTCCAGCGGCAAGCCCTCGGCATTCTCTGTTCCGCCGCCCCCGGGCTCTATTTTAGCCCCCAGGCAGAACCGGCTCACAGGAAATTGTTCCGGCGACATTTCGGCAATATACTGCTGAACGGCTGCGGCCCGAAGTGCCGCAAGGCCCCAAACCGTTTTCACGTTGGGATCCAGCACTTCCGTGTCGGACGGAAGAACACTGGTGATCCGCAGTTCGTTATCCAGCGGGATGCCCATGTCCACAATCACACCCAGTGAACGGACGCGATCCACGATGAACTCGGTGGTCCCCGGCATGAAAAAGGAATCGGTTTTGATAATCAGCGAAAGCCCTTCCTCCAGCATGCGCATGTAAAACTCGTCTTCGCTGTTTTCGCTGATGGAGTTCTGCGAGTGTTTTTTCTGCAGCATTTTCACATCGGGCGAGATTTTGGACATATCTTTGGCGGCAATATCTTCTTCGTGCCCGCTGGCCCGGCTGGTGCCATCACGCCCCTTGCGACCGAGCTGCTCCTCGTTGGTAATCGACGGCAGGGCGTTCAATCCCCCCTTCATGGCGCCAAACAACTCATCCAACTCGGCCGGTTCAAAGGTGGAAAAGGAAAGCAGCATCACAAAAAACGTGACCAGCAGAGACATGGCATCGCCGAAAGACAACATCCACAAGGGACAGCCTTCCTCGGGCGCCGGCGGTTGGGGTTTGATAGCCATAGAGTCCGCTCTTTGCTGTTCAGGAGGAAGCCCCCTCCATCGTTTTTTCGCGCAGTTTCGGTGGAATGAAGCTGCGCAGTTTCTCTTCCACGATACGCGGACTGTTCCCTTCCTGAATGGAAATTACGCCTTCCACCACCATGCTTTTCAGCGCGACTTCCTCGTTGGAGCGCTGCTCCAATTTTCCGGCCAGAGGAAGTGCCACAAGGTTGGCCACCATGGAGCCGTACAGGGTAGTGATCAGGGCTACGGCCATGCCGCTTCCGATGGCGGAGGGGTCGGTCATATTGCGCAGCATCTGCACCAAACCGATCAGCGTTCCAATCATACCGAACGCGGGGGCATAGGATCCCAGGGATTTGAATACGCCCTGCCCCACCTGATGCCTCTGCACCATGGAGCCCACATCGGCCTCCAAAACGCCGCGAATCACCTCGATGGTATTGCCGTCCACGGCCATCTGAAACCCTTTGCGCATGAAGGGATCTTCCATATGGTCAATGTCATCTTCCAGCGCCAGCAGTCCGTCACGGCGGGCACGAACCGCCAGGTCGGACATTTTTTTGAACAAATCAATGTAATCCTGCTCCTTGCTGGCAAAGGCCTTCCGGGTTACGCCCATTGTGCCCAGTACCTTCGGCAGGGGATAGTGAATCAGCAGCGCTGCAAGGGCGCCGCCAATGGTGATCATAATGGAAGGGATGTTAATGAAGCCGGCGCCGCCGCCCATCATGATCGACCAAATGATCAACACCCACCCCAGAATTACGCCAATCAGTGTTCCGATATCCACGACGATCACCCTTTGTTAAGGTTAAGACTCAATTCACGGCGTTTTGATCTTTGAGATGAAGCTCCGGCCGCTCCATACAGTGCCGTTTGTACTGAAGCACCCGTTCCGCCAGCATTTTGGCGTTTTCTTTCACATATAGCCGTTTTCCGGTGGTCAGTAAAACCTGGGTTTCGGGATTTTCTTCGATCACTTCGATCAGTTCCGCATTTACATATACCGAGTGTCCATGCAAATCCGTAACCAGTATCATGACTCATCCTTCCGCCGCCCGCGACGCGGATATAACGGGTTTTATGTTGAACGCTTTTATTGTACAAGGAACCCCGCCGCGATTGAAGAATTGATTTAACTTATTTCACCGCCTGTGCGCGTATCATTCCCCCGCTGCTTAACGTTTCAGGGACAGCACTTCCTGCAGCATTTCATCCCCGGTGGTAATGCTGCGTGAGTTGGCCTGGAAACCGCGCTGCGTGATGATCAAATCCGTGAATTCACTGGCCAAATCCACGTTGGAATTTTCCAGATAGCCCTGATAAAGCTCGCCGTGTCCGGCGGCCCCCGGATCCCCGAACTGCGCCGCGCCGGACGCATTATCCACCTGATCATACAGATTGTTACCAAGGCTCAGCAGTCCGGCCGGATTGGCAAAACGAGCCGTTTGGAGCTGTCCGGCCACCACCACGGCGCCGGCATTGTTGGTATAGCTGACTTCGCCGGATGTGGAAACCGCGAAGTCCACCGTGTCGTTGGCCGGGAACTCAATGCGCGCGCCGTTGCCGTAGGTCAGATAATCCCCGTTGGAATTGGCCAGGCAGAGCACCCCGCCATCCAGAATCAACTGGAAATCACCGGCGCGGGAATAATGAATGCCGCCGGCCCCATCCGTTACCTGGAAGAAGCCGTCGCCGCCGATGGCCAGATTCCCGGAAATCTGCGTTTCCATCAGCACTCCGTCATCGAAGTTTCTGGTAATGCTGCCCATCATCACGCCCAGGCCGACCTGTTTGCCCAGGGTGTCCTGCCCCGGCGCCTGCATCACATTAACCAACTGTTCCTTGAAGGTGACCTCGCTTTCTTTGTAGCCCACGGTATTGACGTTTGCGATATCATTACCAATCACGTCCATGCGCGCCTGGTGTGTTCGCAACCCTGATACGCCGTCATACATGCATCCGATCATACTGCACCTCCGTTTTCTTCCAAATGGTTCTCTTCGCCGCCCGTTACACGTCTAAAATATTCGTCAGATCCGACAGCGCGCACTGGGTACCGTTATCCAGCAGCACCTGCATTTCTCCGTCTTCCACCGCCACCTGGGAAATTCTGCCCGAGGTCCCGCCCGCATACGCCGTCTTGCCGATCAGCAGGGAGGCTATGGCCGAGGTGGTGTTTTCCTGGAACGCTTCAAACTTGGTATTCAAATTCTGCATCTGCTCCAGGGAGCTGAACTGCGCCAGCTGGGCAATCATTTCCTTGTTGTCGACCGGATCCAGCGGATCCTGGTTCTGCATTTCCACAATCAGCAGCTCCAGAAAATCGTCCTTGCCCAGCGTTTCCGTCGATGAGGTCTCCACGTCGGCCCCGTACAATTCCGGATCCACCTGCGTCCCTGCGGTAATGCCTATATCACTGACTGCCGTTGCCATACTTCACCTCGCTTATGCTACCAACCAAACCCCGTTTCGATCTATCCTGTGCTCTACCCGTTCCATGTTCTGTTCGCGCCCTGGCGTACCCGCCGGTTTTCCGCTGTTTCCTTCCTGCGCCGTTTCGTCTTCCCGATTGTTCATGGCCCGTTCTTTCCGCTGCTCGGCCGAATCCCCATTTCCCGTGCTGACTTCAAACTCGGAAAGCCTGTACCCGTTTTGGTTCAGCGCGGTACGGATTCCGCTCTCCTGTTGTTGAAGCAAGTTACATACCGAAGCGTTTTCGGCCTCCACCTGCACCCGTACGCCATCCCCCTCTTCCCGGCAATGAACCACCAGGCGCCCCAGTGATTCCGGCGAAATGGTGATGGTCAAATCCTGCGATGACTGCCGGATCATGGAAAGAATATGCTGGTCAAATCGATCGACCAGCTGCTGAATTTGCTCCGCGCGGGCCACGGCTTCGAGTCCTGAAGCACTTCCCGCGGAAGCCGCCGCCTGCTGCATCATCGCGGCCTGAAAGCCACTCGCCGACGCGCTGTTTCCCGCCCCGTGAACGGCCATACCGCGGGTGGTCATTTCTGCCGCGAGGGAACTTTCTTCCGAATCGCCCCGATTGCCCGACGTGCCCTGTTCCCCGGCTGAAAACGCCGGCTCGCCGGACATTCCGGCCTGCTCCTCAACGATGTCGGATTCCTCTCCGGATTCATCGGTTGAAGTCGCGTCCTCTTCCGTCTCATCCTCCACGGCCGCCGTACCCGACTCCGCCACCGGCTCCATCTCTTCCCCGTTCATTTCTTCACCGGTTTCTCCGGATTCTTCGGCCGCGGCCTCTCCCTCGACTACCGCCGCCTCTTCCAGTTCACCCCCCTCTTCCCCGGATTCCACGGCTCCATTCGCCGCCTCTTCTTCCGACGGTGCATCCTGCTCCACACCGTCCTGCTCTGCGGGTTCCTGCGTTTCCCCGTCCGCGGGTTCCGTGTCGGACTCCTGCTGCGCGTCCGCTTCGCCGGTTTCTTCCGTCTCTTTTTTCGCGGACACGTTTTCCGACTCATTTTTCAGGGATTCATCCGTGGTCTCTTCGGCGCGGGCATCCGCCCGTTCCTGCGAAAGATTCGTGCCTGAATCGCTCCGATTGCCGTTGCCCGCATAGATCTCCGAATAGGACGGCGTCTGCTCTGCGTCATATACATACAGGGAAACCGCGGAGGGATCGATGCGCCCTACCTGCTCATCAGCGGAGGCGGAGGGGGTCTCTTTCGCCGCCCATCGGGTCGGTGCGTTTTTATTTTCCGGCGTGTCGCGCATCGCGCCATCCCGCCCGGAGGAATCGCGCTCGGAATCGTTCAAGACGCTGCCGAGCAGCATATCAAACGCATTGGTTTTTTCCACGCTTTGAGCCATCTCGCTGACAAGGGTATTGGCCTCGCCGGATCGTTCCACATTTGAAACAGCAGTGGTCATGGCTGCTCCTCCTTTTTCCCGGCATCGGGCTCGTCCTCTTTCATACGCTCAATGGCTTCCGCCCAGCGGGCGGCCGTGGCGGCGCCTTTGGCACCCTTCTCGGTGGCGGCGTCCATAATTTTCGCGGCGGGCCGGTCATCCAGCATGCTTAAAATCACGGCCACGCGGTCCGGCTCCATTTCGCTCAGCACATCTACGGCGCTGGCCGGCTCCATCTTGGAACACATTTCGGCAATGCGCTGCAGATTCACGCGGCTTTGCTTGCCGGCGGAAATGATATCGTTTTCCAGCCGTACCTGCTGGGCCGCCAGTTCGTTCTGCAGCAAGGTGTATTTGGCATCCATTTCCGCAATGACTTTTTCCTGAAGCATCAGTTTCTGTTCGCGGGCGTTCAGCTCGTCCCGTTTGGCATCCAGCTCCACCTGTCGGTTTTGCAATGCGGTAATCAGATCATTGATAAATTGACTCCGGCTCTCTGCGGTTACAAGCGTCGGTGCGGGGCTGGGCGGCGGCGGGACCGGCGTGGCGGACGTTTCGGCGGGCGGCGGCTCCCGGAAAGGCACGCGCCCGGTCATCATGATGTAGGCCAGCACCACCACCAGCAGAATGCTCAACAGACTTGTAATTACCAAAGCCAGTTTTGTGATCATAACGTACTAAACCCTTTCCGTTTGCTGCCGGTAATACCCCTGAACGGCAATTTCATCGAGCTGTCCCTGTTCTTCCCGTTCCGTGTCCTTCACCCAGGCGGCCTTTTCATGATCGTTCAGATTTTCCAGCGCCCGGCAGGCCCGCGTCGCCGCGTGAAGTTCCACGCGAATCGCGTCGGCCTGCTGCTGAATCCGGCTGATATTTTTCGCGTGCGCCAGCAACTGCTGCTGCAACGCCTCCACATACCGGGCGTATTCCGTATATAAATGCCGACTGGCGCCGGCCGCACCGCACCGTTCCATCTCGCGAATCTGAAGGCCGATCTGCCGCGTGGTTTCCGTCCGGGCCGCCCGCGCCTTTTCCAGCTCGCACAGTACCACCGCCAGCCGCTGTTCCACAGCATACCGCGCCGCCTCGCGCGCGTTCAATACGCGCTGAAGAGAAAACGAGAACTTTTTCATGAGAGTACCCGCTCCAAATGCTTCAGCGTGTCGGCAAAGGACACGCTCGCTTCCGCTTTCTGACTCAGAAATTCCTGCATCGACTCAATTCGGCTCAGCGCCTCATCAATTTTCGGATTCGACCCCTTGGCATACGCCCCGATATTGATTAGATCTTCCGCCTTTTCATAGGTGGCCAGCAGTGATCGAAAGCGCCCGGCCAGCTCCTTATGCCCGGCCGAGGCCACATCGCTCATGAGCCGACTCAGGCTGGCCTGCACATCAATGGCCGGATAGCGGTTCATGGAGGCGATTTTGCGCGAAAGCACGATGTGCCCGTCCAGAATGGAGCGTACGGTGTCGCCGATCGGGTCGTTCATATCGTCGCCTTCCACCAACACCGTGAAAAAGCCGGTGATGCTGCCTTTGTCGGAAGCGCCGGACCGCTCAAGCAGCCGCGCGAGAAAGCCGAAAACGCTGGGCGGATATCCTTTGGTCGTGGGCGGTTCGCCGATAGCCAGCCCCACTTCGCGCTTGGCCATCGCGCAGCGGGTCACGGAGTCCATAAGGAACAGCACATCCTCGCCCTGATCCCGGAAATATTCGGCAATGGCCATCGCCGTAAAGGCCCCCTTCATGCGTTCCATCGGCGATTGATCGGAAGTCACCACCACCACCACGGACCGCGCCAACCCTTCCGCACCCAAATTCTTTTCCACAAAGTCACGCACTTCGCGTCCCCGCTCGCCGATCAGGGCGATCACGTTGACGGTGGACTGCGCATTGCGGGCCAGCGCCCCGAGCAGTACACTTTTGCCGACGCCGCTGCCCGCCATAATGCCGATGCGCTGGCCGCGGGCCACGGTGAGCAATCCGTCAATGGCGCGAATTCCTGTGGAAAAAACCTGTGTCAGCGGATTGCGGGAAAGCGCGGGCGGCGCATCGCGGTCAATTTCGACGGGCACGGTATCCCACACGGCGGGTTTGTCATCAATTGGACGGCCCAGACCATCCAGAATGCGCCCCAGCAGCGGATATCCGGCCTGCACGCTCATACGCCCGCCCGGAAGTACTCGCCCGCCCGGGCGTATCCCCGAAAGCTGTTCATAAGGCATCACCAGGACGTACCGGTCACGAAATCCGACCACCTCGCAGGGAACCTGCTGACGGCCCGCCGCGGAATCGCACTCCACCAGCACCATATCGCCCATGGAGGCGGGCGGACCAATGGTTTTTACCGTGAGCCCGGTGACTTCAAAGACGCGCCCTTCCGGGCGGACAAACCCCTGGTCTTCGAGACCGGAGAAGGCTTTTTCCAGTTCAAGTTGTGCCGTTCGTTCCATGAATTTTACCAACCCGCCTGCGCAATTGCTCCTGAAGCAGAGCAAGACGCTGGTTCAGGCTAGCATCGAAAATGCCATTGCGGCTTTCGATAACCAGATCTCCGCTTTTCAGGGCGGTGTCGGCAACCCATTCAAACTGACCGGAAAACGGAATACCGGGAGTGCCCGGCTCTTTCAAAAACACTAAATCATCGGGATGGATGCGGATTTTCGCCCCCTGCAGGTCGGAAACGGTTTCCAGCGTTTCCTGGATCAGCCGCCGCAGCATGTCCCGGTCGGGCAGTTCATGGCGCACAATCATTTCCGCAATCTGAATGGAACGCTGCACCACCTGATCGGCAATTTCTGCTTTCATGTCGTGGATAAACTGCTCCATCTTCTGCTGCATCTGCTGCAGCAGGGCGTCGCGCTTTTGCGTCTCCTCCTGCTGTCGCTTTTCCTGCGCCTGCTTCAGCGCGGCCATCTCCTGATCCAACTGCTTTTTATAGCGCGTCGCCTCCTCGGCCCGGACCCGTTTTTCCGTTTCCTGCCGAATGCGGGGTTCCGCCTCGGCCAGCACGTTCTTTTTTACGGTTTCAGGATCGGGCGGCGGCGGCCTCTTTTCCACCACCGGAATCACCGGCGGCGGCACCGTCCCCGATACGATGAGGGTCGGCGACAGTCGTCTGTTTTTAGATACGGCAAACCCGCGCACTCCGGCGGGCAGGATCAGCTTGTTAGACGTAGTCATCGTCCACCGTAATCGTTATTTCACCATCGGCGGCCAGCTGGCGCACGGTGTTCACAATTTCACGCTGCTTGGCATCCACCTCGGAAACACGCACCTTCTGCGAGAACTGCATGTCGTCGCGCAATCCTTCCGCGGCGCGTTTCGACATGTTGTGGAAGAACTTGTCCTGCAGTTCCTTCTTGGTGTTGCGCAGGGCAAGCGCCAGCGCGCTCATATCCACATCCTGCATCAGGCGGCGCATGGCCTGATCGCTCAGTCCGATAATATCCTCGAACGTGAACAGCCGGTCGCGCACATCCATCGCAATGAATTCCGATTTTTCCTCAATGGCGGAAAGCATGTCCTCCTCCATGGAGTGCGGCATATGCTGAATGATGGAGGCCACCAAATCAATGTTGTCAATGTCCACCAGTTTCTTGGACCGGGTGATGGAGGTAATCTTCTCATTCAGATGCGCTTCAACCCGCGTCACAATTTCTTCAGAGGGATCATTCGCCGTACACATGAATACAATCACGTTGCGGCGGACATCTTCCGGCAGCTGGCTGATCACATCCGCCGCGAGATTGCTCGGCGCATACCGCAGAATGAGGGCGATCACGTTCGGGGTTTCGCGGTTCAGAATCGCCGCCAGCTGATCGGGGCTCATTTGGGAGAGGTTCCCGAAGGCCGCGCGTTTTTCATCCGGCGGGGGATTCAGCAGTTCATGCGCTTTCTGTTCGCCCAGGGCCTTGACCAGCAGTTTGGTGGCCGTGGATGAATCGCCCTGCATGGCCTCGCCCATTTCACGCAGGCTGGCATAACATTCCTCGATCACATGCTCACGCGCCTGGCCGGAAATCACGCCGAGCGACCGCATAGACTCGGTCACGCGAAGCATCACGCGCGGTTCCAACTGTTTCAGAATGGACGCCGAAACATCTTCATCCAGACTGGCCAGCAATACGGCCACTTTCTGAATGGGCGTCAACTCACGACTGGTCAATTGCCGGGGATTTTCCATAACATCCTCTCAGATTATCCTTCCACCACGCTGGTAATCCATGCCGCCACCGCTTTCGGGTTTTGGTGTGTCACCGAAGCAATATGCTGCAACTGTTCCTCCAGCGGCGACAGCGGCACCGACTCCTCCGTCAGTACCGACACATTCTTTTCGCCGGAAGATCCGCCTTCGCCGGTGAGCTGCTGCACTTCCACCCCGGCATCCTCCTGCTTGATGCTCAGGTTCGACATCACATTGCGCATCACCAAAAACGCCACCAGCAGGACAATCGCCGCAATACCCCACTGCCCCACCCTGTTAAAGCCGAACGGGAACCTTGTCCACCATTTTTCATAGCCGGCCGGCTCCGACGCGAACGGAATTTCCACCACTTCAATCGTATCCTGCCGCCCGCCATCCACGCTCAATCCCACTGCATTACTCACCAAATTTTTCAGCTTGTTCAATTCCTCCACCGATCGCGGCTCGGCACCCATCGCCACGCAAACGGAAACCGACAGCTTGCTCAGCCGCCCGCCCCGTTCGACGATATGCTGCACTTCCGTCGGCACCAGATAGTCGCTCTTGATATTTTCTTTCTTGGTGCGGGCCATACCCTGATCCGTGTTGCCCGCTTCGGGATTATCAATCGGAATGTTGGCCCGAATGCCGGTCACCCCGCCCTGCGCACCGGCCGGCGTCTGCGAGCTCTCGGATTCGATCACCTCGGCCTTGGCCACGCGCCCCTGTTTGTCATATTTTTCACTGCGGCGCTCCACTTTGTCAAAATTCATGTCGGCATTCACCTTCACGATGGAGCGATCCTCGCCCAGGGCTTTATCCAGAATCTCCTGGGCTTTCCGGGTCAGTTGGACTTCGATTTTTTCTTTGGTAGCCAGCTGATCGTTGGCCTGTTCAAACGGGGCATCCGGATCGCCGCTGTTGGGCGACGTCAGCAATTTGCCGTTCTGATCAGTGATGGTCACGGCGGAAGGCGCCAGATTTTTGACCGAACTGCTCACCAACTGCACAATTGCGTTCACCTGGCCCGGAGCCAGCGCATAATTTCCGCTGGTCTCTATCAGAATGGACGCGGTGGATTTTTTCTCTTCGTCGGTGGCCAGCAGCCCTTCTTTCGGAATCACCAGCATCACCCGCGCCGACTCCACGCCCCGCATGGAGGAGATCGTCCGCTGCAATTCTCCCTGCAATGCCCGCTGATAATTGATGCGCTGCGCAAAATCCGTCAACCCGAACTTGGGTTCTTCAAAAATTTCAAACCCGGTCGATGCGGAGTCGCCTTTGGGCAGCCCGGCCGAAGCCAGCAGCAGGCGGGCCTGATAGAGATCTTTCTGCTTCACATAAATAGCACGTCCGGAATCCTTCAGTTCCACAGGAATTTTTTCTTCATCCAGGGCATCTTTGATTGCCGCGGAATCTTCCAGTTCCAGACCGCTGAAGAGCAGGCGGTAATCCGGTTTTGCGCTCCACACCAGCAAGCCAACGATGATAACCAGCGCCACGCCCAGCCCTGTCAGGATGTTGATCTTCTGAATGCGCCCGAAGTGCTTCCAGATTTCGGTCAGATGTTGAATCAGCAATTTCAGTGCGTTCGGCATATTATCCTCTTTCATCATTCAGCGCGGAGCGCCTCATCGGATACCCTCATCAAGCCTGTATCTGCGAAATCTCCTTGAACCCATCCAGCATCTTGTTGCGTATTTGCAGCATCAAATCAAAAGCCACGCCCGCTTCATCCATTTTCACGGCAATGTTATGCACATCACTCCGCCGCCCCGCCACCAGATCGCTGACGGCCGTATCGGCATCCTTCTGCAGGCGGTCCACTTCCGACACCATGTTCGTCATCAAATCCTTGAACGACAGCGCGTTTTTACCCTCCGTCTCCTGCTGCATCGAGGGTTTCAGCTCGGGCGCCAGCTCCAACTGCTGGGTTTCGAACTTCAGGGCATTATAGCTGACCGGTTCCATGGCTCTTCTCCTTCAGTTTATTTCTTCAGCAAATCCAGCGCCTCGGCCGCCATGCTTTTCGCCATCTTCACCGCCGAGAGGTTTGCCTGAAAGGAGCGGGACGCGCTCATCATGTCCACCATCTCTTCCACGGTGCTCACATTCGGCATTTTCACATAGCCCTCGGCATCCGCGTACGGGTGGCCGGGACGGTACACCACCTTGAACGGCATATCACTTTCCACAATTTCCGCCACCTTCACGCCGGCCAAATTAGATGCCGGGTCGGACGACGCCCCCATCGCATCATTCAGCCGTTCTGCAAAAACCACTTCGCGCCGGCGGTACGGCTCGCCATCCGGCCCATACGCCTGCGCATTGGCCATGTTGTTGGCCACCACCTTCATCCGAAGGCTTTCCGCATCCAACCCCGTGGTACTGATGCCTATCCCGGGTGCTATAGAAATATCCGACATGGCTTCACCTCATCCGCTTCCGTTAATTACCCGATATGGCCTTCCGCAATCCGTCGAACTTCCGATCAATCACACGCGCCGCAAAATTATAGAGCAGTTGGTTTTCCATCATGTTGCCCAACTCTTTCTGCACAGACACATTGTTCCCGTCCGGGCTCATGGGCGATACATGATCTTCACGCACAACTGGCGTCACCGCTTCGATTTGCGAAGCATCCCCTGAGTCAATGGCCCTGGTCAGCTGGTTGTGAAAGTCTAAATCGCTGCGCCGAAATTCAGGCGTGTTCGCATTGGCCAGATTGTCTGCCAGAACCCGATGCCGGAGCGTCGTGACATCCAACACCTTGCTCATCAATTCGATTGATTCTGACTCGTGATTGAACATTCTTCACCTCATGCCGCCTCCTTTAGCAGGAGCTATGCCTCAGCATGGGGAATTTATGCGTTTCATCATGAATGCCAGATGATTACACCTGTTTTGCCTGACTTTGAGATCGCGGGATCAGCGGCGTTTTTCGATCAGGGCGTCGGCAACATTTTTCCCGGCTTCCCGGTATTTTTTCTGCGAAAACACCGTTTCCCCGGCAACGGCCCACGGAACGCACAGCGTCAGTGCGCAGACCCCCGCCTCTCCCGCCATCCAGTCGTGAAAATGCGCCCCGCCCGGTACCGACCGATCAGCCGGCCGTACAAAATCCGCTGCCGCAAACTCCTTCCCGAGCTTGTCCTGAATCACATGCGCCCACTTCAGCGCCTGCGTATGAATCTCTCCATGGGTGGCTTCGTCGGGTAATTCGCAATAGATACCGCCCGTCTCCGCCGGCGCCGCCGCGCGAATCGACAGGCCGAGCGATGGACGGCATCCGCCGCGCCAACGCAGGATATCCTGTTTCAGCAGTGCCGCTTCATACCGCCCCCCGAAGCCTGTCATCCAGCCCGTATGCAGATCCGGCCCCGAAAACCAGGCCCCTGAATGCGCCCCATCGGCATCCGCCAGTGGAACCGCCCAGGTCATAAAGGGATTGTTCTTCGCACCGGAAAGCCGCTGCAGCATACCATCCAGCAGCCAGGCCGACGGCATATCCGCCCCGCGTTCACGCGCCACAATATAGAGCCCGCCCGTGAAATGCCCGGCCGAGGCCTCGCAGCCATTGGCCAC
Organism: uncultured Verrucomicrobiota bacterium; assembly: GCA_964542025.1. GTDB lineage: Bacteria > Verrucomicrobiota > Kiritimatiellia > RZYC01 > RZYC01 > JAQVYB01. Next base: position 31,116 of record CAZISY010000024.1, read on the forward strand.
ACGCCATACATCGCGCCCCCCCAGCGAAAGACCAATCCGCTCCTGCTTCCAGACGCCGCGGCTTTTTTCAACCAACTGCCGCAAATCCGCCGGCTCGTAGGGCGGACACAGCGCCACATCCAGCGGTTCGGCGGAAAGATTCAGCACCCAGGAAGCCGAACAGCGTCCATCTTCCGTGCGCTCGATTTTCCCTGCGGGCAGGCGCATCCACCACTGACCTGCCGGACGGTACACCGGGCAGCACTCTCCGGGTTGCTGGGCGCCGGCCAGGGCGTCGTAATGCTCCAACACCAGGCGCAATTTGGCGTCCGGCTTCGGCGCGGCATCCGCGTTCGGCTTCAGCCGAAACTGAAACCACAGCGGCGGAGCACCCTTCGGATCGCAGGTGAAATGCACTTGAAGAGGATCGCCCTCAAGGATTCTGACGCGTGTTGCATTGCCGCCCGGAAACCGGGTATCCACAAAAAAGGGTTGTGCATTGCTCATGGCTGAATCATAGGGAACCACCCCAACATCCCGCAATAGCAAAATCCATCCGTATGTGCGTACAGGCCGCAGCGATGCCTCCGGCCGTCTGGAAAATGATCTCCGCTTAACGCTTTTCTTTTCCCGCAAAAAAAATAGAATACCGATCAGCAGAAAGGGGTTGGTTATGCGAAGTCGATTCATCGGGTTCTGTTTGGCATTTTCGGCCATCCTGTTGTGCGCCCTGGGCGTGTCGTGTTTCGCCCAGTTCCCGCCGCCCGCGCCTCAACCCGAAGCCCGCGTTCCGGAATTGGAGTGGTTCCGCGGCGCATCCGGTTACGAACGGGCCCTCGAACTGCAAAAGGCCACCGGGGCGGATATCTTCATCGTGTTCTACCGGGAAGATGTCGACGACGAAAAAGGACTGTATCACTGGCTGAAAACCAAAGGCTTTGAAACGGCGCTCGTCCACAATGCACTGCGGGATTATATTAAGGTCAAGGTGGAGTTGAATAAAAAGGCGCATGAACGCCTGGCCATTCAGGAATTCAGTGTCAAAAAAACGCCGGCCGCGTTTGTGGTCTGGCCGAAGGGCTGGAGCAAACGGTGTACCTTCTTTGACTGGAATGGCAACCGGCCTAAACTGCTTTCGGCGGAAAAAATGGTCGAAGAACTGAAAAAAAACAGCAGCCCGGCAACACAAAGTCCGGAATGATCCCGGCGGGAGGTGTCACTATGCACAATAAAAAGAAATGCTTTCTCCAAATTCTGGCGATTGAACTCGAAGATCTTCGTGAAGATATTGACCTGCTGATTGATCACTGCCGCGAAGAAGAACACGAAGGACACCTGACCGAACACGTCTTTTTCAGCAATATCGCCCTCTTCCGAAATGAAGAACAGGGGATGGATCAGTTTCTGAACATTGTCCGCGAGACGTCTCCCGACGCCTACCCCGACATGGAAACGCTGATAAACCACATCAAAGAGTCCTTTCGGGAGAAAATCCGAGAATGCGGTCTGGCCCCCTTCATTGACATCATGGTTGACCGGAAAATTGAAAAAGTGATCCGATATGTCAACCAGTGACACAATAAAACCCGATGCCTTCGCGTTATAGAAGCGTACGTATAACGTTATGAATGATGATGCGGAAGACTGCCTGAAAAGGTATCGGGCCGGACAGACGGAGGCGATCGGGGATTTGGCGGAGCGGTACCGCCGCCCTCTGTATGCTTACATTCTCTCCATGACGGAGGGCAAAGCAGACACCGAAGACCTGTTTCAGGAAGTCTGGTTTAAGGCGCTTCGGAATTTGCACACCTACCGCTCCGACAAATTCCTGAGCTGGCTCTTTCGAATTGCACATAATTTGGTCATTGATCGCTCCCGCAAGCGGAAACCGGATGTCAGCCTGCAGGAAAAAAGCGGTTTTTCCGATGACGAAAGCCACACGGAACTGCTGGATACCATTCAGGATGAGCGACAGATTCTGCCGGGCGAACAGGTGGGTAACACCGAGCTGGGCGAACGGATTCGGGAGGCTGTTATGAAGCTTCCGCCGGAACAGCGGGAAGTGTTTTCAATGAGAATGGATGCCGGGTTGCCTTTTAAGGAGATTGCCAAACTCCAGGGCACCTCCATCAACACCGCGCTGGCCCGCATGCAATATGCTGTCGGCAAGCTGCGCGAAATGCTGCGGGACGACTTTGCGGTGCCGTAAGCGATGGGAGGATGATGAGATGAGCACATGCGGTTCATGGGAAAAACAAATACTACTGGATGCCGCCGGCGAGCTGAACCGGCAGCAGAAAAGCCGCCTTCAGGAACACCTGAATGCCTGTGAATCATGCAGGCGGTTCCAATCGGACTATGCCGCACTCTCGCAGCAGTATGCCCGACATTCTGAAATCACCCACATGCCGGAAACCACCCGGCAACGCCTGATGGCATACGCCGAATCCATCGCCCCCGCTCAGCGGCGGCACTCCATAATTTGGTTTCCGATCCCGACCCGCCAAGCCCTCTTTGCGCTGGCGGCACTCCTCCTCATCGCGGTCACGGGATTGCTGATCCACCGCCAGATTGCCACCTCACCCGCCATCGTAATCGCGGAGGCCCCATCCGAAAAGCGTTCCGGCCCCATTCAGGAAATCCTGCCAATGAATGATTCCTGGGAAGAGGAGGTCATCGAACTTGAGCAATCTTTCGCCCAGGTCGATCAGGAATGGGAACTGTCAGGAACGGCCTGGATGCCCGACGAAGAAGCCGAAGCCCTCGCACGCAACCTGCTTGAAATGGAGAAATCATCATGACTGCGACCTATATAAACTACCTCGGCCGCCTACTGCTGTTCATCGCCATCCCCTGCGCAGCCCCGGCCCAATCGGCGGAACCTCCGCCACCCCCGCCAAATGAGGATTTGTTCGACGGGGAGGACGGAATGCCGCCACCCCCGCCGGCCTGCTCCGAAAATCCCGCTGCGTGCCCTTTCCCGCCACCCCCCGAACAGGGCAAACGGTTTACAGACCGCTGGCTGGATACCCTGCGCGCGGAGAATCCCGAGCAGTACCAGAAGTATGCCGCGCTGCGGGATGAAGATCCCGAAGCCTTTCGGGAATGCCTCTCCGCAGAACTCGCACGCAAAAAAATGACGGATTGCCTTAAATCCTGTCCGGCCGTCTATGCCTCGTTTATGGAGCTTCCCGACGAAGAACAAATCCGCCTCGCCACGGCCTGCCTGGCGCATCCGCACGGACGGGATCCGCACCGACGGCACGGCCCGGACGATCCGGACTCGCCACGGCGTGATCACAAGGCCCATGACATCAAAGCGTTTCGGGAAATGATTCAGCAATACAACCAAACCGAAGATCCCGCCGCCAAAGAAACGCTTCGGCTCCAAATTCTCGAACAGATCGGAAAACGCTTTGATGAACGCATCGAGGAACGCCGCACCCACCTCCAGCAGTTGACCCGGCAGCTCACCGCCTTTCAGGAAAAGCTTGATCAGCAGGTGAAAAACAGGGACACCCTTGTTCAGGAGCGCTTTGACCGGCTGACCTCGCGAAACAAGGCCGAATAGCGAATGTTTTTATGTTCTATCTGCTGCTGACTTCCTGTATCTGGGCCTTTTCCTTTCCCCTGATTGGGCACTGCCTGTCTTCCGTGGACCCCTATGTTCAGGGCGCCTTCCGCATGCTGGCCGCACTGGTGGTCTTTCTCCCCTTCCTGCGTGTGAAAGACATCGGATGGCTTACCGCCTTGAAACTGGGCGCCATCGGCTTTGTACAATATGGAATGATGTATGTGTTTTACCTCAAAGCATTCCACTACCTGGCCCCGCACGAAGTGGCCCTCTTCACCATCCTCACGCCGCTCTACACCACGCTGATCTGCGACCTGCTCACCCGCCGGTTCCATCCGCTGTTTCTGGCCACCGCATCCCTCTCCATCATCGGAACAGCCGTCGTTAAATATGAAGAACTGGGGCGCGACGGCCTGCTGTGGGGCGTCCTCCTTGTCCAGGCATCCAATATCTGCTTTGCCTGGGGACAAATCTATTACCGGGAACTCATGAACAAAAACCCCCGCCTCACCAACTCCGGCGTCTATGCCCTGCTCTACGCCGGAGCCTTTGCCGCACCGGCGCTGTTCCTCTTCCTTCAGCCCGAAACCCCGTCCTTCCACATGCAACCGAATCAACTCCTGATTCTGCTCTACCTCGGCACCGTGGCCTCCGGGCTGGCTTTCTTCCTCTGGAACGCCGGCGCGCGCCGTGTGGATACCGGCGCCCTCTCCATTTTCAACAACTTGAAAATCCCACTGGCTATTGCCGTTTCCCTCCTCGTTTTTCACGAAAAAACAAACATCCCCCGCCTCCTCCTCGGCGGTGGCATGGTGTTGGCCGCGCTGATCCTGAATGAATGGATGACTAACCGCCGAAAAACCTGACCCGGCCGACCGTCCCAGCCCCGCCCGGGATCGTCCCGTGCGAAAAGATGCCGCCGAAATTGACAAACCCGACCCGCTTCTCTATCTTGTGCGCCTGTTTTATTTGAACCACCAACCGCGTGAGGGGGTGAATTCAGAATTATGGTAGAAGTAAAAATTCGAAAAGGCGAATCCGTTGAAAAGGCTCTCCGTCGCCTGAAAAAGAAATTGGACAAAGAGGGCATCATGCGCGAAATGCGCTCGCACCGGCACTACGAAAAGCCCAGCGAAAAGAAGCGCAGAAAGCAGGCCCGCGCCCGGACCCGTACGTAAACGGACCGGTGAGACTTCCGGCGGCCCTCTTTTCATATCATTCATAAGGGCCCCGCTGAAAAAGTTCTCATTGCATACAAGAAAACTCTCCCGTATTCCGGGAGAGTTTTCTATTATGGGACATCAGTTATGAATTTCGCCCTTTCAACCCGATGGAACGCCCAGCGCCATGCCGATGGCGGAGATATGATCCGGGAAATCCTGGACATGGGGTTTGACCGCATCGAATTGGGATACGATTTGCGTCAGGAACTGGTTCCCGGGGTACGCGCCATGGCCGAACAAAAACCCGGCCTGATCGAAACTGTTCATAATTTCTGCCCCGTTCCCATCGGCATCCTGCGCGGCCACCCGGAATTATGGACCCTCGCCGACCGCCGACCGGAAATTCGCCGAATGGCCATAAATCATACGCGCCAAACCATCCGTTTCGCGTCCGAAGTCGGCGCATCCGCCGTGGTCCTTCATGCGGGAAATGTGAAAATGCGCCGCTACACTTCGCGCCTTATCCAGCTGCTTGAAGACGGCAATCCGCGCGCCAACAAATACGAACGTCTGAAGATGAAGCTGCAAATCAAGCGGGAACGAAAAGCAAAAAAACAACTCGACGCACTCTATGACGGCCTTTCGCAGCTGCTTCCCGTACTGGAAGAAACGCATATGCGGCTGGGCATAGAAAACCTGCCCTCCTGGGAATCCTTTCCAACCGAAGTGGAAATGCTTCAGCTTCTGGAAACGTTTAAATCCCCCGGGCTGGGATACTGGCACGACATCGGACATGGGCAGGTCCGCCAAAACCTCGGGTTCATCAACAGCGAACGATGGCTGGAACGCCTTCAACCCTGGTTGGTCGGCATGCACATTCACGATGTCGCCCCGCCGGCCTTCGATCACCTGGCCCCCCCCCGCGGCAAGGTGGATTTTTCCATCCTGAAACCATTTGGACGACTGAACGTATTCCGGGTTTTTGAACCCGCACCCTCCGAAACCCGTCAGGACGTGATGTCGGCCCTGCAGCACATCAAAAACTGCTGGGAGGATGAGCCGGCCTCCCCCGCGCCGAACACCCCGGATAACGGCCTTCAAACACACAACGAAACAGCATCAAAGAAAGCGAACGAGCTATGAAAGTTTTGGTAACCGGCGGTAATGGTTTTGTCGGGCGGCATCTGATCCAATACCTGACCCAATGCCGCCACACGCCAATCGCATTCGATCTGCCAACCGCTCCCAACGCATCGCCCGCCGACACGTTCGTCCCCGGCGATATTTGCGACGCCACCTGCCTGGAGCGCGTGATCGGCGAAACGCAACCCGACGCCTGCGTACACCTGGGCGGCATCGCCTTCGTTCCCATCGGCTGGCAGGCGCCTCAGCGCGTCTATCAGGTCAACCTCCTCGGAACGGTCAACCTGCTCGAAGCCTTTCGCAAAATCAAACCGGACGCCCGAATCGTTGTGGTCAGTTCCGGAGAAATCTATGGACGCTATCAGGCCGAGCTGCCCATGCGGGAAAACGACCTCATGCTGCCTGCCAATCCGTATGCCATCTCCAAACAGGCCGCCGACCGCCACGCGCTGATCTGCGCGGAACATTACCGCCAGCCGGTCATTTGCGCCCGCCCCGATAATCATACAGGGCCGGGACAGTCCGACCTCTTTGTCACCGCCAGCTTCGCCCGTCAGCTCGCAGAAATTGCACTGAAGAAAAAGCCCCCCCGCATGCTCGTCGGCAACCTGGACAACATGCGTAACTTCACGGATGTCCGCGATGTGGCCCGCGCCTATCTCATGCTGCTTGAAAAAGGCGTCCCCGGTCAGGCGTACAACATTGCCTCCGGATTTCCGCAGCGCGTCCGGTCCGTGCTGGATGCCCTGTGCGATATTGCCGGCGTTCATCCCGACATTGAGGTGGATCCGGAACGCTATCGCCCCACCGACTGCCTGCCCACACTGGATACCACCCGCATTCGCCGCGAAATCGGCTGGTTCCCCGAAATTCCGCTCTCCACCACCCTGCGCGATATTTACGAACACATGCTGAACACCTGCCGCAATGAATAACCCGCCCCTTCGCAAGGATCCCTCACGCTACCGGTTTCTCCTGCGCGTAGTGCTTGCCGCGGGAATCCTTTGCTGGCTGATCTCCAAGCTTCCATTGCGTTCGCTGATGCAGGTACTCGGCGAAAGCATACAGCAATGGCCCTGGTGGCTGGCCGCTCTTGCCGCCACGTTTTTGGGTCTACTGGCCGGAGCGGCGCGATGGCACATCATCCTGCACACCCAGCAATTCCCGCTCAGCCGCGCCACGGTGTTCCGCCTGTTTTTCATCGGCCAGTTCTTCAATTCATTCCTGCCGGGCGGATGCGGCGGCGACCTGGCGCGTGCCTATTATGCCGCCCGGCTATGCGCACGCGAAAAAACCCGCGCCGCCTCCACGGTACTGGTGGACCGAGGTATCGGCCTCCTGACCACCCTCTTTTTCGGATGCCTGATGATTGTCGTCCAGCCGCGTCTTTTCCTGAGCAGCACCCCCCTGCTGCTGTCCGCCGCCGTGATGCTCGGAAGCGCGTGCGGCGCCGCCGCGCTGCTGCTCCTGGTCCTCTGGCGCAATCCGTTCACTACCGCCCCGTTTTTCCAACGGTTGGAAAAATCGCAAATCGGGGGGCTCCTGAAAAAAGTGTATGAGGTGGCCTACTATTATCGGGCGCGCCCGCGGATTCTGCTGTTGTGCATCGGCTGCTCGCTGCTGAATCTTTTCTTCCTGACCATGGCCTGCTTCTGCTTTGCCAAAAGCCTGCTGCTCTCCATGCCGTTGAGCGGCTACTTCACCATGTTTCCCATCATCACCGTACTCACCGCCATTCCACTGACTCCCGGCGCGCTCGGCGTTCGTGAAGGACTCTTCGCAAATCTGTTCAGCACGCTCGGCGCCGCCACGTTCCGAACCATTCCTCTTTCCCTGCTGGTCTATTCAGGCGGCCTTTTCTGGAGCCTGTTCGGCGGACTGCTCTACATCCTTCAGCCGAAACATCAGCGCCTGGGTTCCGTGCCTCCGCCTGCCTGATCCGGCTTCGGTTTCGGCTTGAAGTAAAGCCTATCAAAGTAAAACAGCTGGTAGAGCAGGATGGAAAAAAGCGTACTCGTCGGAAGCGGATCGGAAAAGAACGTCTGCAGCCACGCCGGAAAACGGGCATACAGATCCGGCATAAATCCCGTGCTCAATCCAAAAAACAGCGAGATCCCCAGCGTAAAAATGGCGCGCGTATCCAATTCTTCCCGCATCATTTCCTTCAACCCGGCGCAAATCATGAAGCAGCCGGCAAAAATCAGCGAAGCCCCCAGCACGGGACGAGGCAGGGTGGCCACCGCCGCTGTCAGTTTCGGCATAAATGCCATAACCGTGAAGATCACGCCGGCCACCGTGGAAATCCAGCGGCTGCACGCGCGCGTGGCAGCCGCCAGGCCCACACTGCTGGATGCCGTATCCACGGCCAGCGCCCCCATGACCCCGGCCAGAGCCGTGGTCAAGCCATCGGCCATCAAACCACCGGCGATCGGCTGCAGATTCGGCTCCTTCAATTCCGGTTCCGAAATCTGCTGAGCCGCCAGCAGATTGCCGAAAGACTTCAGTGAACCGCAAATGGATACAATAAGAAAAGGAAGCGCCAGCCCGGCATTGAAACGGATATCCCACACATCGAACGGAATGCCCGGAAGAGCAAACAGCGGTTGCGATTCGATCACCGAAAAAGCCGCACGCGAATCCGCCGTCAGCAAAAGGGCGAGCAGCCAGCCCGCCAGCGTCCCGATCAGCAGGCAATACATCCGCACCCATCCGCGCCCCCAGATGTTGGCGCCCACCATGACCAGCAGCGCGACGATCGCCACCACCAAATCTTCCCAGCGCATACTGTCGCCGGAAAACGCCACCCCGAAAAAATTGCCCGTGGCCACCGATACAATACTGACCCCCACCATCGCCACCACCAGCCCCACGATGATCGGCGGAAACATAAAGCGCAGTTTTTTCACCACCGGGGCCAGGGCCATTTCGATCAGCCCCGCGAAAATCAGCATACCGCGCATCAGCGGAAGCCCACCCATCCAGGCCGCCTGCAGCGAGGCGGAAAGATACGACGGCCCGCACAAATTCGGACACAGATAGCCCGACCCCAGATACTTCCAGCGCATGGGCTGAATGATGGAGCCGATCCCGGCGATGATCATCGTCAGGCTGACCAGCGCGGCCGCCGTATCCACATCGCCGCCGATTTCCCTCACCAGCATGGCCGGGAAAGACGCCGCCGCAAACATGAACAGCATATGCTGAATGCTCAGCACCACCAGGGGCCCCGGCGGCGGCATGTCGTTCACTTTGTAAATCATCGGCTCGGTATTGTTCATGCCGTTTCCCCTATTTGGACCAGATTGGTTTCGGCAGCATCGTGGCGGCGCCCACAATCACGGGAGTCCCGTCCATCACGGCGCGCCGGGCATAAATCCCCTTCTTTTCCATCACCCGCGCATACCGGTTTTTCGACAGAATCACTTCCCAGCAACTCTCCCCGGAGGACAGCTTCCGCACAATCTCCCGAAACGGAAAGTGCCCGGCCGCGTCCACATACGACGAAAGATTTCTGGGTGCGTGGGTTTCCAGCGCGGGATCGACCAGAGCATTGCCTTCCGCATCCAGCACAAACACCGTGATTTCCCGAAACCGGTATTTGGAAGCCGGACGCGCGATGTCCTCCAGCGCGGCGCGCCCCTTTTCATTCAGCAACCGCACCGCCGAATCCACCGCGTATTTCGCAAACACCCGCTCCTCCGGCGGCGACTCCATCCCTCCACCGACCAAAACCTTTCCGCCTTCCGGCAACGCCGCATAGAAATGACAGGACGATTTATAGGCCGGACTGAATCCGCCGGCCGGATGCCAGGAATAATGCAACCAGCCATGCGGATTATCAGGATCATCTCCCGCCTCAAAGGCCATCTGAAGCACTTTGTGCCCTTCAGCGTCGGTGATGTTCAGCAGATTCCGGCCCTCGAAATCGGGCATCGCCGGGTGATACAGGCAGAGCCCATTGGTGGCGTACACATATACGTAAAAGAGATCGTTCTTCCAGTGTTTTGGATTCTGCCGAAACCGCTCAAATGCGTTGGTTCCCTCGGCCTCAATCCAATCGGCCGCCTCACGAACTGCGCGCAGCACCTTGTGTGTATCCCGGTAATCGTACGGAACCAGCTCCTGTTCAAACGACGTTTCCGCGCCGTAGAGAAACGCTCCGCCGTTTCCCAGAACGGCCCACATGAGCGCCGCCGCGATCCTGCCACGCATCCTCCGCATCGACATGACCTCCCTGATCCTCTCCGGGCCGGGCGCCATCAACCTTCCCGCAGCACCTTCGTCATCATGGGCACCACTTCGAATACATCTCCGACAATACCCACATCGGCGATATCAAAAATCGGCGCGTCCGGATCCTTGTTAATGGCCACGATGAAATCCGAAGAACTCATTCCGGCCAGATGCTGAATCGCGCCGGATATGCCGCAGGCCACATACAACTTCGGGCACACGGTTTTCCCGGTCTGCCCCACCTGATGATAAGCGGGCATCCAGCCGGCATCCACCGCCGCGCGGCTCGCGCCCACCGCCGCACCGAGTTCCTTCGCCAGCTCTTCCAGCAGCACAAAGTTTTCCGGACCGCCCATCCCGCGCCCGCCGGAAACAATGATGTCGGCCTCGGCCAGGTTGACGCGGTTGCCCATCTCGTGCAGCACTTCGACAATTTTTGTGCGTGCCAGCGACATCTTCGGGCTTTCCTCAATAATTTTCCCCGCGCGCCCCGCCTGCGGCGTTCCCTTCTTGAACACCTTGTGGCGCACCGTCGCCATTTGCGGACGGTGATTCGGCGTGATGATGGTGGCCATGATATTTCCACCGAACGCCGGACGCGTTTGCAGCAGGATTTTTTTCTCGGGATCAATGGCCAGCGCCGTACAATCGGCCGTCAGGCCGGTCTGCACCCGCACCGCCACCCGCGCAATGAATGCGCGCCCGATGCTTGTCGCGCCGGCCAGCACAATTTCGGGTTTATGTTTCCGAATGAGCGACGCGAGAATATCCGTGTACAAATCGGTCTCGTATTCCTCCAGCTCGGCGCCATCGACCAAATACACATTATCGGCACCCCACTCCACAAGCGTTTGCGCCTTGTCGCGAATATTGAATCCCATCAGCACGGCGGAAAGTTCTTCGCCGAGTTCATCCGCCAGCTTTCGCCCTTCCGAAAGCAGTTCATACGCGACATCCTGAATCACCCCATTCCGCTGTTCCGCAAAAATCCAGACTCCGCTGAACTCGGTGACGTTCACGCTGCCGCTCTGTTCGATGTCCCGAACTTCCAGCGCGTTGAATTTGCACAGCGGCAGACAGGCCCCGCAGGCCGTACAGGCTTCATTCACCACGGCAATGTTTTTGAATTTGCTTTCCGGAAGATTGCGCCCTTCCCGCGGCGCAATGGACAGCGCATTGAACGGGCAACCCTTTACGCACACGGAACAACCGGTACACTTGTCTTCATGAATGATCAAAGGCTCTTGCACGGCTAAATCACCTTCTGTTCTTTGAGTTTGGAAATGACGGTCCGGGCGGCATCCAGCGGCGCCGTCCCCTCAATTTTAAGTCCACCGGTTTTCTTCGGCGGTGAGAAAATTTTCACCACTTTGGTCGGAGAGCCGGCCAGTCCGGTAAATGCCGGATCGGCTCCGATATCCGCAGCCGTCTTTCTCGGAATCTCCGCTTTTTTGGCTTTCATGCGGCCGCGCAGCGAAGCCATGCGGGGCACGTTCATTTCCTTGAGCACCGTGAGCACCAGCGGCAACTCCGCCCCCATCCGCTCATAGCCATCCTCGAACACGCGCTCCACATTCACCAGGGCGCCGTTGATTTCCACCTTGCGCACATACGTGATAATCGGCAGCTTCAAAAATTCCGCCACGCCCGGCCCGACCTGCGCGGTATCGCCGTCAATGGCCTGCTTGCCGAACAGAATCAGGTCCGGCTTTTCAGCGAGAGAAGCAATGCCTTTGGACAGCGCATAGGACGTGGCCAGCGTATCGGCCCCGGCGAACGCGCGGTCGCTGAGCAGCACCACATCATCCACGCCGCGAGCAATGGCTTCACGCAACACCTCTTCGGCCTGCGGCGGCCCCATGGTCACCACCGTCACTTTGGCGCCATGCTTCTCCTTGAGCACCAGTGCCGCCTCAATCGCATTTTCATCAAACGGATTGATAATGCTGACCACGCCATCGCGGATCAACGTGTTGGTTTCCGGATTGATCTTCACATCGCTGGTATCCGGAACCTGCTTGATACATACCACTATATGCACTGAATCATCCTCCTGAAAAAACGGCCCGATTTATCATCTGCTCCAATGGCGTTACAGCGAAGCGTATTCCTTGACCAGCGCATGTCCGATCACTTCGCGCTGAATCTGATTGGTGCCTTCGTAAATCTGCAGAATCTTGGCGTCGCGCATCATTTTCTCCACGGGATACTCGCGCATAAATCCGTAACCGCCCAGCACCTGCACCGCATCCGTCGTCACGCTCATGGATACATCCGTGGCATACAGCTTCACCATCGCCGAGAATTTCGACATTTCCTTCATATGCTTATCGGCATGACGCGCCGTCGCATAGAGCATCGCGCGGGCGGTTTCCACCTTCGTCGCCATATCGGCCAGCATCCAGCGCAGTCCCTGATTGGCCGCGATCGGCTTGCCGAACTGCACCCGTGTACGGGCATACGAAACCGCCTCGTCCAGCGCCCCCTGCGCCAGCCCCACGCCCTGCGCCGCAATACCCGGACGCGACACATCAAACGTCTTCATCGCCAGCATGAACCCAAGGCCTTCCCGACCGATCAGATTTTCCGCCGGCACTTCGCAATCCTCGAAAATCAGCTCACGGGTCGCGGATGCGCGTATCCCCAGTTTCTTTTCCTTTTTGCCGAAATGAAATCCCGGCATGCCTTTTTCCAGGATGAAACAGGACACGCCGCGCGGCCCCTTATCCTTATTGGTCACGGCCAGCACGGTATACGTATCCGCTTCGCCGCCGTTGGTGATCCACTGCTTGGTCCCGTTCAGAATGTACTTATCCCCGACCTTGCGCGCCGTGGTGGCAATTCCGCCCGCATCGCTGCCCGCGTTGGGCTCGGTCAGCGCAAAGGCGGCCAGCTTTTCGCCGGAAGCCAGCGGCGGCAGATACTTTTTCTTCTGCGCATCGGAAGCGCCCAGAATAATCGGATCGGCGCCCAGCGCATTCGCGGCGTAGGAAACGGAAACCCCGATACAAACGCGGCTCAATTCCTCAATGGCGATGATAAAATCCAGCATGCTCTCAGAGCCGAAGCCGCCGTACTCCGCCGGGATGTACAGCCCCATCAAATCCATCTTGCCCAGCTCCGCAAGAATCTCGCGCGGAAATTCCTCTTTTTCGTCCAGCTCCGCGCGCACCGGCTTGACCCGCTCGCGGGCAAACTCACGCACCATGTCGCGTATTTCAATCTGGGATTCAGACAGGCCGTAATCCATTTCAAACATAGCGGATCTCCTTGTAGTGTTTTTACATGCAAAAAAGGCGGCGTGAATGTAAAGGGTCCGCCCCGTCCCCGTCAAGAAAAGGTCAGGGGCTGCCCCGCTTTTCTTTCATCCGGGCATTTTCCAATCGTTGGAAGTTTTGGGAGCCGTTTTTCCAATCGTTGGAAAAAAAGAAACGGGGTTTTCCAATCATTGGAAAACCCCGCTTTTCAAACCGTCCGAACGCGCCGCTTACTCTGCCGCGCGCACCACTTCAATGATTTTCACGGTCGTCTTGGGCACATCGCTGAATCCATGCAGGTTGCCGGTCTTGACGGCCTTGATCTGATCGACCACGTCCATCCCCTCCACCACCTCGCCGAATACGCAATAACCGTAACCGGCCATGCTCGGATCGCGGTAGTTCAGAAAGTCGTTGTTGACCACGTTGATGAAGAACTGGCTCGTGGCGCTGTCGATCACCTGTGTACGCGCCATGGCGATGGTGCCGCGCATGTTTTTCCTGCCGTTGGCGGCTTCGTTTTTTATCGGCGCTTTCGTGGGTTTCTGTTCCATCTCCGGCGTGAACCCGCCGCCCTGAATCATGAAATTGCCGATGACCCGATGGAAAATCGTGCCGTTGTAGTGACCGCCGTCCACATACTCCAAAAAGTTCTTCACGGTGATCGGCGCCTCGGCATCGTACAGCTTCAGCTTAATATCCCCCATCGATGTTTTAATAATGACCATGGTGTTCTCCTTTGTGTCCGACGCCGGTTTGGCGGACGCGGACGTTTCTTCCGTTGTTGCCGCGACAATAGCCTCTTCCCCGGTCTGTGCGTGAACGATGCCGTACGCGACAGCCATCATGCAGCCGATCAGCCAGAAATTTTTCATGCTTTTGTCCTCCGAATTTCCGGGGAATATAGCATCTGATTTAATTTGTACAAGCGGATGACCCAACGGATTTTTCACCGCGCTCCCCGCAAGTTAGCACTGGACCCCTCACCCGGCTTCTTCTACCATGTCCGCTCAAAGGGATGCAAAAACCGGAGGAGTTTTATGAGCAGAATCGGATGGAATAAACGGTCTACACGCTGGATCATCGCAATCGCCGCCCTGGTTTTTATGATTCTGTGGTCGGGCGGATTTCTGACGCACAAAATACAACCCGCCGCCGCGCCGGGCGTGAAGGGCGTTCCGCTGCCGGAAGGCGCCGCAACCGTCACCGCCGTCATGCAGCAGACGGCGCCGTTGCTGGATATCGCGGGAACCGTTGAATCGGAAGAGCTGATCCACCTGAGCGCGCGCATCTCCGCCTATGTGGACCAGGTGTTTGTTTCCGCAGGCG
>CAZISY010000025.1:0-12422 GCA_964542025.1 uncultured Verrucomicrobiota bacterium
ATACCCCACGGCATTTTTACTGGTGACCTGGGTGTCAGCGGCATAGACGAGGCTTGCTCCCAGCGCGCAGATTGATGCAAACAGCAAAACTTTCTTACTCATAAAGCTCCTCCCGATATTTGAATTCTTGGGGCAATGTACGCCGCAAGTCCTTTTAATGCAACCGAAAACAGGGTGATTTTTGCGCGTTTTTTACATATTAACCAAGGGCTCAGTTCCCCGGGGGATTGGTCCATCCCGTGCCGTCGTGTATCCAAAGGGTATAGAAATAGGTTTGTCCGGGGAGCAGGTCGGTATTTTCATACACCTGGTTGGTTCCCGTGTAAATGGAGGTGCCGTCGGAGGAGGTTTCGGGCCAGGTATTGGTGGACGCCGTGATGTTGACCTGGCGATTGGGCATCCCGCACAGCAGCGGATCGGTCCAGCGAAGGATGACGCTGTTGGTGAGAGCGGTGGCGCGGAGTGAAAAATCTTCGCTGCCGACGACGGACAGTGTTCCTTCACAGGGGCGGAAGCCGGGTTTGGTGACGGTGACGGCGATGGTTCCGGCGCTGCCTGCGGTTATCGAAAAAGAGGTGTTGGAGGTTTCGGTGACCCGGCGTTCATGGATGCCGAGGGACGCGGAGTAGAGGCAGACCAGCGCCCCGGTTTGGCTGATGCTGACATTTACGGCAGTGGTTGTTCCGAGGGTAATAAGCGGGGGGTGGCTCACGGTGAGCGGCTCCGGTTCGTGTGTGATCAGCGCGGCTTCGGGGTCGCCAAAAACATGAAAAAGTCGAAACGTGGTTTTGTCGGCCTCGTATTTTTCATACAGGTACATCTTGGCGAAGTTCATGACTTCCCCAAGCCGCGGGGCGCTTCCGGCCGCGCCGTAGGATCCGCTGGGGGCGGGGAGTTTGCGGGTCCATTCGGGATCGGTACAGGCGTTTTGGAAGCTGATATAGTTGGTGAAGCAGGCGGTCATCAGCCCGTGCGTGAACCAGTCGTTATTCCAGGAGTAGCTGATATCCACGGGGGCGAACACGGCGTATGCGCCGCCGTTGGTCTGTTCCATCCAGGCGCGGGTGAAATTATTGGGTTGGTGGTAGGCGCCGCTGGCGCAATTGATCGAAAAAACGACGGGCCGGTTCATGCCGTTGGTCAGGGCGCGGACGTGAGTATAGATGTACTGCGGATCCGCCCAGCCGACCCCGTTGCTGTATCCATGGTCGCGGTGGAAGAGCAGTACCGCCCCGGCGTTGACGTTGGCGTTGATGCGGGCCTGGGCGGTGGCGACGGATACAAAATTCGTGAAAATGCGGTCGCCGATCTGATCGGTTGACCCCCAGAGAATACTGTCCTCGTTCCAATAGCCCTCGGCGGTCATGCCATCGGGATTGACGACTGCGCGGGTGCAGGCATAGGTGTTACTGGAGGGATCGTGTTCGAAAAAGGAGGCGAGTGCATCGCCGGTTTCGCAGAACAGGCGGTCCGCCCGGTTGTTGTGGTCATCACTGTCCTGAATTTGTCCGGCAATGACCACGCGCGAGAATACGTCGTTGGTAGGCGGGTTGCGGTCCGCGGCGAGGATTTTTTCGAGCATGCGGGTGGCGCTGGTGTTGTTTGTGGCGGGGAGGCGTCCGTGAAAGAGGTCGGGAATCCAGTCGGACGCTGTTCGGCAGGCGATGTCGAGGTCGGTGTAGCCGCCCATGTCGGTGGAGAAGTAGGCGCCCTGCACACCGTTGGCGGCGGTGTGATCGCCGATGATAAGCAAATAGGCGGGGTAATTCGATGCGGCCAGGCCTCGCATGTAGGCGACGATTTGTCCGTTGGTGGGGGCTCCGGAGGCGTCGATTTGAGACGTTTTCACGGTGCGAACGTCGTACCCTTTGCGCTTTTTCCAGTCGATGAATGTATTCAGCGTGGTGTTGGCGGCAAACTGATCGTCCATCAGGATCATGTAGATGGGCAATGCCGTTGCGGCGGGCTCTTCATCGGTTTCTTCTTCGGCGGCAGCGGCGTCAAGGTCGGCCTGTACGTCCAGTTCCAACTCGGAGGCGGCGACGGCTTCGCCGGTTTCGGGGACGAACCGAATAGCGGCCACTTCCACGGCGCAGAGTGTTTGATCGCGAATGCGAAGGAGTGCCGTAGTGACCACGACATCCGGGGGATAGAAAGAGGAAGATTGGTAGAGTTGCGCATCCATTTGAAATGCCGGGCGAGGGGGCTCCGGAAACACATCCGGGTAAGGAGGCTGGGCGGGAATGATTCGCAGCGAATCCAGTACCACATCCGTTTTCGAGTGGACCCGGACGGTGGCGCCGGTGCTTCCGGGGGGCAGGGCGAAGAGTAGGCGGCGTATCGGAACGGCGGGCACGCCGACCTCGCGGAGGGTCGTCCAGCCCGGAATGTGGATGGCGTCGAAATGTTCACTGGCGTCCGGGGTGTTCAATGCGGGTTTTTTGGATTGCGCGGCGGGTTGTGCGGTTCGGGCGCGTTTCCAGAATCCGTCAACCTGCACCGTAGCCTTGAATTGTCCCGGGGCATTGGTGGCAACGCTTACCCCCTCTTCGGCGGGAAGTGCTTCAGCCGCCATGGTGGTCGCGGTGCGGGATTGTGAGGAGGGGCGAAGCGAAATCCACTCGGCGGACTGTGCGTATCCGATTGTTGAGCAAATGAATACAGATGAAAACAACGCAAGTATCCGGACGAAGCTGGATGATTTCCATCTCATTTTTAGATTAGTCATAGCCATCACTCCAGCAGGTTAAATGCCGTGCGGGTCCGTGGTAACAATTTCGTGATCCAGCATCCGGTCGCCGTCGAAAATGAAGCGTCCGTAGAAGGACTGGCCGGTCAGCATCAGGGGCATCCAGTGGCGGTCATCCGGCCACATGCGGTCGTAGGGAATATTTTTAAGGTCAAACCATTCGGGGCGGGCTTCGTCGGTTTCGGTCAGGTTGCCCTTCAGGTCGGTGGCGGAGAAGACATAGCCGTGCAGTGAATAGCCGTCGCAAAACTGGAAGAGCAGCTCGCCGCGCGGGGTCACGTTCAGGGGCGTGACACCCACTTCCTCAATGACTTCCCGAATGGCGGCCTGGCGCGGGGTTTCGCCGGGTTCGAGGCGGCCGCCCGGACCGTTGATTTTGCCGTGTCCAAGCCCGCGTTTTTTATGGATCAACAGGATTTTTTCATCGCGAAGAATGAAGAGCAGTGTGGCTTTTTCTTTGGCCTGCCAGGTGGTCCAGTCAATATCCGTCAATTTACTAAACATAAATAATGATTCCTTCTCCGGTTCCGCGGCGTTGACTAAGGCAGGATACGCCATCAGGAGAAGATCGTATAGGCACTGTTTTCCATAATGCGCTCATCCGAGCCGTCGGCATATTGCAGGTGGAGCGAGCGGATGCCGATGGGGGAGTTTTTGGCGTAAACCACGTCGTGATGCAGCACCAGCGAAGGATCGCGGAAGGCATCGGGCCCGGTAACACCGCCGAGGTGTTCGCTGCGCCCATACGCCCAGTGCATCCCGGCTTTTTCATCTTCGAGGACAACGCCGGTCACGACGGCCCGGTCATTGCAGCCCAGCCCAAGCTCCGCCACGTTGCGCCGGGCCGGATCCGCCTCGAAAACGGACTTAAGCCCCTCGGCGTCCGGTCCTTTTCCGATCACCCGGACAATGCGGTTGGCCTCAACGGTCAGCACGGCGGTTTCGCCATACAGCGCAACCGGTATTTCTCCGGCGGTTCGGCTGGGTTCTCCGCGCTCGCCTTCATACGGAACAATATACGCCTCGCCGCTGGGCAGATTGATCAGGTGCGGTGTCTGCTCGCGGCGGCATCGCCCGTTATCGGCATGCGCCGAGCGGAAACGAAGGTCAAAAAACAGGACATGCCCGGTGGAAAAGACCACCCGGGCCGAGTCGGCCCGCTGAAGGCGCGCGGCGAGCAGGTCGGCTTTTCGGGTCACTTCGCCGTAATCGGCGGCCAGGGCGGTTTCCTGCATGCGGCGCAGTACGCCGGGCAGGCTGGCCACCCGGAGTGTCCCGGATTTTTGAGCGAATGAAGAAAGGGGAGCGGTGGCGGAGTAGCGCGTGAAGGCCAGGGCGATATCGGCCCGGGCGAGCTCCCCGGCCAGAATCGCCGGGCGGCCGGCCATCGTGCCGGCGGCGGGCAGATCGCCGTTGGTGGCGCCGGTGGCGGGATACAGCAATACGGGCGGACATTCCACGCCATACTCCGCAAACGCGGCGCGCCATTCATCGGCCATGGCGCGGCGGTCCCGCCAGTCGGGCGAATCATCCTCCGGATTCTTCGGCATATCCGCCAGGAAAAGGGCCCTTTCGCCGGGTTGCGGATCAAATACATCGCGAATCAGTTTGGGCAGATTAAAAAAGCTCATGAAGGTTTTTCCGGGGTGCGTGAATGAGGTCTGCGCAGGAGCTGCATCAGGTTGCGCACATACGCGCAGGCGCAGCGGGCCGGACAGGGTTCCAGGTTTCCTTTGTAGAGACAAAATCCGGGGCAGTCATCCGAGCCGTGCATGTGTTCCTGATAGACCGGGCCGCTGTACATATCCGAGAACTCATTGACCTGGAAACTGAGCGTCGTATGGCAGTCGGGACGATTGTGATTGAAGTAAAAAAGCCCGTCTTCCAATTCCTCGAAATCCGGCTGGTATCCGATCATTTCGATGGCGGGATCATTTAAAAAATCGTCACGCGACGTCCAAACCGCTTTGCACATCGAGCATTGCTTAAAAGGCGCGCTCATTCCGTTTTTATTTCCGGTTTGCCCAGCGCCTTCCAATACTTGGCGTCATAAAACCACCCTTCGCCGGTGGCCACATTCAGCACAAACACGCCGCGCCCGTTTTTATTGTTGTATGGCAGGTAGGTTCCGATTTCACCAACCGCCGCATCGGCCGGTTTCCCGCAATACACCCACGCCTTTTTGGCTGTATCCATCAGCCACATGTCGCCGGTGGTGGAGTCCAGCCAGTAAAAACCGCCGCCGGATTTGTTTTCGCACACCTGAAACTTATCTGTGCCGGGCAGGTATTCATCCTCTGCAAACACCGAAACACACAACACCGCCGCCAGAAGCCCCGCCAAATACCATGTTTTCATGCGCCCTCCTCCGGTTTTTCCAACCGTTGGAAAATGCTAATCTAAAATATCCAATCGTTGGAAGTTTCTTTTGCAACAAAACACGCGTCCCGCCCGGACCGCGTCTGCCGGGTGCGCCCGGGAAAAATGCGATGGCGTTTTGCCGGAGAGGTGTGTATGTTGGCGCCGTTTAATGCCTGGTGAGAGGGGACAGGACGCGCAACGAAGCCGTACAACAGGAATGGTTACATGGATAGGCCGATTGAGCATAAAACCGTTTGGATGGATTGGATTTTCTGGATTGTTGCCGTGGGATTGCTCTTTGGTGCGCTCGGTGTGCGCGGATTGTGGACTGCGGAAGGGCGCTGGGCGGAAATCACCCGGGAAATGCTGATTTCCAATGACTTTTTTCACCCCGTTATCAATGGAAAACCCTATTTTGACAAACCGCTCGCCGGCTATTGGGTGATTGCGCTCACCGCCCCGCTGACCGGTATGAACGAATGGGCGCTGCGCATTCCCAGCGCGGTCTGCGGATTGCTGGCGCTGTGGGCCACGCGCCGCATTGGAAGCCGTCTTTGGGCGCCGGCCGTCGGGCGTCTGGCGGGCTGGATTCTGCTCACCACCTACGGGTTTATGTTCTGGGCGCGCACCGGGGAGGCCGATATGGCCAATCTGGCGTTCATTCTGCTGGCGCTGGCCTGGTACTGGCGGCGGCGCGACCGGCCGAACTTCCTCACTTATTTCCTTTTTTATACGCTGATGTTCATCGGGGCGCAGATGAAAGGACTCACCGCGCTGATCATCCCGATTCTGGTGGTCATTCCCGATCTGCTGGTGGAAAAACGGTGGAAGCATCTGTTTTCGATTTCCCATGCGGCGGCGCTGGTCCTGAGCGCACCGGTCTATCTGGTGCCGTTCCTCTATTCCAACATGACCGGGAGCAATTATGAGTCCAGTGGGCTCGCGCTGGTTTTCCGGGAAAACGTGCAGCGGTTTTTCGATCCGTTCGATCATGTGGAGCCGTGGTACGCCTATTTTGAACATGTTCCGGTGCTTTTTCTGCCCTGGAGCCTCATTCTGCTGGTGGGCGTGGTGGCCTGGATTTTTTCGCCGAACTGGCGGCGTTACTCCCGGAACAGTCGCTGGCTGGGCATGGCGACCCTGCTGATCTTTGCCTTTTTCACCGCTTCGGGCTCCCGCCGCAGTTATTACATTCTGCCGATTCTGCCGTTCTGCGCGTGGTTCACGGCTCTGTTTCTGCTGGCGGCCGACCGCTCGCCGTGGCGTCGGGTGGCGGTGGCGCTTCAATCCACCCTGGTACTTCTCATCACGCTGGCCGGTCTGGCGGGCGCGGTGGCCATTCAACCGGTGGCGCAGCGTCTGAATATTCCCGTGCCGACGGCCGTGCCGGTGGCGCTGGCGGCGGCGTCTCTGCTGTCCCTGGCGAGCTGGCTGCTGATTTGGGTAAGCCGGAAAGGTCTTTCCCATGCCACCGGAATGCCCCTGCGCTTCGTCCCGCTGATGGCAACGACTGTATTCTTCCTCGGCGCCTATTTTTGTGTTGTGCAGCCCGCCCTGGAGGGGTTCCGCACGGAGAAGTCGTTCGCGCTGGCGGTGAAGGATACCGGCCGCACCGTGGAGGACGTCGCATTCTATCAGCACTCGCTGGAGAACGTGGTTTTCTATTTGTCCATGACGACCGCGTCCGCCGTTCATCCCGTGGTGAAGGATTCGCGCGAGGCGCTGGAATTTCTCGCGGGTGGAACGAACCGGGTGGTGATTCTGCGCCGCCGGGATCTGCCCCTCGTGCAACAGGCGTTTCCGCTGAACGCCCAGGGCTACGCGGCAGTCAGCGAGACGGTTTTCGGCTGGGACAAGGATAAGAAAATTAACAAAAAAATGGTGGCCTGGCGGCTGAATGATTCGCTGATCAGGGGAGGAAGTCCGCAATGAAAGATAAGACCGTTTCGGTAGTGGTGCCGGTTTTCAACGAAGAAGCCAACCTGGATCAAATGATCCAGCGAACGCTGGACGCCTGCAATACGATGGGGCGCATTTACGAATTGATCCTCGTGGATGACGGCAGCTCCGATGCCTCCCGCGAAATGATTCGCCGCGCCTCCGAAGCGCACAATCAGGTGGTCATCGGTGTGCTGCTGAACCGGAATTACGGACAGCATGCGGCGGTGATGGCCGGACTGGAAATGTCGCGCGGCGATTATGTGGTGACGCTGGATGCAGACCTCCAGAACCCGCCCGAGGAAATTCCAAAACTGGTGCAGAAAATGGACGAGGGCTACGATGTCGTCGGATCCGTACGCGTACCCCGGTGCGACAAGACCTTCCGTAAAGTGGGGTCGTGGCTGGTGAATCGGGCCGCCCAGCGGGCCACCGGCGTGAAAATGCACGACTACGGCTGCATGCTTCGCGCCTACCGCAGGCACATCGTGGATGCCATGCTGATGTGCCACGAGCGCAGCACCTTCATTCCGATTCTGGCCAACAGCTTCGCGCGCAAAACCGTGGAAATCGAAGTCGATCATTCATCGCGCGGCGCCGGCGACTCCAAGTACAGCCTGTGGAAATTGATCAACCTTCAGTTTGATTTGATGACGTCTATGACCACCGCGCCCCTGCGGCTTCTCAGTGTAATTGGGGCGATGATTTCCATGCTGGGCTTCGGGTTTGGTTTTTTCCTGATCCTGATGCGTCTGTGGCAGGGGCCCCGCTGGGCGGCGGAAGGCGTATTCACCCTGTTCGCGCTGCTGTTCATTTTTGTGGGCGCGCAATTTGTGGCCATGGGACTGCTGGGCGAATACATCGGCCGCATTTACAACGATGTCCGGGCCCGGCCCCGCTTCTTTGTGGAAACCACGTACGGCAAGAGCCGCCTGCGCGAATAAGCACCCGCGCCGCAGAAAAAAACGCGTGCCGGAATCCTGTTTTCACGGCTTCAGCGGGAGGCGAATGATCCACGGCGGATCGTGCGCAAGCGTTACCGTGAACACCTCGTTGGTTCCGGGATTTCGCCGGGCGGCTTCATACTCGGCCGCGTGCCGCGGCCAGTCGTAGTCGCCCTGGGATGGATAGCGGAAATTCCGGTGAATCACGACGGCATAGGCGCAGATCAGTACAATCAGCAAACCTTTGACGGCTCCATTCGGAAACCGCCGGGCCCATTCCTCCAGCTGAATCACGGCGGCCAGCAGCAGAAACAGCGAGGGAACCAGAAAGTAGCGCCCGGCCCCGCTGTATGCTCCCTGAACGGCAAAGTGTTCCACATACATCGGCCGCATCAGGGCCGCAAAGAGCAGCGGCATCAGTAGATAGTAGCAGCACCCGGCCCAGGCGTTCGCCTTCGCCCGCGCCCGCGGAAAAAAGCCGGAAGCCACCAGCACCGCGATGACGCCGCAGGCCGCCAGGCAGGCGCCGATGGTTTGGCCGATACGTTGAGCGTCCTGTTCGCCCAGCGCCGTCACGCATCCGGTGCAGTAGCCCAGCGTCTTGATCAGAAACAGGACCACGAGCCGCGGCTGAAAGGAGGGAATAATCTCCGGCTGCGGAGCCAGTACCAGCTTCACCACGGCGAGCATCACGGCAATCAGGACAAGAATCGCTCCGAAAAAAAGCCGCTGCCCGAACGGCTCCTTTTCACGGGCGAGCCGCACCAGCAGCACCGGTACGCACAGGACGCACAGCGGCGAGGAAAAAACAGTCAGGGTTGCGGCGGCGCTCAGCAGCAGCCAGGTCAGCGGGGCAGGGTGTTCCAGGCGCGCCAGGGACAGCTGGGCCAGAAAATAAAACAGATACCAGTGCAGGCAGGTAATGTTGCCGAGCGTTTCGGCCTGCCAGGGAAGCAGCGCGCCCAGCAGGGTGATCGTCAGGCGGACGGTCAGGCTCCATCGCGCGCGGAAAATCGGCGCCAGCGGAAACGCCAGCGCGCCCGCCGCTGCGGCCAGGCTGATCAGCCGGTAGATGAATGGAACGGACGGCAGGTTATTCGCGGAGGCGCACTCCGCCGCCAATCGCGGCGCCGCGTGCAGATATCCCTGAAACGGTGTCAGCAGATTCCTCAGGAAGGGATGATTCAGGGCATCGGATAAGAAAAGAGTGCCGTCTTCCCAGACCAGCGGCGGACTGCGCAGATCCGCAGCCTGCCGTGCGGCGAGAATCAGAAAAACGGCCAGCGCGCCCGCCAGATAAAGTCCCCAGGCACAGCGCCTCTTCATCGCGGAGGGCTTATCGCTCATAAACCTCCAGTTCGCCGATGGTCCAGTCGCGTCCGGCGCGCGGGCGGGCGATTTCTATACGGAGCTGATCGGCGGTGATGCCATTCAGCGGAATATCCTGAACCTGCCAGCCGTACACCGGATGCCCGTTCACGACATCGAAGGTGGCAATGTCGATGGCGACCTGTTCCGCGGCGGGAACCCACTTGCCCTGCTGCCGTGCCAGAATGTTCAGCGCGTCGGCATGATCAAACGGATAATCATTATAGTAAAAACGCAGCCGCTCAAGGGCGGTCGGCCCCGGCAGATCCAGCTGAATCCACATGCCCGCCTCCTGGGCCTGATGCGAACGCCAGCGGTGCGTGAGTACGCCGTCTGAAAGGGTCGCCGCATCGGCCGGGTGATGACTGACTCGGACCGTCACGGCATCGGGCGGAAGCGGACGCCCCGCCCGTACGGGTCCGCCCTGAAAATCGGTGTAGACGCGGCACAGGCCGCAGGTTTCCACCCGGGCAGTCATGCCGGCGCGCGCGAGATCGTTCTCGAAATCCGTCCACTGGAAACGCTGACCGGGGCCCAGCACATACGCCACATTGGTGGCGCGGTCCACGAGGTCTGCATACGGATAGGGCCACCCGAAAAAACGCTCGTTGAATGGCTGGGCGCAGAGGATGCGCTCGTCGCTGAGAAAATTGATGGTATAGGCATCAAAATAGGAGCTGTAGCAGCGGGTGATGCCCTGCCGGTTCAGCGATTCAATGGCCGGGCGCGTATCGGTGAAGTATCCGTGGAATGACGGTTGCGTCCAGGCGCGTGCGAGGGCCAGTGATGTGCTGAGGTGTACCAGCAGCAGCAGGACGATCCCCATGGAAAATACGCGCTTCCACGCCGGCTTCATGCCCTGCATCCAGCCTGCGAGGAGCAGCGGGAAAAACAGGGCCGTTGGCAGCAGGTAGCGAAACTCATGCGAGCCGAACCGCGTACTCATCACAAACAGCAGCACATAAACCCCGCTCAGCCCCGTGATCACATCCCAGCCCGTGATGTCCGGCCAGCGGTTCCGAATGCTCCGCCTCACAAAACGAACCACGCATACCACCGAGGCCGCCGCCATCAGAACAATCCAACCCAGCGCCGCCGCCGGGAGCAGACGCGCCGGGAATATCCCTTCCACCATCTCCAGCGTATCGGGCATCAGCGTTCCGATGAAACCCAAAACCGCCGGCAGCGTGAAATTCAGCGCCGGGTGCCACAGGCGGCTGAGCGCCTCCGGCAGCGACACCATTGCCGAGACGGCTGCATGCGCGCCCGGATACCACGCCTTGGCCATCCAGTAGGGCGCAAATCCCGCCGCAAATCCCAGCGCAAACGCCGGAAGCCCCGTCAGCATTTTTCCGGGCCGGTTCCCCAGTCCGGTCATGATGCCCAGCGCGCCCGCCAGCGGAAGCGCCATCAGGGTGGAACTGCCCGCCAGCCCCGAAAGTACACCCGTCAGCAACGCCCAGCCCGGATTCCATCCCGCTTCCGCGCGATGCCTCTCAGCGGCCCACAGCGCGGCCATTCCCAACAGCATGAAGGAAGGATAACTCGGCAGCATGTACACGCTTTGCAGTAGCAGCACATAGGCCGAGGGCAACACCACCAGCCAGGCCGCCGCGGGAAGACCGCCTGCCGCCGCCCGTTCCGTTCCGGCGGCGTCCGCGTTCGCCCAGCGCCGCAGAAGAAGCAGTCCGAAGACGCACGAGGAAAACCCCATGAGGAACGGAATCAAACGCAATCCGAACGCATTGGATGGCAACAGACGAATCCAGGGCGCGCAAAAATAGGATTCCGTGGGGAAGAGATACGGCTGGGCCATGAAAAGAAGCGGAAAACGTCCCAGTACGCCCCGCGGATGCTGTTTGGTTTGAAACGCCGGATCATCCGCCGATTGCGTGATGCCTCTGGCCTGAAGCGCCATGATGCACTCATCGCCCGACACATTGATACGGGTTACGCTGAGATAAAAAAACGCCCCGCGCCAGAGCAGGGCAGCGAGCAGCAGAACCGAAATGACATTGAGCTTTTTCATGATTTCCAATCGTTGGAAAACGACGCGGGAACGGGTTTCTTCTAGCCTGATTGCCGTGCAAGATCAAGGGCGGAAGGGCGCTGGAAATCCGAAACAACTCGACAGCCGGATGCGGCCTTCCTACGATCACCGCGTTTATTACTGTTCCGTTCACCCGGGAGACGCGTATGTGTTCGCACGGTTTTGGTTTGGAGGTGCTGTTGGATCATCACAGGGACTGGCTGTCCGGGCGGCGGGTGGGTTTGGTGGCTCATCCGGCGAGCGTGGATGCGTCGGGCGTCCATACCGCGCACCGGTTGCGGCAGTATCCGGATATCCGCCTGACCTGCCTGTTTGGTCCTGAGCACGGCTTTTCCGGTCTCGCGGCGGCAGGCATTCGGGTGCAGGATGGCGCCCATGCCGATTGGAATATTCCGGTCTTTTCGCTGTACGGAGAAACGCGCAAACCGACGCCGGAAATGCTCAACCATCTGGATGTGATTCTCTTTGACCTGCAGGATCTGCCCGTACGCTGTTACACCTATTCCTCCACCCTGCGACTCCTCCTCGAAGCCGCCGCCGAATGCGGAAAAACCGTGGTGGTGGCGGATCGTCCCGCGCCGTTGTGCAATGTGGTGGACGGCCCCGTGCCGGATCCGGAACTGGATTCATTCGTCGGCATGGTGCCCGGACCGTATTGTTACGGACTCACCACCGGGGAGCTGGCCCGCCTGTTCGTTCAGACCTATGGATGGAACGTGGAATTGCGCGTCGCCGCCGCTTCGAAGGACGCACGGACCATGCCGGCTGCGGACGCGTTCCCCTGGATTCCGCCGTCGCCGGGCATCAAAACCCGACACACCGCGCTGATCTATCCGGCCACCGTTTTCGCAGAGGCCCTCCCGGCGCTTGATTACGGACGCGGTCACCCGTTCATTTTTCAGGTGATCGCCGCGCCCTGGATGGATGGTACAGCAGTGGCCGATCACCTCAACGCCGTTCCGCTGCCCGGCGCCCGTGCGCAGAGTATCCGCTACACGGCCTGCGCCGGACT
>CAZISY010000025.1:12522-42869 GCA_964542025.1 uncultured Verrucomicrobiota bacterium
GATGCGCCGCCCCGGGTTTCATTCTGTACAAGGTTTGGCTCAGCCTATAGGATGGCGTCCGTCGTGATTTTTGCGTCATGGATAAGGAGATTCGCGTATGCCGGAGATCATATCCGTTCATTCCTTTCGGGGAGGCACCGGAAAATCGAACACCACGGCCAACATCGCCGCCTTGATGGCCCTGAGCGGCCGGCGCGTCGGCATTGTGGATACGGATATTCAGTCCCCAGGCATTCATGTGCTGTTCGGACGAGATGAAGATGCCTTCCCGCATGTACTCAACGATTACCTCTGGGGCCGCTGCGAAATCCAGGAAACCGCTTATGACGTCACCGCCCAACTCGGCCCCGACGCCCCGGGCCGCATCTTTCTGATCCCCTCCAGCGTGAATGCCGGGGACATCGCCCGCATCATTCAGGAAGGCTACGACATTAACCTCCTCAGCGAAGGATTCCGCCGCCTGATCACCCAACTGCACCTCGATTTTCTCCTGATCGACACGCATCCCGGACTGAATGAAGAAACGCTGCTCTCACTGGCTATCTCCAACAGCCTGGTGATTGTAATGCGTCCGGATTACCAGGACTATCAGGGCACCGGCATCACCATCGAAGTGGCCCGCGAACTCGAAGTGCCCCGCATTCTGCTGCTGGTGAATAAAGTTCCGCCCGCGCAGAATACCGATGAACTCGCCCGGCGCGTGGAAGCCGCCTACGGCATCCCCCCCGCGGCCATCATTCCGCATAGCGATGAAATGATGACGCTCGCCAGCCACGACCTGTTCGTCTGCCGCTATCCCGACCATCCCGTCACGCACTGCTATCAACACCTGACGGATCAACTCACCAACCCGTAACCCATGAACCGCACCGCCCCATCCCGTATCGTCTTTTTCTGTTTCGTCGCCGTGTCACTCTATGCCGTGATGAACTATCTCTCCGGAATCAAATTCCTGCCCGGCTGTTCGTTTGCCGAGCTGCGCCCGCAAGTGTGTATTCCCATGTTTATGGGCCTCTATTTCGGCCCGCTCGCCGGCTTCATCACCGGCGCAGGCGGCGACAGTCTGGGCTATCTGATCGCAGGTGTCGATCCGCTGCCGCTCTGGAACTGGGCGCTGGCCAATGGCCTCATGGGGCTGATCCCCGGGCTCGCCGGAGGCCCCGCCCGTCGCGTCGTGCGCGATCTGCGCGCCATGCAGAAAATGTATCTCGCGCTGATTCTGGCCGCGATGTTCCCATTTTTGTTTTCCGCCGCCGTGGAAGTCATACAGGACGGCATGCCGCCGCTTGCCGCGTTCCGCCATCTCTTTCTTCCGATCTTTATCACCGACGCCCTCTTCGCCGTTACTCTGATCCCCTTTTTTATGCTGCTCGCCGGCCTGCTGAAGCCGTCCATTCCCACCGGCACCTTCCTGCTTTCCACCTATCTGACCAGTCTGGCCGTACTGGGCACCTATGCCGCCGCCATGATCACCATGTGGGGAAGTCATGCGCTCTCTTCGATGGCCGCCAATGATCTCTACATGGTCGGCATCATGGCGCTGCTGGTGGTGGTGGCCGGTTTCATTGCCGCCTCGTTTTTTATTAAACGCCTCACAGCACCGATCCGCCACCTCACCGCCGTCACCGATCAACTCGCCGCCGGTCATTACGATGCCATCACCGGACTGGATCAAATCGGCACCCGCCCCGATGAACTCGGACACCTCGCCCTTTCTTTTCAAGCCATGGCCGGGAAGGTGCATGAACGCGAGATTCGCCTGCAAACCCAGGTGCAGGCCCTGAGCATCGAAATTAACAGGGAGAAGCAACAGAAGGAAGTCGCCCGCATCACCGGTACGGACTATTTCAAAACCCTGAAATCCAAAGCCTCCGAACTGCGGTTGAATCATGAATAAAAAATCAGCATCCGACCCACGCAACATCGACGGCATTCTGAATCGCCTGCGCACCTCGGAACGTTTCGAGCCACGCGCCTGCGGCGGGGCGGCCGCCGCGCGCCCCACGTTTTTGGGCGCGGCACTGATCGCGCAGGACGACGGCCATTACCAAATCGACCTCTCCGCCTGCACGCTCTTCAAAGGCGTGCCCCAATTCGTGCAGTCGCTGGCCAATCAGTTCTTCGAACGCATCCGCACTTCCGACACCGATATGCTCATTCATCAACCCGTGGACGAAGCCCTCACCCCGGAACTCGCCGCGCTGGATATCCGCTGCGTCTCACTCTCTGCGCTGCACGAACCCGCGCGCCTCCTCTCCGCCGACCGCGATCGCTTTTATCAAAATCTCCTGAGGGCCTTCAGTGCCGTGCAACACATCTGGAAGGAACGCCAACCCGGCGCTTCCGAACCCGCCGCCCCTCAGGCGCCCGCCTCCGACACCGGCCACGCCTGGCTCTTCTCGTTCCCCGGCGAACACGAGGAGGCCGGCTATGAAATTCTCTTTGAATACGAACAGCCCCACCGCTTCATCCGCCTGACGCTGGATCTCGCCTGGAAACCGCGCCTCTATCTCAAGCGCATTCCGCACCGCATCGCGGAAACCGCGCCCGACCGTCTGCTCGTGCAGGATATCGATGCTCTCGCCACAATCATCGCCACCGCCATTCACCACGAATGTCAGAACCAGCGCGAGGAATACGTGGAGGCGCCCGGACGCCAACCCGCGCTGTTCGATATGCTCGCCGCCAACGGACTCGACGCCGTCACTTCGCTGCGTTTCCGCTGGGATTCCACCCGCATGGTCTCGTTCCTGCTGGGCGAACAGCGCGACATCGTGGATCTGATCGGCCGCACGCTCCTGCTGCTCGAAAACAACGCCGCCACCGCGCTCCTGAATGAACATCGCGTCCTCGAAGTGATTTCCGGCGCGCGCCGCGCCTTCCTGGATTTGTCACGCCGCAACGCCTGCCTGAATATCAACCTTGATGAACGCCGCGAAATTCCCACGCTTCAGGCCCACCTCGACCGCATGCCGCACCTGCGCGCCTTCGCGCAGGAACATCCGCGCCTGCTGCCGGATACCTCCATCGTCCTGGTGCACCACCTCACGTCCGAGGTCCTGGGCACCATCGAAGCCCTCAGCGCCATGGGCTGCAGCGCCCTGCACACGCTGTTTATCCGCTACAAAGGCATCGTGCCGGATGCGTTTGTAGAGGCCCTGCTGGCCCTGCCGGAAGACCGCTTTTCCTTCCACAGCCTGCAGCAAATGGATTCGCAGGATCTGCTCTGCGGCATGTATGTGCTCTCGCATCAGTTCTCCCCAATCAACGGACTGGAATCGCTCGACGCCCACCTGCACCGAAGCCCTGTGGAATACACCCCCGCCATGCGCATGACCACCGCCCATATTTTCTTCAATGAAGTCGTTCGTGCCAAAACGCGCGGCGGCCATGTGCTTCTGATCGAGGATGGCGGCTACCTCGCGCCGGATCTGAACCGCTTCTGCCTGGAGCATAAAACCGTTGCCGATTTCATGCGGTATTTTCACATCGCCCCCGAAGCCTGGGCTGACGCCTCCGGCGCCGATCCGCAAAACATCCCGCTCGCCGACTGGCTGTCCGGCGTCGTACAGGCCACCGTGGAACACACCCGCAACGGATACGATCAGTTGATGGAGGTGCAACAGTCTTATGGACGACTCCATTTCCCGGCCTACACCATCGCACTTTCCAAATGCAAAAACATCGAGGAAGCCCGCGCCTGCGCGCTCTCCCTGCTGATGACCACCGAACTGGTTATGAACGGTCTCGGCGACTGCCTCTACAACCGCTGCGCCGCCGTCATCGGTTCACACGGAAATATCGGACGCTTCCTCCTCGCCCTCCTTGCGCAACGCATGCCCGCCGGACGAGCCATCGGCATCGATCTCACGGCCTCACCCGATGCGCCGGCCCTGCTTTGCCGTGCCACGGAATACGCCCGGCTCGACAACATGCCGGAACAGGACTTTCTCCAACTCGACACGCTTCTGGGCATCACCGGCGTTTCCGTGCTGAAGGCCGCACACCTCGAAAAACTGCTTCTGCGCGGAAGCGCCAAACGCATTTATCTCCTCAGCGGCTCCACCAAAACCGCCGAATTCGCCGATGTTTCACGGTGGATACAAACCCTCCGCGACACGTCGTCGCCCACGCTCGGCGGTCGCCCCGCGGACGTACACATCACCGATCTGCGCGATCCGCTCACCTACGTGAATCTCGGCACCCGCATCCGTTTTCAGTTCCGCGCATCCGATGGGCAACCCGAACTCGCCCGCGAAATTATTCTCATTGCCGACGGCATGCCCGCCAACTTCCTGTTCTACGGTGTACCCGGCGAGGTCATCGACGGCGTTATGTGCGAACTCATGCACATGGCGGCCCTGTCCCGCCGCGATGGAGTCGCCATTGCACCGGCCATCTACGCCCTGGATGTTCATTTGGATGAGCAGGGGCGTTCCCTCATCCCCAATCAGCCATAACCCATGAAGGAGCACCAACCCATGACGAATCAAAAACGAATCCTCGCCGCCGGATTACTCGTGATCGGACTGTGCGCCGTCCCGCTTCAGGCTGTTGACGCTGCGGAGAACACCTCGCGTGATGACATCATTCAGGCTCTGAACCTCGTACCGATGAATGACGGCGCCTGCATCGGCTACTATAAAGAAATGTACGAATCCACCGTCCAGACCGCCACGGAAAAACAACGCCCCGCCGCCTCCGGCATTTATTACCTGATGTCCGGCGGACTCTTCGATCCCTGGCATCGATTCGACGGCGATGAAATCCTGGTGTATCACGCCGGGGCCCCCATGAATCAAATGCTGATCTATCCCGACGGCACCTTTAAAACCTTTGTCCTCGGCCCGGACCCCACTCTCGGCCAGCAACCCCAGATGATCATTCCAGCCGGCGCCTGGATGGGCTTCCGCATCGCCGATGATGATCCGGGCGCCTGGGGACTTTACAGCGTATTCTGCGCTCCCGGGTTTAGCCTGGATGCCATCACGATGACGAACGCCGCCGCCCTCGGCGCCCAATACCCCGACGCCGTTGAAACGATGAAAAACCTCCGTATGTACGAATGAGTGTGAACCGCGCACGACCGCCAATTGCAGAACGCAGAGGTAATCGAAGGTCAGGCAGGGCGATGCACGTTCAAACCTCGTAATCAATCAGTCGCCGGTCGCAGGTGACGGCTTTGACGAAGGTGGCCGCCGCCAGATGATCCGGATGCGTTTGATAACCGGCCAGCGCCTCGCGCGAAACAAATTCCGAGTAGAGCACGATATCGCCGGATGATGGGGTTTTCGAAAAATCAAAACCCACTTCCAGACGGACCATGCCCGAAATGCGTCCGTTCAGTTCTTCGAGGATTTTGCGGATTTTGATGGCATTGGCCTGTCGGCAGGGATCGCCTTCCGTGCCCGACAGTTTCCAGACTACGATATGCTTGATCATGATGCGCCTCCCGATTTTGCTTCGCTGGTTTTCAGCAGCACTTTTCCCTGCTGATAAAGCTGTGTGCGCTTGCGGTTGATAATCTGCTGAATGTCCGCGTCCCGAAAGTGCAGGCGTCGGGCCATATTCACCATGGCCTCTTTTTCCTTCGGCGAGATGGTTCCATCGGCCAGCACCATTTCGGCCATGGAGTCGAGCCATTCGTTGGCTTCCTCCTGCGTGGATGGCGCGGGCGCGGAGAGCTGTCCGGCGCGCATGGCCGTAATCAGCGCGTCGATACGCGGACGCGGGATCTGGCGGCGCTCCGCAAAATGCAGCAGCGTATCCATCTCGCGATCACTGATTTCGCCGTCGGCCAGCATGACCTGCACCATCCATCCGGCCTGCTCCATACTGCTCATCGAGCGGCGCTGAAGCATTGCGGGATCGGTCGCACGCAGTTGTTCGCGCAGGGCCTGCGCTTCGGGCGTGTACACTTTCAGGATATTCTCCAGCACCCAGTCCGCCGAGCCGTCGTTCAGCACCGAACCGCAGTAGGCGCAGGCATTGGCTGTTTCATCGCGCACTGCGGCGCCGCATGAAGGACAATGCGCGGAGCTGAGCGTGAGTGAGGCGTCTGTTTTCACGCCGTGTTTTCGGATCATCACGAACAGGTCATAAATCACATGCGCCTCGGCCTCGCGCCGGGGCGGTTCGCCGGCCTTCACGGAATAGGAGGCGCCGCTCCAGCGTACGCCCATGACGGCCCGGTCGTAATCCGCGCCGTGCAGAATGCCTTCTGTTTCCACGGCGCCCACGGCGCATTCGCCGAAAAAGCGCCGCCGTCCCTCCGCGTTCGGCTCACAGCGCGTTCTCCATTCATCACAGAACGACTCAACGGCCATCTTGCGGATCGGATCTGTTCGACCCTGACGCAGAGCCATCGCGTAGCGCCAGAACATGACGCTTGCGCGGTCCTCCAGGTGCTGCACACACAACGCGGGATCCTCCGTGCGCAGGGCTTCCACGCCCGGCACGGCGGCGGGTTCAGCGGCCACCCATTCGCACGCCTGCGTAATTTCCGTCAGAATCCAATCATACTCGCCGCTGCGCACCACTGCGCCGCAGGCGGAACACCTGGCGGATTCATTCAGCACCAGCAGCGCGCCGCAGTTCGGGCAGTTGCCTTCCATCAGTCCGTCGCGCTCCTGCGTTTGAGCGGTGGGGCGCCGCACAAAACTCCAGAACTCTGTGAAGGGCTGGGCGGCGGGACCGCCTGAAATGCGCGCACCGGTTTTCAGATCCACCGTGAGGTCCACCGCCGAGGCCGTGATTTTCACCGTGACCGTGTCGAAGAGCGCATCGCATTCCGCCTGAGCCACCGCGATACTCTGCACCTGCACGTCGCGCATTTCATTGCGAATGCCGCGCTCGCGCTGCTCCATGAATTGCAGTTCAAACCGCTCCACCATACCGTCTGACATAAAGGCGCGCGCCGCCCGCAACGCCTGACGGCTCCAGTCCTCCTGCACCACAAAGAAGGCTTTTTTCAAACGGCTCACGAGGCGTTCCGGCGTGAAGGACGCATCGCGCGCCCGGATGCCCGCGAAGGCCTGTTCGATGGCGGTGGCGGTTTGAACTTCCCGTCCGCGCCGAATGACGCCGCCCTGTCGCCGCGCCTGCACTGTGCCGCCGAATTTGAAATAGAGCACAGCCACCAGGATCAGCAGCGGAATGCCGACCGCCGGATAGCGGAAACACAGATTGAGCAGCAGATATAAAAGGTAAACATCGCCGCCATCCCCGCCGCCGCCTCCGCCGCCTCCGCCGCCCGCAAAACCCTCCCCGCCGCCGGCGCGCGCGAAGGCTTCCGCGCTGCCGGCCGCCAGCAGGGCAAGCACCATGAATCGGAAAAACGCATTTCGCGCGGTATTCTTCATGCAGGTTTCCTTGGATACGCTGATCGCCCTGCCGCTCAACATTTCGGAAGCGGCGGCGGATTGCCGAAGAGGCCGGCGAGCTCGGCCACCTGCGCCGCCGTGCACCAGTTGGCCATACCCTGCTTCCACACCAGTGTTTGCGGCGTGATGACGCCCTGGGCCACCTGCTGCTGCAGCGCCTCGGCGGTGAGCGGGCCGACCTGTTGACCGTTGACACCCGCGTACCAGGCCACCGCACCCGGCAGCGGCGGCGGTACGGCGCCGGGCTGCTGAGGCGCCTGCGCATTCTGCTGCATGACACCGCCCATCACATTGCCTGCGCCGATCCCGGCAAAGACGCCCATCATCCCCGGTCCGCCTCCGCCGGGATTGTTGGCCATGTCCTCGATGGCGTTGGCGGTTTGGAACTGGGTATAGGTGTTCATATTGCCGATCACGCCCATGGACGAGCGTTTATCCAGCGCCTTTTCCACTTCCGGCGGAAGCGAGATATTTTCCACGAGCAGCTTGGTCAGCTCCACGCCGTAGGCATCGAACTCCGGCTGCATGCGTTCGAGCAGGGCGCCGCCGAGTTCATTGTAGTTGGCGGCCAGGTCCAGCGCCGGAATTTTCATTTCGCCCAGCGCATCCGCAAAGCGGCTGACCAACATGTTCCGGAACTGCGCGGTAATATCCTCCATGCGGAATTCCGGGGTGATGCCGCTGATCTGCTGAATGAAACACCCGGGATTTTTCACGCGGATGCAGTAGGTGCCGAATGCCCGCAGACGAACCGGCCCAAACTCCGCATCGCGCAGCATGATCGGATTTTGTGTGCCCCACTTCAGGTCGGTGAACTGGCGCAGGTTGACGAAAAACACATCGCACCGGAACGGCGCATTGAACGCATATTTCCAACTGGAGAGCGTGGTCAGGATGGGAATGTTGGCGGTGGTCAGCTCGTAGCGTCCGGGTTTGAACACATCGCCGAGTTGACCTTCATGCAGGAAAACGGCCGACTGCGTTTCGCGCACGATCAGTTGCGCGCCGTTTTTGATTTCGTTGTCGTAGCGGGGAAACTTCCAGACCAGCGCGTCCGGCGAGGCGTTGTCCCATTCAATGACGTCAATAAACTGCCCGACCACTTTTTTCCATAAGCCCATGACTCAGCCCTCCTGTTGCGGGCGGTTCCCGCGCGCTGTATTTCATCAAGACGGCTCAGTATAGGAGTCGGCCCGGCGGATTTCAAACGATCCCGCCGATCATTTTGCGGGAATGTGCTCGTCGGGTGCGGGACGCGGACGGCGCATGACGAGCAGGAGGCGGCCCAGTGTGACGGCGGAGAGCATACCTGCGACGAGCGCGAGCAATCCGCTCAGGGTAATGCCGTACGGGAGGTGAGCGAGCGCGTTGCCCTGCTCATGCAGGTTGAAAAATACAAACAGCGCGATCAGGGAGTAGAGGAAGAGCACAAAGCGCGTTTGCCGAATCTGCATCAGCCGCATACGCTGTTTGTGTCGATTCATGATGTGCTGACTGCGTTGGTTCATGTCAGGACCTCCGTGCAGCGGGGTTCGAGAATATCCAGGACTTCCGAGGACTGCGCGCAACCAAGCAGCGCCTCGCGCACTTCGGGCCGCAGCATACGCCGGGCGATGCGCCCCAGCACGGCCAGGTAGTCGTCGCAGAAGCCATCCGGCGTGACCAGCAGGAAAAAGAAGTTCACCCGCGCGGCACCCGGTCCGCCGTAGACTACGCCGTCGGGGCAGATGGCCATGCAGGCGGTGATGCCGCGAAACCCGGGCAGGCGGATGTGCGGGAACGCCGTTTCGCAGTCCACGGCCGTACTCATCACGCGCTCGCGGCGCAGGGCGCGCTCCACCAGATCGCTCCGGGCGGTGGGCGGCGCCTGGTTATGCCGAATGAGGGCATCAACCAGCAGTTCCAGAATCGGGCGCTGACCGTCCGGCGGGTAGAGGCGCGGTTGAATCAGGCGACCCCAAAAAAGATTGCGCAGCGTGATTTGCCGCGGGCGCCGGGAGTGAACAAGAATGAGCGGCCCGCTGATTTTGGAGGCGACGGATATCGGGGTGGAAGCGTCGAGCCCGCCCGCGATATGGAATGGCGCCGGCGCGCCCATGACGAGCAGATCATCCGGCTGCACCGCCTGCGCGATGGATTCAGCAACGTCCTGCGCGGTGACATCGCGGGATTCGCCGATGCCCAGCAGGCGCGACGTCCAGTGTTCCACCACGGCTTCACGCCGCCCTCCGGATGCCTGCGGCACGGGCGCCGTTTCATTTTCGTCCGGAAGGGCGATGCGTACCACGCGCACGGGGATCTTCAGCGCGTTGGCAATTTCCTTCGCGATCCACATTTGCTGGAGGGTGTGCGGCCCGCCCGCCGTGGCCACGAGGATTCGCTTCACATCGTTCAGACGCCCGTTGGAGGAGCGCACAAAAAGAGCCGGCACATCCAGCCGGTCCGCGCAACGCAGCAGCTCCGGCAGGCGCGCCGCATCGTCGCCCCAGTCCGCGAGCAGCAGACCGATGTCGCTGCTTTTAGGCAGCGCGGCGCCGGACAATCCTTCCGGAGCAGGGGAGCCGGTCACGGAGGAAAGGGCTTCGGGGCCGTTGCGGAAAACGAGCACTCTCGGATTGCGGAATCCGTCGAGGATGTTCGCGTACCCCTGCAGGAGGGGCGTTTCGTTTTCCTGCGAGGGCATGATCACCATCAGGGTTTCGTGCAGCGGATGAATGAACATAGCGCGGCCTTCGTTGATTTCGGTCAGCTTTTCTCGTTGGTTTTCTCGGTGGCTTCGGGTTGAAAGAGCACTTGCTCAATACGCAGGCGGCGCACGCCCGAAGGCATGTCCCATTCCACGTCCTCGCCGACGCGCACGCCCAGCAGAGCCATGCCCAGCGGCGCCAGCACGTTGATGCGGTACTCCTGCGGGTCGGCTTCGTCGGGCCAGGAGATGGTCAGTTTCGAAATTTCACCGCTGTCCAAATCGCGCACCGACACGGTGGTCGACATGGTTGCGACATCAGGCGGCATCTCGTCGGGTTGTACGATAATGGCCCGCGCGAGTTCGCCCGCGAGTTTTTCGAAAGCGGTTCGGTCCTGTCCATTGCGGCGCTGTGTATTTCGCTGGACGAGTTCCTCCAGCCGCGCGTGATCCCGTGCATTCATGACGATGGTTTGACTGCTCATAATTCTCCTTGCTGTGGTCCGTTCAGCGGACAACTCAAATTGGTACTGCAAAAGTCGTGCCAACCTGCAGGGGGGCGGCGGGTTTTCCAATGGTTGATGCCGCCGACAAAAGTCTTTTTGTGGACAACGGCTCGCGGGGACGCTCGCCCTCCAGATCGAAAATTCCGGGCGTTTTTGTGTTTCAGGTTGGAGGGCGAGCGTCCCCGCGAGCCGTCTTTGGACTTTTGTCGGTGGCTCCAATCGTTGGAAAAAAGGAATGGGGTTTTCCCAATCATTGGAAGATTTTGCGGGCATTTTTCCAATCATTGGAACTTTTGGGAGGCGTTTTTCCAATCGTTGGAAAAAGGGGCGGGCGGGGAGAATGGCCCCGGCCGGGGCGTTATGCCCCGCGGGCGGCGGAGGGCGGCTGGAGTTTTTTGCGGAGGGTTTTGCGGTCGATGCCGAGGATTTCGGCGGCGCGGGTTTTGCAGCCGTCGACGGAGGCGAGTACGGCGCGGATGTAGTCGGCCTCGGCCTCGGCGAGGGTGCGGTTGAGGGCGGGAGGAGCGTCGGCGGTGAAGCGGAGGAAGGCGGGGAGGTCGGGGGCGTCGATGAGGTCGCGGTCGGCCATGAGGACGAGGCGCTGGATGATGTTTTCGAGTTCGCGGACGTTGCCGGGCCAGGGGTAGGCGCGGAGCATGGAGAGGGTGCGTTCGGTGAAGGCGGGGGTGGGTTTGCGCAGTTCGCGGGCGAAGCGTTCGGCGAAGTGGCGGATCAGCAGGAGGAGGTCGCTGCCGCGGTCGCGCAGGGGGGGCAGTTCGATGGGGATGACGTGGATGCGGTAGTAGAGGTCGCGGCGGAAGAGTTCGCGTTCGACGAGATCTTCGAGGTTGCGGTTGGTGGCGGCAATGACGCGTACGTCGACGGTTTTGGGTTCGCGGGCGCCGACCATGAATACGGTTTTGTCCTGGAGGACGCGGAGGAGGACGGCCTGCATCGGGAGGGCGAGTTCGGCGATTTCGTCGAGGAAGATGGTTCCGCCTTCGGCGGTCTGGAAGAATCCCGCGCGGTTTTCGGTGGCGCCGGTGAAGGCGCCTTTGCGGTGGCCGAAGAGTTCGCTTTCGAGGAGGCCATCGGGAATGCCGCCGCAATTCACGGGGACGAATGGGTCGGCGCGGCGCGGGCTTTGGTAGTGGATCGCGCGGGCGACGAGTTCTTTGCCGGTGCCGCTTTCGCCGCTGACGAGGATGGAGGCGTCGCTCTGGGCGGCTTTTTCAATGGCGCGGAAAACGGTTTGCATGGCGGGTGAATCGCCGAGGAGACCCCATTCGCCTGGGGCGGCACGGGAGGCGTCGTCGGGCTGGGCGGGACGGCGGAGTTGGAGGCGCTGAAGGACGTCGTCGATGGCTTTGAGGAGTTCTTCTTCCGTGAAGGGTTTGGCGAGATACGCGTCGGCGCCGGCCTGCATGGCTTCGACGGCGTTGGGGATGGAGGCGTAGCCGGTGAGCATGAGAATGGCGGTGTCGCGGAAGTTGGCGCGTACGTGGCGGACGAGTTCCATGCCGTCGGTGCGGGGCATGCGCTGGTCGGTGATGAGGACGTCAACGCGGAGGGTCTCCAGGGCGCGGAGGGCTTCGGCGACGCCCGGCGCGGTGCTGACGGCGTAACCGGCGGCGGTGAGATGGCGCTCGATCACTTCGAGGGTGTCAGGCGAATCATCCACGGCCAGCATTTGCGGTTTTCGGGTCATGGCGGGGTCACTCCTTCTTCGGTTCCGGCGGGCAGGCGTACCCGAAAGACGGAGCCGCGCCCGCGTTCACTTTCGACATGGATCGTGCCTTCATGGCCGGAAACGATACCATGGACCACGGATAAGCCAAGCCCCATTCCCTGATCGACATCTTTGGTGGTGAAAAAGGGGTCGAAGATTCGGGCCATCACGTCGGGCGTCATGCCGATGCCGGTGTCGGCGATGGATAATTCGACGCCGCTGCCGGCGCGTGTGGTGGTGATGGTGAGGAGTCCGCCGCCGGGCATGGCGTGTATGGCGTTGAGGACAAGATTGGTCACCACCTGGCGGAGCTGACCTTCGTCGCCGCGGATGGGGGGGAGGTCTGGCGCGAGTTGAAAGCGGACCTGTATGTTTTCATCTTCGCAGCGCCACATCCAGAGATCGGCGCCGGTCTCGACGAGCTGGTTGAGTAGAACGGCGTCGCGGCGTGGCGGCGTTTGGCGCGCGAAGACCATCAGCTTCCGGATGATGTCGCGCGCGTGCAGGGCGGAGGTTTCAATTTTGGCCACATCCTTGCGCGCGGTATCGGGCAGGGCGGTGTTTTTGGCGAGTAACTGTGTGAAGCCGAGGATGCACCCGAGCGGTTCGTTGATTTCGTGCGCCAGACCCGATGCGAGGCGCCCGACCGTGGCCAGGCGGTCCGCGTGCTGAAGCTGTGTTTGCAGGGCTTCGTGCGCCAGGGCGGTTTCGCGGCGTTCAAGGGCGTTTACAAGCTGACGGGCCACTTCGTTGAGCAGGCGCTGTTCTTCGTCGAGCAGAGCGGGAGCATGGCCGCGCGCGTTTAGCGCATAACCCACGGTCACCATGCCCCGCCGTTTGCCGTGGACGAGCAGGTCGGCCCGCTGGCAGGCGGAGTCGTGCGGGGTGCAGGATCCGGACGAATAGCAGGCCTGATCCAGTACAATGCGCGCGCCCGCTTTTTGCGGGTGACTCCACGCGGCGGGCAGCAGGTCGGCCACGCCCTGCAAAAATACATCCGGCGTGGTTTGCGGATCGGAATACAGGCGGGCGATGCCGTAAAGACATTCCAGTTCCTTCACCCGTTCACGAAGCGCGGAGAGGGGCGGATTGGCGTTGGTCATAAATAGATGATCTCCATTTCGGGGTCTGATTCCGATAAAATACACGACAGCATTCCGCCGGGATTCAACTGCCCGACCACCATCCGGCTGCAATGCGCCAAAACATACTGATTGCACCAGGCTGCCCGCCGCACGCTGGGGGCGTCCACATCCTCCGCAAACGGCGAAATAATCAGCAGGCGGCCTTCATCGAGCGCCGCACGGGCAGTACGGGTTTGGCATGCCAAACCCGATGGCTTCACCCAGATCATCGGCCTCTGATGCTCCAGCCCGGCCTTGAAAACCGCCCGCTCCATCGGCGAAAGGAATCCGGAAATAACCGCTTCGCCCGGCTTCACCGGCAACCGGCCATGCAGCGCACTCGCGCCTCGCGAGGCCAGAAAGCCCATCTTGGGCAGCTCCAGAAGTGTGCGGTTCCCCGCATATTGCGGCTCGCCGGCATTCATCACCGCCTCATAATTCTGCGGATTAAACCGGATATAATTACGAATCGCCGCCAGCGCCTTCTCCTCCCGCACAATCACATCCCAATAATTCCGATGCCATATGGCCGACGCCCCCGCCGACACCGGCAATTGCGCACGGGCGGGAAATTTCGTACGGGTCGGCAATTGCGCACGGGCGGGAAATTTCGTACGGGTCGGCAATTGCCGACCCCTGCCAATAATCCGCGAAACCGCCGCCTTATACGCCCCCACCACATCGCCCAACGAAATGGCACGTTCTCCCTCGCTTGCGCGGCGCAAATGCAACACCCCGTGCAGGTGGTTCGGCATAATCACAAATTCATCCGGCGCAATCGTCGGGAAATGCGCCGGAATTTCCTGCCAGCATTTCTCCGCCACCCGGCCCGCCTCATTCAACACCATGCGCCCATTCACAATCACACCGAACAGCGCCCGGTTTTTGTGCGTGTTGATCGTCACAAAATAGCAGCCCGCCGAGGTGTAATCCCACCCCTTCATCCGGATGCTCTGACGGTTGGGCAGCACGCTTTCCGTCATATCGGCTCCCGCGAAAAGGCTTTCTGCAAAATGGATTGCCGCAGCCGTGCGGCGCGTTGGAGATTGGCTTCTATCATGGCCCGCCTGCTTTCAATCATGCGCTTTATGACTTCCTTTGAATCCATATGACTTATCGGAAAGAAGCATAAGCCAAGGTAATCACGGGGCGGAGATTCTGCAAGCGCAACCCGGGCGGGCGGTGCAAAAACAGGCGGGGCGCCGCTTGACCGATTCGCGGGTTGTGCATACGATACGGGCCGATTAATCTGAACCGGGAATGACATATGGAAAACGAAAAGAACGAGAAGAATGCGGCGGAAGTTGTGCAACCGAAAGAGGCGGAGGCGGCCGATGCGCAACTGGTGTTGGCGCGTCAGGCGTATCCGCCGTATTTGCCGATTGTGCCGGTGTATCACCGTCCGCTGTTTCCGAAGATGCAGATACCGATGGTCGTGGGCGATGATCATTTGAAGAAGATGATCACGGAGCGGCTGAAAGGCGAGTCCCGCCTGATCGGTGTGGTGCTGGTTAAAAAGCAGGAAGCGTCCGAAAACGAAGCGGTCACCGGGGCGGATTTGTACGGTACGGGCGTGGTCGCGGAAATTCAGGAAGTCATACATCCGGCGGCCAGCCTGCCGATGCACGTTATGCTGTCGGTGCTGGAACGATTCAGGCTGGAAGGCGTTGTGCAGGACAGGCCCTACATCGTGGCCGCCGTGCAATATGAGCTGGAAAGCAATATGGCCGTGAATGACGAGCTGCGGGCCTATTCGCTGGCCATCATCCGAAGCATCAAGGATCTCGTGCAGCTCAATCCGCTGCACAAGGAGGAACTGAACATTTTCCTTTCCATTTCGTCGCTGAGCGATCCCGGACGGCTGGCGGATTTCGCCGCCGCGCTGACCACGGCGGATGGCCATGAATTGCAGGGCGTGCTGGATGCCTTCAGCGTACGGATGCGCATCAAAAAAGTGTTGGAGCTGCTGAAGAAGGAAATCGATATCTCGCGGCTTCAGGCCAAGATCAACCGGAGTATCGAGGAAAATCTCACCAAGCAGCAGCGGGAATTTTTCCTGCGCAAGCAGCTTGAAGAGATTAAAAAAGAACTCGGCCTGACCAAGGAGGGCAAGGAAACCGAGGTGGAGCGGTTCGAAAAGCGCATTCAGGAGCTGACGCTGCCCGACGAAGCCAAAGAGCGGATCGGCGAGGAGATGGAGAAATTCAAACTGCTCGAACAGCATTCGCCGGAGTTCACGGTCACACGCAATTACCTGGAATGGCTGACCGGGCTGCCGTGGGGTATCCACACGAAAGATCAGTATGATATTGCGGGGGCCTCGAAGATTCTGAATCACGATCATTACGGCCTGGAGGATGTGAAGGAGCGCATCCTGGAATTCTTGTCGGTCGGGATGATGAAGGGGAAAATATCCGGTTCTATTCTGTGCTTTGTGGGGCCGCCGGGCGTGGGCAAGACGTCTATCGGAAAATCCATTGCCAACAGCATCGGGCGGCATTTTTACCGGTTCTCGGTGGGCGGCATCCGCGACGAGGCCGAGATCAAGGGGCATCGTCGCACGTACATCGGCGCGCTGCCCGGCAAGTTCATTCAGGCCATCAAGACCTGCAAGAGCGAAAATCCGGTCATCATGATTGATGAGATCGACAAGATCGGCGCGAGCTACCAGGGCGATCCCGCGTCGGCACTGCTGGAGGTGCTCGACTCGGAACAGAACCGCGATTTTCTGGATCATTATCTGGATGTGCGCTTCGACCTCTCGAATGTATTTTTCATCTGTACGGCGAATCAGCTCGATACAATTCCGCGCCCGCTGCTCGACCGGATGGAGGTGATCAAGCTCGCCGGGTACATCATGCAGGAGAAGCTGGAGATTGCCAAACGCTTCCTGATTCCGAAGCAGTTGAAGGAACACGGACTTAAGAAAGCGCAGCTTTCCATTACGCCCGGCGCGCTGCGGAGCATCATCGATGGCTATGCCCGCGAGCCGGGGGTGCGCGGACTGGAAAACCACATTAAAAAAATCATGCGCAAAGCCGTTAAGCGCATCATGGCCGGCGAAGTGGACGCGGTACGCGTCGATGAGCAGGAGGTGGAAGGGCTGCTTGGCAAGCGCCTCTTTACGGATGAGCAGTATTATAAAAACCCGATGCCCGGCGTGGTGATGGGGCTGGCCTGGACCAGTATGGGCGGCGACACGCTGTTCATTGAGGCCACCCGCGTGGAAACCGGGCGCGGCGGTTTCAAGCAGACCGGTCAACTCGGCGAGGTCATGGTGGAGTCATCGGAAATTGCGTACACCTATGTGCGGTCGCTGCTGGGCGAAGGGCCCGAAGAAGGCCGGCATTTTTTCCGCAAAAATTTTGTACATCTGCATGTGCCGGCGGGCGCGACGCCGAAGGACGGGCCTTCCGCGGGGATTACGATGGCACTGGCGCTGTACTCGCTCGCGGCGAACCGCCCGATTGAGCCGGGGTTTGCCATGACTGGGGAGCTCACGCTGACCGGACTGGTCATGCCGATCGGCGGGGTGAAGGAAAAGACGCTGGCGGCGCGGCGGGCGAAGGTGACGAAACTGATCTTTCCGAAAAACAATCAGAAGGATT
This sequence comes from uncultured Verrucomicrobiota bacterium, assembly GCA_964542025.1. Lineage (GTDB taxonomy): Bacteria > Verrucomicrobiota > Kiritimatiellia > RZYC01 > RZYC01 > JAQVYB01. Next base: position 29,558 of record CAZISY010000025.1, read on the forward strand.
TCGAGGAGCTGCCCGCGCACATCCGGAAAGGACTGAAGGTGCATTATGTGGAACACTTCAGCGAAGTACTCGCGATCTGCCTGCCGAAAAAAACCGGCCGGTCATCCGTTCAGCGGAAGGGCTGAAAAGAACCGGCCGATGCAGCGAATGCGGGTTCGAGATGTTTTTTACGGCTTGGCGGAATTGGTGTGATAACGGGCTTCCAGCCGGGCCAGAAAAACATCCATGACGGCGCCGTAAATATCGATGCTTTTGAGCTGGTCTTCCACGCCGCCATCCATGCTGGGGTTGTCGTTCACTTCAATGACGTAGACCTTGGAACCGATCTGCTTGAGATCGACGCCGTACAATCCGTTGCCGATGGCCTTGGCGGCCGCCACGGCCGTTTTGATCACCTTCAGCGGAACCTTGTGCATGGGGACGGCTTCGACAAAGCCTTCGTCGCGGACTTTTCCGCCCTCGTCCCGATGCACGATTTGCCAGTGGTTTTCGGCCATGAAGTACTTGCAGACATAGAACGGCTCGTTGTCGATGATCCCCACGCGCCAATCATACGGTGTCGGCAGAAACTCCTGCGCCACCACGAGGTCGGAGTCTTCCAGCAGGCGTTTGGCCAGGGCCATCAGTTCCTCTTCGGTGTCGGCCTTGTGAACGCCCTGTGAGTAGGAGCTGTCCGGCTTTTTGAGAATGCAGGGCAGGCCCACTGCAGGAATAATATCCTCCAGATTGTCGCTGTGTACGATCAGCGTTTTGGGGGTGGTGACGTTCCGGAGCTGGAGGCTTTCCGCCAGGTAGACCTTGTTGGTGCAGCGGAGGATGGAAAGAGGGTCGTCGATGACCACCAGACCTTCTTTTTCAGCGCGGCGTGCAAAGCGGAAGGTATGATCCGTGACGGAGGTGGTTTCCCGGATGAACAGCGCATCAAATTCGGGCAGCATGCTGAACTGTTCTTTTGTGATGCGCGTGGTTTCGATGTCGCGCTGCTCGGCTGCCTTTTCGAAAAGCTTCATGGCTTTTTCGTTGGACGGGGGATTGGGGTCCGCCGGGTTGTGCAGAATACCCATGAAAAAGCGCGGCGGTTTTTTCTGGCGCGGGTGATAGGCGCGTCCGGAGAAATAGCGCGTGGCGACTTCCATGAGGAAGGGGCGGTGATTTTCGGGGACGTCGTTGAGGGCGATGGAGGTGACGTGTGCCAGGCCCCAGTGTCCGCGGTTGAAGGCAAAACGCGCCCGGAGCAGGGGTGCGCGGAACTGGTTGAAGAGGGCCATGCTCAGGCGGTCGTAGCGCTTGGCAAGGTTGTGGCCGAAATAGATGCTCAGCACAAACTCCTTGCTCTGGATTTTGGAGAGGCTCTGCTGGATGAGCTCATCCATGTCTTCCGAGCTCAGCTTGATGATCACCTGAGTCTGCATATCGCGCATGGCGGAAACATCCGGAATTGGACGATGCCCGCGCGCGGCCGCCAGCAGCGAGACATAATAGCCTGTTTGCTGATAACGATAGGAGCGGCATAGATTAAACACGCGGGTTTTCTGCAGGTGCGTGTAGCTTTGATCGGTGAGATAACTTTTGGCGGTGATCACTTCGACGCCGCTGAGTTTCAGCGGCCAGTCTTCCAGCTTCTCGACAACGAGCAGTATATTCATGAAAGGTAGCAAACCCCTCCTTATGTGGTTGCCGCGAGCTTAGCACTCCCGCTTTAAATTCATAGCGGTTTTTTCCGTTTTTTTATGATCCGCTGCCGCGCCCCGCCGGGATTCGGGGGGAGCCCCCCGTTTCCCGTCACTTTTTCTTTGGCTTTTTCGCTGAAAAACAGTTTCATCACGCCTTCACCGGTTGGCATACAAATTTCGAAGGAGTTGTCCGTCATGGATCCGCATCACATTAAAGATGTTTTATTCACCGAGGAACAAATCCGCGCACGCGTTGCCGAGATGGTCAAGGAAATGGCCGACGAATGCCGCAGCAAGGAAAAATTCGTGATGATCGGCATTCTGCGCGGCAGTTTTATGTTTTTTGCGGACCTGGTTCGCGAACTGAACCGTGACGGCGTGCATGCGCGCATCGATTTCACCACGCTGGAAAGTTACGGCGCGGGCACGGAATCGTCCGGGGCGGTCAAGGTGGTGAAGGGGTTCACAGTGGATGTGAACGGATGCGACGTGTTTGTGGTGGATGACATTCTGGATACCGGGCGCACGCTGACCTTTGCGAAAGAATACCTGTACAGCAAGGGCGCCAAAACCGTACGCACCTGTGCCCTGCTCGACAAACCCAGCCGGCGGATCGTTCCGATTCAGGCGGATTATGTCGGGTTTGTCATCGACGATTTTTTTGTGGTGGGCTACGGGTTGGACTACGATAATTATTACCGCGAGCTGCCTCACATCGCCAAGGTGACCTTCACCGGCGCGCCCTCGGTGAAATGATTTTTTCCCGGCAGGCGGGGCGCGCATATTCGGCGCGGCGGTGTGTCCCGTGCGGGCGCGGCGGATTTTTGATTGACCGGCCATAGACTGCCCGATATACGGTGGGAAAAGTCAGATGGAGAATCACAGCTATGCCGATTTATGAATTCTACTGCCCTCAGTGCCATGAGATTTTCAATTTCTTCTCGCGCAGCATTCAGACGCAGAAGCAGCCGGACTGCCCGAAGTGCGGAAAGAAAAAACTGAGCCGCGAGGTTTCTCTGTTTGCCGCCATTGGATCCGGGAAAAAAGAGTCGGGTGATGGCCCGGACGATTTGCCGCTGGATGAGTCCCGCATGGAACGCGCGATGGAGGCGCTCGCCGGGGAGGCGGAACACCTGGACGAAAATGATCCGCGGGCGGCCGCGCAACTGATGCGAAAAATGTCTGATATGACCGGCCTGAAATTTAATGAGACGATGGAGCAGGCGCTGTCGCGCATGGAGTCGGGCGAGGATCCGGACCAGATTGAGCAGGAGCTGGGGCCGATGATGGAGGGGGATGAAAATCCGTTTGTGCTGCCTGGCGGCAAGGGCGGGCCGAAGCGTCCGCCCCGCCATGAAGAAACGCTGTACGAGCTATGAACGCCCCGGAGGTCAGCGCGGCATCGGGGATTCCGCGGGTGGAAACGCCCGGCGGGGAAAAACGCGTGTTGCTGCATGTCTGCTGTGCGGTTTGCGCCGGTTCCATTTTGGAATCTCTGGTGCATTCCGGGATCGAAACGACAGCCTGTTTTTACAACCCGAACATGGATACGCCCGAAGAGTATCGGAAGCGCAAAGAGGAACACCTGCGTTATGCGGCGAAGCTGGGTGTGCTGTGCGTGGATGACGATTATGAGCCGGATCGCTGGGCGGAGGCCATTCGCGGGTTGGAACAGGAGCCGGAGCGCGGTGCGCGTTGCGGGCGCTGTTTTGAAATGCGGCTGGAGCGCGCCGCCCGCTGTGCCGAAGCGCTCGGCATTCCGCTGCTGGCCACTACGCTGGGCATTTCGAGATGGAAGGATTTGGATCAGGTGAATCGGGCCGGTGAGCAGGCGGTTCGGCGTACGCCGTCGGTCAGGTTTTGGGCCTGCAACTGGCGCAAACAGGGCGGCTCGCAGCGCCTGGCCGTCGTTGCCAAACAAGAGGCGTTCTACCGGCAGAACTACTGCGGCTGCCTGTACAGCCGGCAGGCGTCAGCAGCCCGGGCATCCGGAGGGACGGCCTGATGAAAAAGAATGGGGCGGGATTGTCGCGTGTGATGCGTCCGTGGTTCGCCATGACGGAGCGCGAGCGCATGCTGACGGCCGGTATCGGGTTGATTTTGCTGATCGGCGCGGCCGCCCGTTATTTTTATTTGAAAAAGCAGACCCCCGAGGCCTATGATCCTCCGCAAGCCGTGCAGACCCAGACAGCGGATGCGGCGTGGAGTACCAACCCGGGAGCGGATCATGAGTGACTGTGTTTTCTGCAAGATTGCGGCCGGCGAAATTCCCTGCACCAGGGTGTATGAGGATGATCAGGCGCTGGCCTTCATGGATATCGGCCCCATCATTAAGGGGCATGTGCTGGTTATTCCGAAGAAGCATTATGACCCGATCACCGAGACGCCCGACGCCGTTTTGCAGCATTTGATCGTTGTGGTGAAAAAAATAGCCGCGGCCCAGCGGAAGGCGCTGAAGACGGATGGGTGCAACATTATTCAGAATAACGGGCGCGTGTCCGGGCAGGCGGTTCCGCATCTGCATTTTCATGTCATTCCCCGTTTTGAAGGCGATGGGCATACGTGGAATTGGGCGGCCAAGAAGTATGATCAGGTGCAGGAAATGAAAGCGCTTGCCGAAGCGATTGCTTCGGCGCTCAACCCCTGAGGTGGGCATGCACTCCATTCAGTTTGAAGAAGCGTTGGAAAAAATTTTACTGAAGGATTCCCGCTACCACCGGAACGCGTATGGCTTTATTCGGGAGGGGCTGGATTATACCGGTCAGCTTTTAAAGAAGCCGCGCAAGGGTCCGAATCGGCATGTATCCGGGCAGGAATTGCTGGACGGGCTTCGGCTCTTCGCGCTGGAGCAACTCGGTCCTATCGCAAAAACGGTGCTGAACCGATGGGGCATTCACACCACGCGCGACATGGGCGAGATCGTGTTCAACCTGGTTGGCGAGGGTGTGCTGGGCAAAACGGAAGAAGACCGCATTGAAGATTTCGAGAACGGCTATGATTTTGATACCGCCTTTCGGCATCCCTTCCTGCCAAGCAGCCGCCGCCCCCGAAAGGCGATTGATAATATCGGCGCCTGCTGAGACGAAGCGCGGCGAGAGCGTCGCGGGCCATCCGGTCATCAGGGCGGATTGGTGAATGCTGCTCCATCCTGCGTACACCAGAGCGTGTAGAAATACGTTTGTGCCGGGGTCAGTGATTCATGCGAAACCCTGCGCAGTGCACCGGTGTAGAGGCCCGTGCCGTCGGCGGTGTGCGCCGGATAGGTGTTGGTGGAAAAGCGGATCAGGACGGTTTGATTCGTGAACCAGGACAGGCGCGGATCGCCCCAGGAGAGTATGGCGCTGTTGGTCAGGGCGACGGCGCGGAACGAGAAGGCCTGTGCGGTGGCCGGCCAGGCCGTGTACGTCAGGTAAAGTTGTTTTGCCTCATTAAACGCGAGCGAAACGGCCTGCGCCGCGGGTTCGATCCAGCGTGTCAGTGCGGCGCATTCCACGGTATGTGTGCCGATGCTCACGGGAAGGCTTTGCCCATCGGTTTGCCACTCGCCTGCATCCACCCGCCATTGCGCACCGGCACTGACAGCCGAAGCGGGCTGGATGGTGACCGTTAACAGCGGGTTGCCGAAAACCGGACGGCTATTGGTCTGCGCCTGAAAGAGCATGCTTTGATCGCCGCGCGTGATCCGGACATCCGCGGTGGCACCCTGCGTATTGGGCCATGCGAGCGTGGCCAGGCTTTGGGCGGGCAGCGTGCAGCGGGCGAACTGATCATTCCAGCGGATCACAAAGTCCTGGGACTGGGTGGCTTTGTTTTGGGCGAGGAGCGCCATGGTGCCGTCGGAATTTTTAAAGGCCACGGTGAGCGGACCGTCGGAAGCGTTGTCGGTGCAGCCGATGCGTACGGCGCCCGGGCGAACGGCCGCGCTGAGGTGGGCGAGGGCGTAGTAATCATAATTCCGGGTAAAAGCGCCGGTATTGGTGTTGATGGTGATGATGCCGCGGCAGGTGCTGCATCCGCCGTTTTTTTTCGGGCCACCGGAGGCATCAAGCGCCAGGTTCCATTTGATGATGGTTTTGGCCCAGTGGCGCGTGGCGCCGATGAGCAGGTGGGTGGCGTCCCACATCAGGCAGTCACTGAAGTTGGTGGACCAGGTGCCGGCGGAAATTTCCGTGAAGAAAATATCCTTGTCGGGATGGGCGGCATGAACGGCGGACTGCGCGGACTCGGAGCCTTCGTAGCCGTGAAAGGCCGTGCCGGCCAGATAGGCCCGGGCGCCGGTATTGCTGAGGACCGTGTTGGGATAGGTGTAGTTGGACCAATTATGATCGTAACCGAGGAGCCGGGTGGATACGGCATTGCTTTGAAAGAGGCGCCCGACGGTTCCGGCCAGCGTGATTTGTTCCTGGGCGGACATGGCGGCGCCGGGATAGGAGTAGGGTTCGTTGAGCGGTTCGTTTTGCAGGCTGATGGCGCTGATGGGCAGTCCGGTGGCGGCATAGGCCTGAACAAATTTCAACAGATACTCGGCGTATGCCTGACGCGCGCCGGCGTTGAGTTTTCCGTAGTACAGGTTGGTGGACGTTTTCATCCAGGCGGGCGGCGACCACGGTGCGGCAAAGAGCGTCACATTCGTAGTGATCGCGCGTATTTCACGCAGAAGGGGAATCTTCCAGTTTTGATCGCGTGCGGTGGAGAAGGAGGCCAGCGCGTAGTCGGTTTGTCCGGCGGCGACGTCGTCCAGTGTATAATCCGCCAGGCGGAAATCCGAGGCGCCGATGGGGATGCGCAGGCAGCTCAGGCCGATGCCGTTCGTGGAGAAGAGTTCGTGCAGCAGATTGGTCCGCTGCGCGGTGGACATTTTATTCCGGATCAGCCAGGCCGCGGATTCTGTGATGGCGCCGCCGAATCCCTCCATCGTTTGGTAGGTGGCGGATTCATCCAGCGTGACAACTATTTCGCCGCGGCCCGCGTACACGCCGGATGCGCACAGCAGCGCCAGGGCGGTTCTGAACATCGTATTTCGCATGCCTCTGTCCGGCCTTCCCGATCTCCTCCCTACAAACTCAACTCCAGAATTCGACGGCTGACCTCGGGCGTGATATCCCCGTGTTCGCCCAGCCGGGTCATGCCGTGTGCCTTCAACTGTTCCACCAGGGCGGGGATGCTTTCCGCGCCGATCCCGTAATCGCTCAGGCGGGTTTTGATGCCGACCCGCTCAAAGAAGGTGCGCGTCATCTCAATCGCATCGGCGATGATGGCATCTTCATGGTCTCCGCTGATATCCCAAACCCGTTCTGCATACTGCAGCAGTTTTTCGCGCTTCTTTTCCATTTGCACCGTCATGACCGAAGGCAGCACAATCGCCAGCGTCTGCGCATGATCGAGCCCGTGCAGCGCGGTAATTTCGTGCCCGATCATGTGCGTGGCCCAATCCTGCGGCACCCCGCAGCCAATGAGCCCATTGAGCGCCAGCGTGGCGCACCACATGAGATTGGCGCGCACATCGTAATCCTCCGGCGTTTCCAGCGCACGGGGGCCTTCTTCGATCAGGGTCAGCAGCAGACCCTCCGCGAAGCGATCCTGCACGAGTCCCGCCGCAGGGACGGTCAAATACTGTTCCATGACATGCACGAAAGCATCCACGATGCCGTTGGAGACCTGACGCGGCGGCAGGGAGAATGTGGTGGACGGATCCAGCACGGAGAAACGCGGATAGACCTGATCCGCCATAAACGGCAGCTTGGTATGAATGGCACTGCGCGTGATCACGGCCCCGCAGTTCATTTCCGAGCCGGTGGCCGGCAGGGTGAGCACCGTACCGAACGGCAGGGCGGATTTCACGGGAGCATGGCGCGCCGGGATATCCCACGGATCGCCCTGAAACGGTACGGCCGCGGCGATGAATTTAACGCCGTCGATTACGGAGCCCCCGCCCACCGCCAGGATGAACTCAATGCCTTCGCGACGAATGAGTTCGACCGCCTTCATCAGGGTTTCATAGGTCGGGTTGGGTTCAATCCCGCCGAATTCAGTGCAGGCGCGTCCGGCCAGGGCTGTGCGCACGGCATCCAGTACGCCGTTTTTCTTCACGCTTCCGCCGCCGTAGGCAATCAGTATTTTGCCGTTTGAGGGAACGTGCTGCGGGAGTTCCGCGATGCGTCCGCGTCCGAAAAGGATGGTCGTTGGATTGCAAAAAGTGAACGCCTGCATAGTTCTCCTATCCCGGTCCGGCGCTGTGCCGAGCCGACTTATTTTTTGAATCCGCCGGGATCTTCCCGGTGGCGGCGATCAATCACCTTAATCACCCACCACCAGGTGAACCAGCCCAGCAGAAGAAGTCCGAAACCAAACAGCGAATACGACAATCCCCAGTGAAGACCGCTGGTCATGGCGCTGTATTCCGACATACCTCCGATGCTGGCGATCAGATTCAGGGGGAGAAAGACCACGTTAATGATGGTGAGGTTTTTGAGCAGGGCGTTCATGTTGTTGTTGATGATGCTGCCGCGCGCGTCCATAAGGCCGGAGAGCACGTTGGAATAGATGCCGGCCTGGAGGCTGGCCTGCTGATTTTCGATGATCACATCATCCAGCAGACCCATGTGGTCGGCTGTGAATCCGCATTTATCGGGGGCGCTGTGCAGTTTGGAGAGAACGGTCAAATTGGATTCGAGGGCATTTTGGTAATAGATCAGGCTTTCGCTGAGGGCGAACATTTGCAGGAGGTAATGGTTGTTCATGGAGGTGATGATTTTGGCCTGAAGCTCCTGCGACATCATTTTGATGGCTTTCAAATGGCCCTGATAGTGATGAACCGTGTGGAGCAGCGTACGCAGGGCGCATTCGTTGGGAGAGTTGACCCGTTTGAACTCCCGCCCGGAAAGCGTCAGCTCGCCGGCCGGAATGATGACGACCAGCCGGTTCTGCGTCAGCAGCAGACCCAGCGAAAACACATCAAACTGAATGGACGCCCCGTGCGATACATTGTCCGGCCGCTTCCAGACGATGAACGTATGGTCGGGGGACCATTCCACGCGCGGCACTTCGTCGGGGTCGTAGATGGCCTCAAGATCAAGCGGGTCCAGGTTGAAATCTTTCAGCAGGCCGGCTTTTTCGGCGTCGTCCGGCTGGGAATACACGAGCACATCGGCGCGGTCCCGATCGCCCGCCGTCAGATGACCCGATTCAATGCGATAAAAAGAAATCATAACCGCACCCCGCGTTCAGCCCGTTTCGTAGAAAGCGATGTTGTGGACAGTACGCCCTGAAAGAGGCCTTTGTCAAACGTCCGCGCAGAAGGGATGCTGTTTATAGATGCTTCATACCAGCCTGTGGCGGGAACTGAAGACAGTAAGATATTTAATGATTTGCGCCGGGTTATTTTTAGCGTTCCGAATCCCATCGAAGAAGTTCCAAGGTACGTTATGCGTCACAGCTTAAGTCTCGGACTCCCTCACATTGAGGGCATAGAATTCGTGCAATTTGGCGGCGAGCAGTTCCTTTTCCGGCAGTTGCGTCTGGTATTCGGCAATGAGCGCCGGGGAAAGGGAGCGGCTCAGGGCATATTCGACGACCTCGCTGTCTTTTGATGCACACAGCAGCAAGCCGATGGCCGGATTTTCGTGCGGCTTGCGCACGTCGCGGTCGAGCGCTTCGAGGTAGAAATTAAGTTTCCCGATGTGCTCCGGCTCGAAGCGTCCGACTTTCAGCTCAATCGCCACCAGAGCATTGAGTCCGCGATGGAAGAAGAGCAGGTCGAGCGCGAAGTCCCGGCCGCCCACCTGCACGGGATATTCGGAGCCGATGAAACAAAAATCCCGGCCCAGTTCGATGAGGAATTCCTTTAACCGGTTGATCAATCCTTTGTGCAGGTCCGCCTCGTTATGCTCCGCCTGGAGCTGGAGGAATTCGACGACATAGCTGTCTTTAAAAACTTCTGCTGCACTTGGATGCAATTGTGTCACCAGTGATGACACTTTTAGCGGATGGAGCACCGTGCGCTCGAAAAGTGCTGTCTTGAATTGCCGCTCCAACTCCCGCGAACTCCAGCGTTCACGAATGGCCATTCGCAGGTAAAACTCGCGTTCCTCCGGGCGTTTGGACTGCCCGATAATGATCAAATGGTGTGTCCAGGGCAATTGTCTCAGCAGTGCCGAGACTTTTTCATCACCGTCATACATTTCGTAAAACTGTCTCATCCTGAACAGGTTCGGACGGGTAAACCCCTTCAGTCCAGGCTGGGTTTGAGCCAGATAACGGGCGAGTTCATCCACCACGCCATCGCCCCATTCGGACGAGGCGAGTTTTCGGCTGATATATTCGCCGACTTGCCAGTACAGCCCAACCAGCTCGGTGTTGACCGCCTGGTAGGCACGCTGGCGGGCCGTTTGGATCAGATTCACCACCTCGGCGAAGGCGGAATCAACCGACAGATTGGTTTTAAGCGGCGCATCCTTTTTCATGACGTTGCATCTCCCGTGAATTTCAACAAACGTTTCCGGCACGCGGTCAGAGCAGCAGGGAGCGGTTGCCGATGAGGTCCGGCACGGACGGGATGCCGAGCAGGAACTGGGCGACGGCGAATTCTTTTTGGAGGCGGCGGATATGGCGGATGACGGCGTCGGCGCTTTCCAGAGCGGGTTTGAGCAGGGGCGCGGCGATGCCGCAAAGCGAGGCGCCGAGGACGAGGGCCTTGACCATGTCGATCCCGGTGCGTACGCCGCCCGACGCAATCAGCGTGAGGTCGGGGATGTCGCGAAGGAGTTCTATGTTTTTGGGCGTGGGGATGCCCCAATCCTGAAAGGCCAGCCCCGGCGAGGCGTCGCGGTCCTCATGGCGGAGATGCTCGATGTAACTCCAGGAGGTTCCGCCCGCGCCGGCCAGATCAATAATCCGCACGCCGTTTTCGCGCAGGAGCAGGGCGTCGGCCGGACTGATCCCGCAGCCGACTTCCTTGACGAGCAGCGGGCAGGGCAACTGTTCGGCCATGGCGCCGATTTTGCCGGCCACCCCGCGAAACGCCGTATTGCCCTTCGGCTGGATGGCTTCCTGCAGCGGATTGAGGTGCAGGCAGAGTGCGTCGGCCTGTAAAACATCCACGGCTTCAAAGCCGTGGCGGTGATCAAATCCGTGATTCAGCTGTACGGCGCCGAGGTTGGCAATGAGCGGCGCGGTCGGGGCGCAGGAGCGCAGCGCGAAACTTTCGCGCGCGGCGGGATGTGTGAACATGACGCGCTGTGAGCCGACGCTCATGGCCACGCCGGTTTCTTCCGCGGCCCGCGCGAGGTTACGGTTTACGGCGAGGGCGAGTTCGTGGTCGCCGCCGGTCATGGCGCTGATGAGGAGCGGGAACGAGAGGGTTTTGCCGAGGAACGTGCAGGAGGTGTCGACATCCTCCAGATTCAGTTCGGGGAGGGCGCGGTGGGTCAGGTGAATTTCATTGAAAAAGGAGCGTTGGCGGTCCGCCTCATTTTCGCGGGCGGCGATTTGCAGGTGGTCGAGTTTGCGCTGGTTGGTGGGGTCGCTCATGATTTGCGTTCCATTCGTTTGTGGGTGGCCATGAGTTCGCCTTCGTTGGTGAGGGCGGCCATCAGGGAGAGCTCGCCGCACCAGACGGCGGCGGCGGCGGCCACGGCGAGCCGGCGGGCGTTGACGCCGGGTTCGCGCGGCTCGGTACAGCCGAGCAGTTCCAGATTTTCACGCACAAAATCCAGATCTTTGCCGTTGCCCACGGTGCCGACAATGATGTTCGGAATGGTGACGGCGAAATACAGATCGCCATCGCGGTCTTCGGCGTGGACCAGCCCCTGCGAGCCTTCCACGATGTTGGCGGCGTCCTGTCCGGTGGCGAGATAAAAGGCGAGCAGCATGTTGGCAAAATGCGCGTTGGCGGAACGCACGCCGCCCGCGAGGAGGGAACCGATGAGATTCTTTTTGACGTTCAGATTCGCCACGGCGCGCGCGGAGGTTTTGAGGTAACGGGCGCACAGTTTCTGCGGGATGATCGCCTCGGCGGTCACATGTTTTCCGCGTCCGAGAATGCCGTTCACCGCGGACACTTTTTTGTCGGTGCAGTAGTTGCCGGAGAGGGAGACGTAACGCAGTTCGGGGTAGGTTTGAAGGATCAGGGTCATCATGGCTTCGGCGGCCTGGGTGAGCATGTTGTGTCCGGAGGCGTCGCCGCTCTGCATTTCCAGGCGGAGGAAGATCAGGTTGGCGGCGAGCTGGGCGTGCAGATCCAGAAACCGGGCGAACCGGCTGCTTCCTTCGGCGGCGGCGCGCAGGGCGTCGCGGTGGGTGGTGAGCAGTTCGCGGCTGATGCGCCCGGCGTGTGTGGCGGTGGGCGCTTCGATCAGAATGGAGCGGGTCATCCGGTCGTCATTGACGATTACATGCAGTCCGCCCGACTGCACGGCGACGCGCGCGCCGCGGTTGACGGACGGCCAGAGGGGCGATTCGTAGGTGGCCAGCGGGAGCAGAATTTCGCCGGTGAGTTCATCGCTGTGAATGAGGATTGGTCCGACCCGCTGCATGGGGATCGGCGCGTACAAAAGAGGTTTCTGGTCGTTCATGGGTCCACCCGTCCTGTCGCCGGGGCAGCCGGCGGTTGCTGTTTTTCCAAGGGTTGGAAAAAGGGCGGGCGATTTTTCCAATCGTTGGAAGTTTTTTGCCCGTTTTTTCCAATCGTTGGAAGTTTTCTAGCGGTTTTTTCCAATCATTGGAAATTCTTTTCTCGGGATTCCCGGGGGAGGGGTTTTCAGTTTGGTGAAAAAAGGGCTTGTGCGGGGTGTGCGGAGGGGGGAGAATTCCATTGTTCCGGGGGAGGGTGTTGCGTGTTTGGCGGGGCTTCGCGGCGGGCCGGGGTGAGCAGAAAGGGTGGCCATTATGAAGGTGGAAGTGATTGAGCGGGCCGGGGGATTGATTATGAAAATATCCGGCGTGGTGGACAGTATGGCCACCGGCAGGCTGGAGGAGGAGTGTAACCGGCTGAAGGAGCGGGACATTCGCACAATTGTGGTGGATCTTCATGATACGGAATTCCTGGGCAGTTCGGCGATTTGCCAACTGGTCGTGCTCGGGAAGGAAGTGCGGAAGAAAAACGGGGTGTTTTATTTTTCGCCGAATTCCAACGTGAAGAAAGTGCTCAAGATGGGCGGGGTGGATGAGCTGTTTCCGATGGTGCGGCATCCGGATCACGCGCTGGCGGTATGAGGAGAGGCGGGGCGCGGCCGGGTTTTTCAGGTGAGGTGGCGGACCAGCCAGTCGACGGCGGCCCGGCGCATGGGGGGCGGGGCGTCGTGGCCGAATTCGGGGAAGTGTTCCAGTTTCAGCAGAGCGGGATGGGTGTATTCTTTTTCGAGGGCGCGGTGAAAGTGGCGGATGCAGTCGGCGGGGACATCGGTATCTTTTCCGCCTGAGGTGAGGAGCAGGGGACGGTCGCGGAAGGCGGCGGCGTGGTGTACGGGGTCGAAGCGCCGGAAGAGTTTTTCGCGGGCGGGGGTGAAGAGGGCGTCGATTTCGTTTTGCGGAATATTGGTGCGGCGCATGTGGTAGAGGCACAGTTCCTGAAAGCTGCCGGTGCCGACAATGGAGGCTCCGGCGTGGATACGGGTATCCATCATCATGGCTTCGGCGACGAC